>JAFZDQ010000091.1 GCA_017561085.1 Lachnospiraceae bacterium
AACATGAGTTACCTCCTTTAATCTACGTGAATTTCAAGCAGTGTCAGAATCAGTGCCATACGTACATAAACACCGTACTGTACCTGTCTGAAATAAGCGGCTCTGGGATCATCATCCACTTCTACGGAGATTTCATTTACACGGGGAAGGGGATGGAGTACCAGCATGTCCTTTTTGGCCAGTTCCATTTTGGCTTTGTCCAGGATATAGAAATCTTTTAATCGCACATAGTCTTCTTCGTTGAAGAAACGTTCTCTCTGTACACGGGTCATGTAGAGGAAATCAAGCTCCGGCATGATGTTTTCCAGGCGGATTACTTCTTCGTAAGGAATGTTCTTTTCTTTCAGCATGTCGGTGATGTAATCGGGTACCTTTAACTCTTCGGGAGAGATAAAGATGAATTTAATTCCTTCGTAGCGTACCAGCGCATTGATTAAGGAGTGGACGGTACGTCCGAACTTTAAGTCGCCGCAAAGACCGATGGTAAAGTTTCCGATGGTTCCGGTTAAGGAACGGATGGTAAGCAGGTCGGTTAAGGTCTGTGTGGGGTGCTGATGTCCGCCGTCCCCTGCATTAATCACAGGAATGGTGGATTTCGTAGCAGCCACCATGGGAGCACCCTCCTTGGGATGGCGCATGGCACAGATGTCTGCATAGCAGGATACCGTACGGATGGTATCGGATACGCTTTCGCCCTTGGCAGCGGAAGAGGAGCCTGCATCGGAAAAACCGAGAACGCTGCCGCCAAGGCTCAGCATTGCTGATTCAAAACTTAAGCGGGTACGGGTACTGGGCTCGTAAAAGCAGGTGGCGAGAATCTTGCCTGCACAGGCATGTGCATATTTCGCCATGTTTTTTTCAATGTCGTTTGCCAGGTCAAAGAGCTGGTCAAGTTCCTGAATGGTAAAATCCAGGGGACTCATTAAATGTCTCATAGTCAATATCTCCTTTTTCTCTGAATTTGCCATAAAAAATCGAAGAGAAAAAATCTCTTCGATTTTGAAATTATTTAATCGTTAACAAATCCTCCACAGGTTTTCTTCTGGGAGCAACAGGTTCTTCATCAGGGAAACCAACGGGAATTAAAGCGGTGATCTCCTGGGTTTCGGGAATCTCTAATAAAGAAGCAACCTTTGCTTCGTCAAAGATACCCATAATAACAGTGCCGAGACCCTGTTCATATGCTGCAAGACAAAAACTCTGTGCTGCAATACCTGCATCAAACATCTGCCAGGAATCCCCTTTGGCAGTAGTGAAGGAACCATCACGTTCATAACCGCAACGGCCTTTGATATAGGTCAGGGCGATTAACATAGGTGCATTTTCAATAATCTTTCCGTTGCCGGGGAACATATCGGTACATTCTCTGGCAATTTGGTTCTTCAGCTCACCTTCTACTGCAATGTAGCGGGCAATCTGTGTATGCTTCCAGCTGGGAGCATAAGATGCTGTTTCGATAATTTCGGCAAGTAACTGATGGTCTACAGGTGTTTCTTTAAATTTACGGATACTTCTGCGTCCTTTGATACAATCTTTTGCAATCATACGATACTCCTGTCTGCCTTCCTTTGAATCAGGCGAAATGCATTTTTACTATCATAGCATAGAAGTGCGTTTCTTTCAATTGGCAATAAAAAATGTTTCCTTAAATTTTTGTAAAAAAAGAAAGATTTCTTTGCAATAAGGAGTAGAATTTAGTATACTACGTGTGTAAACGTAAAAAGGAGGATAAATTATGGCAACTGAATTTGTAGAAAGAAAAAGATGGGTGTTCTTCGGACTGCCTTTTACATTCACCAAATATACGATTAAAGAAAATATGTTAACCATTGACAGCGGTTTTTTAAACAGAGTAGAGAATGACTGTTATATGTACAAAATCCAAGATGTGGAGCTGACCGCAACTCTTGGCGAGAGAATGTTTCGGCTGGGTACGGTTGTTTGTTATACCGGTGATACCACACATCCTCAGTTGAAACTTTTGCATATTAAGAATGCCAGAGCAGTGAAGGATTTTATCCTGGAAGCGTCTGAAACAGCCAGAATGAAGCGCCGTACCATCAATACCATGGATATCGGGGCCGGGGAACTGGACGTAATCGGATACGAGGAATAATACGAAAAAGGCGGTATGTTTGGTCATACCGCTTTTCCCACGTTTATATTAGCATTAGATAAGGAGTTTTTATGGAACTTGATATGACCAAGGGGAAACCCATGCAATTGCTTTTAAAGTTTATGCTTCCCCTGATTTTGGGAAATGTTTTCCAGCAGTTTTATAATATGGTGGATACCATTATCGTGGGCCGTTTTGTAGGTGTGGAAGCACTTGCGGCGGTGGGCGCCACGGGTACCATTATGTTTTTGATATTCGGCTTTACCATGGGGCTTTCTACGGGCTTTACCGTGCTTACGGCACAAAGATTCGGCGCAGGAGACAGGGAAGGGCTTAAGAAAACCGTAGGAAATGCTACGACACTGACGCTTATTATTACGGTGGCAATGACCATTCTCAGTGTGCTTTTTATGGATGAGATTCTGACGGCCATGAATACACCGGAGAACATTTATGCCATGTCCAAGCAGTATATCGTGATTGTTTGTGTCGGTATGATATTCAGCAGCCTCGGGAATCTGACAGGCAGCCTTTTGCGTGCAGTCGGAAACAGTAAAATTCCGCTTTATTCCATGATTGCGGGAACGATTCTCAACATCGTACTTGACCTTTTGTTTGTAGTGGTGATACCAATGGGCGTTGCCGGTGTAGCGATAGCTACGGTAATTGCACAGGCAACAGGCGGTTTTATTTGTCTTTTTTATATCATTAAAAAGGTGCCCCTTATGCATATCGCCAAAGAGGATCTTAGATTGGAAATGGACTGTGCGGGAAGGCAAATCCGTATCGGACTGCCTATGGCACTGCAGTTTTCCATTACAGCAGTCGGAACCATTTTGGTGCAGGCGGTTTTGAATCTGTTTGGTTCTACGGCGATTGCGGCCTATACCGCGGCTTGCAAGGTGGAGCAGCTTGTGACCCAGCCTTACAATGCGATGGGAATGACCATGGCTACCTACAGTGCCCAGAATATGGGTGTGTATGATTTAGAGAGAATCCGCAAGGGAAACCGCATTGCCAACGGTTTGTCGGCGGTGTATTCCGTGGTGGTATTTGGTGTAGTGGTAGTACTTCTGCAGCCCCTCATCAATCTGTTTGTGGGTGATGCGTCGGCAGAGGTGATGAGCTATGCGAAAACCTATATATATCTTTGCGGTACCTGCTTTATTCCGCTTGGTATGATTTTTATTTTCAGAAATATTTTACAGGGCTGCGGCTTTGCGGTAATGCCCATGCTTGGCGGCGTGGTGGAGCTTGTGTGCCGGATTGTGGCAGCAGCTTTTGCGGTAAAGCTAAACAGCTTTGCCGGGGTATGTATGGCAAATGCCAGTTCCTGGCTGGTGACAGGAATTTTCCTGGCAATTGCGTACTTATTTACCATGCGTAAATTACGGCTTGCGGAACGTAAGGAGCCGCTCGTACAAAAGACCGCATAAAAACCAGTTAGGGAAATAATCAAGGCGGATAACTTCCCGGATTTGAAAGGGACTTTTGGCGTAATTCCAGGGACAGAGGGAATGCTTTTTCAGGAAGTTCCCACTGACAAACTCTCCCGTAAAAATCAGGACAGCGTAGAAACTGCCCCGGATAAGTGCCGGTAATTTCCGGCAAACGTAAAAGAGCGGTGAGAAGAACGCAATACTGCCGTAAATGGGAAACATCCAAAGGGAGGTTTGCCCGATGAGTTTCCGGTTTTCTTTTTTCGTGCTTGTAAATGCGGTAAAGATAATTTCCAGACACCAGCCGGCAAGTCCGCATTTGAAAAAGTTTTTTATTAGTGTTTTCATCATGGGAACAGTATTTGCTTTTTAAAAAAATTTATACATAATGAATGTGACATATTTAAGGAATAATACAGTTGGATTTTGAAAGGAGGGATTTTTCATGAATTACACGGAAGTAACGGAATATGTCGAAAGTCTTCAGGGTCTTGGAATAGTGCCGGGGCTTTCCAATATTACAAATTTGTGTGAGAAACTTGGGAATCCCCAAAAGGAGCTTTCTTTTGTCCATATTGCAGGGACCAACGGAAAGGGAAGTGTGCTTGCCTTTGTTTCAACCATTCTGAAAACAGCAGGCTATAAAACAGGCAGATATATTTCTCCTACCATTTTTGAGTATCGGGAGAGAATCCAGATAAACGGCCGCATGATTTCCAAGGCGGATTTGTGCAGGCTTATGGAAACCGTAAAAAACGCCTGCGATGCGCTGGTGCAGGAAGGTGCGCCCCATCCCACTCCCTTTGAAGTGGAAACGGCCCTTGCCTTTTTATATTTTAAGGAAAAAAATTGTGATATTGTGGTTTTGGAAACCGGTATGGGCGGCGCAGAGGATGCCACCAATCTGATTGAAAATACCCTGGTTTGTGCGCTGGTATCCATCAGCCTTGACCACATGGGAATTTTAGGGGATACCCTTAAAAAAATTGCCACCCAAAAGGCCGGCATTATCAAAAACGGCTGTCATGTGGTAAGTGCGCCCCAGGATAAGGAGGCTGCCCGTGTAATTGAGGAAAAGTGTCGTGAGAAAAAGGCTTACCTTACTTTTGTGGATTTGAATGGTCTGAAAAAGAAAAAGAGTACCCTTTCCAAGCAGTGTTTTAGCTACGGTACCTACAAGGATTTGGAGATTTCTTTAATCGGCCGGTACCAGACAGAGAATGCGGCCATCGCAGTAGAGGTGATACAGGCACTTGCAAAAAAAGGGTACCAGGTATCCGAAAAGGCCCTCCGGAAAGGGTTTTTGGAAACGCAGTGGCCGGGAAGGTTTGACCTGCTTTTGAAAAAGCCGATTTTCATTGCGGACGGTGCCCATAACAGGGACGGCGCCAAAAGATTGGCAGAATGTATCGAGTTTTATTTTACAAACAGAAGAATTATATATATAATGGGGATGTTAAGAGATAAGGAGCAGGAAGAAGTAATTCAGGCCACTTATCCCTTTGCAAGCCAGATATTGACGGTACCTACCAAGGGCGGTAGGGGCACTTCTTCTTACGAACTGGCACAGAAGGTGCAGCAGTATCACGAAAATGTGACTGCCCTTGACAGCGTGGAAGAGGCGGTGGAATTGTCCTTATTAATGGCGGATAAGGATACGGTCATCATAGCGTTCGGTTCCCTTTCTTTTTTGGGACAGTTAATGACTGTGGTGAAAAACAGGAGCGAAATCAGGAGTGATTCACATGGTAAATAAAGAAAAAGTAAAAGAAGCGGTAGTGCTTTTGTTAGAGGCAATCGGGGAGGATGTAAACAGAGAAGGTCTTAAGGCCACTCCGGACAGGATTGCCAGAATGTATGAAGAAATTTTCGCAGGAAGGGATGAGGATCCGGGTGTCCATCTTTCCAAGACCTTCCATGCGGATAATAATGAAATGATTGTGGAGAAGGATATTGTTTTTTACTCCATGTGTGAACATCATCTTCTTCCTTTTTACGGTAAGGCACATATTGCCTATATTCCGGACGGGGAAGTAGTGGGGCTTAGCAAATTGGCCAGAACCGTGGAGGTTTATGCCAGAAGACCCCAAATCCAGGAGCAGATGACGGCGCAGATTGCGGATGCCATCATGGAGCATTTGAAACCCAAGGGAGTTATGGTGGTGTTAGAGGCTGAGCATATGTGCATGACCATGCGCGGGGTGAAGAAACCCGGCAGCAGCACGGTTACCATGGTATCCCGTGGAGTTTTTGAAAAAAAGGAAGACCTTAGAAGTACCTTTTTACAGGTAATCCGCTAAATAGGGATTTGATTGAGAAAACGGGCTTTTGCCGCAAATAATTTGCCGGTGAAAGCCTTTGATATTATTTTTGAGATAGGTTTACCGGTATAGGCCGTTATGGGAGAAGAAGCATGGAGAAGGTACAGCGCATCTGGGAATCAAAAGCATATCAGAAGTATTTAAAAAAGAATGAAAAGGCGGAGAAAAAGCGGAAGTTTTGTAAGCATAATGCGGTTCATTTTTTGGATGTGGCGCGGATTGCCGTGATTTTAAATATGAGGGAGCAACTTGGCGTATCCGAAGAATGGATTTATGCAGCAGCACTGCTTCATGATATCGGCAGATGGAAACAATACGAGGACGGTACGTCTCACGAAGAAGCAAGTGCCGTACTGGCACCGGAAATCCTTTCGGAATGCGGTTTTGATGAAGAAGCCTGTGGGGCAATTGTGGAGGCCATAAGTCTGCATCGTGATGGTGCTGTGCGGGAAAGAAAAGACCTTTCCGGGCTTTTATACCGGGCGGATAAGTTAAGCAGAGCCTGCTTTGCCTGTACCTCAGAGAAGGAATGTAATTGGAAGGATGAAAAGAAGAACCGGAGTCTTGTCATTTAACGGAGGATTTTGATAGAATGAAAATTGGTAACCATAATTTTGATGTAAAAAAGAATACTTACCTGATGGGCATTTTGAATGTAACCCCGGATTCTTTTTCGGATGGAGGAAAGTATGACGGCTTAAGTCAGGTACTGTTCCGTACAGAAGAGATGATTTCGCAGGGGATGGATATTTTGGATATCGGCGGAGAATCCACCAGACCTGGTTATACCCCGGTTTCCGAGGAAGAGGAAATTGCCCGCGTAGTGCCTGTAATTGAGGCGGTGAAGGCAAGATTTGATGTACCTGTTTCTCTGGATACCTATAAAAGTAAGGTGGCAAAAGCCGGAATAAGCGCCGGTGCGGATCTGTTGAATGATATTTGGGGGC
>JAFZDQ010000092.1 GCA_017561085.1 Lachnospiraceae bacterium
GAGAGGCTTTCTCCGCTTGGTATTTTCGTGGCTCCGGGAGCAGTGGGAATCTTTTTGGGCCCCATACTTGCCGGCGGAAATAAAATTTTCCCGGCCGGCATATATGGTTTCCTTTTGCTTGCGGGGCTTTATTATCTGATGCGTGGTGATAGATGCTGCGGCGAAAAGGAACGGAAGGTAAAAACGGCTACAGGCATTCAAATACCCATAGTGGTAAATTACAAAATCATAATGGCAGTGATATGTCTGTTTTTGGTGGTTGTACTGCGCTCTTATATGGGATTTGTCAGCGGATTTTCTTTTCAACAGCTTAAAATAGGCGGGATACTTTCTTTATTTGCCGTGGTTTTCGGAAAAGTGGCGGGTGGTCTTTTTTCTGACCGGATCGGAACCGGAAAAACCATAATGCTTTCCATGTGTGCCGCTATAGGAGGCTTCCTTTTGGCAAAGGATCCGTTATTTGCGCTGATTGGTGTATTTTTCTTTCATATGTCCATGCCCATTACCCTGTATCTTGCGGCAAGGATATTAAAGGACTATCAAGGATTTGCCTTCGGGCTTTTGACCTTTGCGATTTTTATCGGATTTTTGCCGGTTTTTTTCGGATTCGGTCAGGGCGGCAAATACCTGCCGGTGGTTGTAAGTGCGGTTTCCCTGATGCTGCTTTGTTTGGGCCTTTATTTGGGAAAAAAAGGAGGCAGTGAATGATGCAATTGTGGATACAGCTGATTTATTCCCTTCTTTTAACCCTGGTTTTGGAATTGCCCTTTGTAGTGTTCTTTGGGGCGAGGAAAAAAGACCTGCTTTTGTTTGTACTGGTAAATGTACTGACCAACCCCGCCGTGGTGCTGCTTTCGTATCTTACGGGATATCGTTTGGGGATACAAATCCTGCTTGAAACGGTGGCAGTTTTCGTAGAAGGATGGTATTATAAAAAGTATGCAGGATATATCAGGCGGGCAATGTGCTGTTCGCTTTGTGCCAACGGATTTTCTTATCTGGCGGGCATTTTGATACAGCTGATGCGGACGTGTTGATAATGACTTATTGATAAGGCAATACCGATTCCAAAGAGGATAATAAGCGACAGATAGAATGATTGGAAAAGAGAGAAAAGAGGTAACGAAATGATGAAAAGAACGAAAGTGATTTTGAAAGCGGCAGCGGTATGCTGCGTACTTTGGATTCTGCAGACACCGATGATTGCCCGGGCAGATGTTATTTGGGAACCCATTGAGGAAGAACTGATTATTTACGAAGAAAATTCGGAAGAAGGAAACGGGGATGTGGCACTGGCAGGCACAGGTGTGGCCGCGCTTGTGGCAGCAACAGGCGTTTTGACAGCTGTTCTTTTTAAGAAAAAGAAAAACGATAAAGGAGAAGAGTAGTATGCGTTATCCGGCGTTTTTGAAAGAAAAAGGTACCATAGGATTTGTGGCACCTTCCTTTGGTTGCAATATTAATCCGTACAAGGCGGCGTTCCAAAATGCCCAGAAAAAGTTTAAGGACATGGGGTATGGAATTGATTTAGGTCCCAACTGCTATAAAGGAGAGGGAATCGGTATCAGCAATCTCCCTGAAAAGTGTGCGGCGGAGCTGGAAGAATATTATCAGAGCAAAGAAAATGATTGTCTGATTTCCTGCGGCGGCGGAGAACTGATGTGTGAAATCTTGCCCCATGTGGATTTTGAAAAGATAAAGGAAGCAGATCCTAAGTGGTATGTAGGCTACTCGGACAATACCAACATGACCTATCTTTTGACCACTCTTTGCGATACCGCAGCCATTTACGGACCCTGTGCGGCAGCCTTTGGCATGGAGCCCTGGCATGATGCCATCAGGGATACGTTTTCTCTGGTTACGGGTGATAAATTACAGGTTGAAAGTTACGGTCTTTATGAAAAAGAAAGCTTAAAGGATGAGGAGCATCCCTTAGAACCTTATCATTGTACGGAGCCTTTACAGATTAAGATGTTTGCACCGGATGGGGAGGGTGCCTTAAAAGAATGTACAAAAGCTCAAATGCATGGACGGTTAATCGGCGGTTGTATGGACTGTCTGGTGAATCTTTTGGGGACCCGTTTTGACCAAACCAAAGACTTTTTGGAAAAGTATAAGGAAGATGGTTTCATTTGGTTTTTGGAGGCCTGTGATTTAAATGTGTTTGCAATCAGGCGCGCTATGTGGCAGATGGAAAATGCAGGGTGGTTTCAGTATGTAAAAGGCTTTTTAATCGGCCGGCCGATTTTGGCGGAGGATATGTTCGGATTAAATCATTTTGATGCGGTTTTATCCACCGCGCAAAAGTTTGGCGTTCCTGTTTTTATGGACGTGGATTTGGGCCATATTCCGCCCATGATGCCTGTGATTAGCGGAAGTCTGGCGTCCGTGGAAGGCTCTGACGGAAAAATAAGCATCCGTATGGAGCTGCGGTAACATTTTGCGCGATGGATGAAGGTTGAAGCGGCAAATGCTGTTCTTTATAATAACTTCATAGCACTATTTGTGAAAAAATGGAGGAAATTAAAATGGAACAGGTAAATGTGACAACTACAAGAGACAGA
The DNA here is from genome assembly GCA_017561085.1 of Lachnospiraceae bacterium. Taxonomy (GTDB): domain Bacteria; phylum Bacillota; class Clostridia; order Lachnospirales; family Lachnospiraceae; genus Suilimivivens. The sequence goes on from JAFZDQ010000092.1 coordinate 2,565, forward strand.
GAACAGGTATATCAGATTTTAGGAGACTTATTTCATATGAACAGGGAATTTCAGATTATGATAACCGTTCCCTCCGGATTACAGCAGGATGTGGAGATGAAAGCATTGAAACAGCCGGGAGAAAACCTTACTTATGATTTGGAAAAAGATGTAACGGAAATGATTCATGAAATCGGGGTTCCTGCTCACATCAAAGGATATCAGTATTTGCGGGAAGCAATTATGATGTCCGTAAAGGACAGTGATATGCTCGGTTCCATTACGAAGGTTCTTTATCCTACCATTGCCGCAAAATATCAGACCACTTCAAGCAGGGTGGAGAGAGCCATCAGGCATGCCATTGAGGTAGCATGGAACAGAGGACGTATGGAGACCCTTGACAGCCTTTTCGGATATACCATCAGCACTGGAAAAGGCAAACCTACCAATTCGGAGTTTATTGCACTGATAGCGGATAAAATCAGATTACAGTACCGCTGAGAGTATCCCATCCAGGATGAAAATTGAGATGCGAAAAATATCATTTTAATCTTTCAAAGCGCGGGCGGTTGTTGTATAATAGTACTATATATTGTATTTTGGAGGATTTGTGATGAAGAAGATACTTTTTGTCGCATCAGAAGGGGTACCATTTATTAAAACCGGCGGACTTGCTGACGTAGTCGGCTCACTGCCCAAATGTATTGACAAGGAATATTTTGATGTAAGGGTTATCCTTCCCAAGTATACCTGTATGAAGCAGGAAATGAAGGATAAACTCAGCTATGTAAATCATTTTTACATGGATTTCCATTGGAAAAATGAATACGTGGGAATTTTGTATGCGGAAGTAGACGGCGTGAAATACTATTTCATTGATAATGAAATGTTTTTCGGCGGTTTCAAACCGTACAGTGACAACGCTTTATATGAAATTGAGAAGTATGCATTCTTCTCCAAAGCAGCATTGTCCATTCTTCCTGTCATTGATTTCAGACCTGACGTAATCCATTGCCATGACTGGCAGACCGGTCTGATCCCCGTATATTTAAGGGAACGTTTCCAGGGTAATGAATTCTATCGCGGTATCAAATCCGTTATGACCATTCATAACCTGAAATTCCAGGGTAAATGGGGCGTGAAGGAAGTACAGGATATTACGGGACTTCCGGATTATTACTTTACACCGGATAAATTAGAGGCTTACAAGGATGCCAACCTCTTAAAGGGCGGTCTGGTATTTGCAGATGCCATCACTACGGTAAGTGATACTTACGCGGAAGAAATCAAGACAGAATTTTACGGTGAGCAGTTAGAAGGATTACTTCAGGCAAGAAGTAATGATCTTCGCGGTATCGTTAACGGTATCGATACGGATGATTTCAATCCCGAAACTGACCAGTATATTGATTTCAAATACAATGCAGTAAACTTCCGTAAAGAGAAAATCAAAAATAAACGTGCCCTTCAGAAAGAACTGGGTCTTGAACAGGATGACAAGAAATTCATGATTGGTATTGTATCCAGACTGACAGACCAAAAGGGCTTTGATTTAATTGCACATATTATGGATGAACTTTGCCAGAGTAATGTTCAGATCGTGGTACTTGGTACCGGTGAAGAACGTTATGAGAATATGTTCAGACATTTTGACTGGAAATATAATGATAAAGTATCAGCGAATATTTTCTATTCAGAAGCGTTATCCCACAAGATTTATGCAGCTTGTGACGCATTCCTTATGCCGTCCCTGTTTGAGCCTTGCGGACTTAGCCAGCTGATGAGTTTACGTTACGGTACCGTTCCGATTGTCAGAGAGACAGGCGGACTTAAGGACACCGTAGAACCTTACAATGAGTATGAGAGCAAGGGTACAGGTTTTTCCTTTACCAATTACAATGCGCATGAAATGTTAAATACCATTTACTACGCAGAAAAGATTTATTACGAAAAGAAGAGAGAATGGAATAAGATTGTAGACCGTGCTATGGCTGCAGACTTTTCCTGGAATGCTTCAGCCAAGAAATATCAGGAAATGTATGATTGGTTGATCGGATAATAAACGCAAATGATTTTGGAGCGTAAAGGCGATGCCCGGTAACAAAAAGAATGATGGAATGATTATGCAGGCGGGGATTCTGGCTACGGCCGGAATCATCGTCCGCATTATCGGACTTTTGTATAACAGTCCGATGGCTGCCATTCTGGGCGATGAAGGTGTGGGTTATTACAATATGGCATATAATGCCTATACCATTGTACTGCTCATTTCTTCGTACAGTATACCTTCAGCCATTTCAAAAGTGATTGCCCAGAAATTGGCCACAAAAGAATATAGAAATGCGCATCGTATTTTTAAATGTGCGCTGATTTACGTGCTGGTAGTAGGTGGTATTGCCAGCTTATTTGTATTTTTCGGCGCCGGTATTCTGGTGCAGGTGGAATACGCGGTATTGCCTCTTCAGGTGCTGGCACCCACCATTTTCTTCAGTGGTATATTAGGCGTTTTACGAGGCTATTTCCAAGCCCACAAGTCCATGGTACAGACCTCACTTTCCCAGATTGTTGAGCAGATTTTAAATGCCGCATTCAGTATTCTGATGGCATTTCTGCTGATGAGAGGATTAGAGGAACTTCCGGAGAGTGAGCGGTTATCTTACGGTGCTGCCGGCGGTGCCATTGGTACAGGAGTGGGAGTGCTTACCGCACTTTTGTTTATGGTGATGATGTATGCCCTGAACAGGAAACTGATCCTGCGTAGGGTGCAAAGAGATAAAACGCCGTTTGACGATTCCTATTTTTCGATTTTTAAGATGATTTTTATGGTGGTCACACCGTTTATTTTGAGCACCTTTATCTATAATGCCAATACCTTTATTAACCAGACCATTTACCAGAGTCTGATGATGAACCGGCAGAATATGGCGGATACGCTGGTGGCAGCCCAGATGGGTGTGGTAGGAAAGGCTGTGAAGATTTCCAATATCCCCATTGCATTATCCTCGGCCATGGCAGCGGCTTTGATTCCCGGAATATCCGGCGACTTTGCCCGTAAGGATTTAAAGGGTGTCCGTGACAAGGTGAATAAAGCCATGAAGGTTACCATGCTGATTTCCATTCCGGCGGCAGTTGGTATCGGTGTACTGGCCAAGCCCGTTATGTGGGTTTTATATCCCCAGAAGGAATCCATTGATTTGGCATCTTCCTTACTTTCCGTTTTGGCGGTAAGTGTTATTTTTTATGCAATGTCTACCTTATCCAACGCAGTGCTTCAGTCCGTAGGCAAGTTAAACAGCCCTGTGATTAACGCGGCTTCGGCATTGGTCATCCAGACGGCACTTCTTAGCTTGTTATTGCTTTATGCACCGATGGAGTATGGTCCTTTTTACTATATTCTGGCGATGGTATGCTATGCCATTGTAGTGAGTCTGTTAAATGCTTTTTCTATCCGAAAGAGTACCCGCTATAAGCAGGAAATGAAGAATACATTTTTCATTCCCCTGTTGGCATCCTGTATCATGGGAGCGGCAGCACTTGGCGTATATCATGGAATCTATGCACTTTTATCAAGTAATCTGTTGGCATTAGCGGTGGCAATCCTGATTGCGGTGATGATTTATTTTGTACTGGTTTTAAAGCTGGGTGCAGTAGATGCGGACGAACTTGCCGGTATGCCGAAGGGGCATATGCTTTTGAAGGTTGCAAGGAAATGTAAACTGGTGAAATAAATACCATTTTTGAAAATTTTTAAATAAGCGGATAAAAAATAAACCTCCGGGGAAAACTGTTTTCGTACGAGAATAATTTTCAGGAGGTTTTTTTATGGCAAATATTTCAGAACTTGAATTGCAGAACATCCGTCATCTTATGGGCGGATATGATACAACACATTGTAAATTAAAAGAATACGCAAGTGAAGCGACTGACCCTCAGGTAAAGCAGTTTTTTGAAAAAGGTGCACAGTCCGCAATGGATAACAAAAATACACTGATGAAGTTTTTACAGTAGGGAGGTGCTTTTATGCAGTTAAATGAAAAAACAATGGTAGCAGATACTTTGGCAGGAATCAACGGGGAGCTTGTCCGTTTCGGTGAAATGATTCCCCAGACCGAAAACAAGGAATTAAAACAGGTTTTAAAGCAGTTTCGAAATGCCTGTGAGCAGTCACAGGAAGAAATCTATCAGATTGCAAGAGAAAAAGCTTACTATATTCCTGCGGCAAAAGCAACACAGGAAGAAGTAGAGCATGTAAAAAGCTTGTTTACTTCAGCTGCTTTATAGAAAAACGGTTTTCCCTCAAAATTGTTTAAAGAAAATAAGAAATTAAGAAATTAAGAAATGCGCGGCTTATGCCGCGCATTTCTGTGTAAGGAATCGTCCTTATGCTAGTCAACCGGACGGATGCCGGAAATGTCCGAATCAATCATCATGGAGTAGTTGGTATAGTAAACCACGAACCCGGGCTTGCCGGCGTTCGGTTTTTTGACATGTTTCTTTTGGATATAGTCCACTTCAATTTTTTCCTGTCCCCGTGCTTTGGAATAGTAGGCCGCCAGACGCGCTGCTTCTTCAAAGGTCCCATCAGGCAGTTCGTTGCCTTCTGTTTTTACGATGACATGGGAGCCCGGCATGCCCTTTGCGTGGAACCACCAATCGCCGCCGTTTGCCAGCTTAAAGGTAAGTTCCTCGTTTTGCAGGTTGTTTTTGCCCACATACATATGGAACCCGTCGCTGCTGATGTAATGGAAGGGTTTACTGGTGATTTTTACCTTTTTATTGCCGCCTTTACGTCTGATATAACCGCTTTCAATCATTTCTTCCTTAATCTGGGTCAGATCATCTTCCATAAGTGCAATATCCAGGGCATTTTGGATGGATTCCAAATGCGTAATCTCTGCCTTTACTTCCTCTGTCAGGGTAGAAAGGGCTTCGTAGGTACGCTTTAGTTTGCTGTATTTGTCAAAATATTTCTTGGCATTTTCCGAGGGTGTCAGGGTAGGGTCTAAGGGAATGGTAACCGGCTCACCGGTATAGTAATTAACGGCTTCTAAGGATTTCGCTCCTTCCGGCACGTTATAACCGTAAGTATTTAATAATTCGCCGTAAATACGGTATTTATCCTTTTTTTCCGTATCCTGCATCTGCCTAAGCTGCAAATCGTATTTTTTGACATTACGTTCCAAAAGCGTCTGCACGATTTTGCGCAGGTCTGCGGATTTTTGGCGGATACGGGTCACCTGATTTTTCTCCGCATAATATTGTTCCAAAAGAGCGGAAGGGGAGCCGAACGCCTTGCTGTCCGCCGTTTCATAGGAGCGTAAAGGGAACATGGAGAATTCACAGGGCTCTCCGTTTTCATAAAAAACAACCGGCGCAAAGGAAGCGGTCCGTACCTGCTCCATAAGTGCAAAAAAGGCATCGGATAAAGCAGTTAGCTTCTGCGTTCCGTCAAAAGCTTCCGCAAAGTAAGCGGTAGAGATATCACCGTCAATTCCGGCCCGCAGACAGATCTCCTGGGCAATCAGGGGGGATAATCCGGTGAAGGAGGAGTACAGTGCTTTATAAACAGGGATATTCCGCGCGCGCATGGTTTCCGTAAACGAAGAGGCACTTACCGTAAGGGGATTTTGCTTTTCCATGGTATCAGGGATAAAGTAATCTCTTCCGGGAAGCACTTCGCGGACGGAGCTGACCATACCGGAAATATGCTTGATACTGTCTATAATCACATCATTTTCATTGACGAAAATAATGTTGCTGTGCTTGCCCATAATTTCCACAATCAGGCTTTTTTGGCACAAATCCCCCATTTCATTTAAATGCTCTACGCCAATCCGGATGATACGCTCAAGGCCGGGCTGGGAGATGTCGGTAATCCGGCCGTTCTGTAAATGCTTGCGAAGCAGCATACAAAAGCCGGGTGCAGTCATGGGAGCCTGCTTGTTATTTTCCGTAAAATAAAGAAGGGGCAGGGAGGCGTCCGCAGAAATCAAAAGACGTTTCTGACCGTTTCCTGTTTTTAAAGTCAGTAAAAGCTCGTCTGCTTCCGGCTGTGCGATTTTATTGATGCGGCTGCCGATTAAGTGTTCCTTTAATTCGGAAACCAAAGCGGCTACCGTTATTCCGTCAAATGCCATAAGGTTCTCCTTTTTCGTTCAAGTATGGAATCGTTCTTCCGGATATCAGTATACCTTAAATTCTGCCGACAAACAAGCATTCAGTTTGCCTGCCAGGTCACGGGCGACTTGGGCACTGTTTGGGGTAAAATGATTGACGATAACAGTGATATATTTTAAAATAGAATGTGTAACTATGCAGGGAGGGACATATGGAACAAAAGAAAAAAAAGAAGAAAAGGGCCAAATGGGTAAAGCCCCGTCATAAAATAATCAGAAATTTCCTGATTTTATTTATCGGACCCTATACGAAATGGAAATACAAGGTGAAAATTGAACCCTTTAAGGAGCAGGGAGACCGTCAGTTTCTGGTACTGATGAACCATCAGACGGCCTTTGACCAGTTTTTTATGGGGATGGCATTTAACAGACCGGTTTATTATATTGCTTCGGAGGATTTGTTTTCAAAAGGCTTTATTTCTAAAGTAATCAGTTATTTGGTGGCACCGATTCCCATTAAGAAACAGGCGACAGACGTACAGGCTGTATTTAACAGTGCAAGAGTTGCCAAAGAAGGCGGTACCATCGGCTTATTCCCGGAAGGAAACAGAACCTTCAGCGGGAAGACAGAGTACATAAAGCCTTCCGTAGTGAAGCTGGTAAAGGCAATGAATCTTCCCATCGCCATTATGAAAATTGAAGGCGGCTACGGCATTCATCCCAGATGGAGTGATGTGGTACGTAAAGGAAGCATGCGGGTTTATGTTTCTGAGGTGATAGAGCCTGCAGATTATAAAAAAATGACGGAAGAAGAGCTTTTTGCGAGAATTAAGGAAGGTCTGTATGTGGATGAATACAAGATTCCGGATTTGTACTATCATAAAAAGAGTGCGGAATATCTGGAAAGAGCCATGTATGTTTGTCCTGACTGCGGACTGAGTGAGTTTGAAAGTAAGAATGATACCATTACCTGTAAGCAGTGTCACAAACAGGTGAAGTATCTTCCCGATAAGAGCCTTTCCGGCGTTTCCTTTGATTTTCCGTTTAAAAATGTGGGAGAATGGTATGAGTACCAGTGTCAGTTCGTAAGGGGCCTTGATTTAAAGGAATATTTGGACAAACCGCTTTATACGGACGAAATCAGTTTGTCTGAAGTTATCCTGTACAAGAATAAAAAGCCGGTAGCCAAAGAGGCTCAGCTTTCCCTATACGGAGACCGGATGCTGGTGCGTGCACGGGGCATGGAAGATTTGGTGCTTGATTTTGACACTACAAGTGTTGTTACGGTACTTGGCAGAAACAAGCTCAATATTTACTACAGAGATAAGGTATATCAGGTGAAAAGCAGTAAGCAGTTTAATGCTTTGAAGTATGTCAATATTTTCTACCATTACAAAAATTTAAATGGTTCCGGTGAAAATGACGGATTTTTGGGACTTTAAGGGAATGAAACAGCGCATTTCGGAAGAAATAAATTGACGTTTTAATTCACATAACTTATAATATATTGGAATATGCAGAATTTTGGGAAAAAGGGTTGCTGCATATTTGAAATGAGGGTATAGAAGGAGAATAGCATGATTAAAAGTATGACCGGCTTTGGCAGATGCGAAATGCAGGAGGCAGAGCGGAAAATTACGGTAGAAATGAAGTCTGTAAACCACAGATATCTGGATATGAACGTAAAGATGCCCAAGAAACTCAATTTCTTTGAAGCGGCAATCAGAAACGAGTTAAAGAATTATATCCAGCGTGGTAAAGTGGATGTATTTATCACTTATGAAGATTTCACGGAAACCAATGTATGTGTGAAGTACAATAAGGAACTGGCTGCGGAGTACATGGCGCATTTGAAACAGATGGCTGAGGATTTTTCCCTGGATAATGATGTAAGGGTTTCCTGTCTTTCCAGATATCCCGAAGTACTTACCATGGAAGAGCAGACCATCGATGAAGCACAGTTATGGCAGCTTCTGGAAAAGGCGATTAAGGGTGCTGCAGAGAACTTTGTACAGACACGTATCAAAGAAGGAGAAAATCTGCGTGACGATCTGATTTCCAAATTGGACGGCATGCTGGAGCATGTAGATTTTATTACAGAACGTTCTCCCCAGATTATTGCAGAGTACAGACAGAAATTGGAAGATAAAGTCAGGGATTTGTTAGAAGATACCAAGGTTGATGAAAACAGACTTTTGATGGAAGTTACCATTTTTGCGGACAGGGTGTGTGTGGATGAAGAACTGGTACGTTTAAGAAGCCATATTGAGACCACCAAGGAAACCCTGCTTGCAGGCGGAAGCATCGGCCGTAAATTGGATTTCATTGCCCAGGAAATGAACAGGGAAGCAAATACCATTTTATCCAAGTCCAATGATTTGGAGATTTCCGGACGTGCCATTGAACTGAAGACCGAAATCGAAAAAGTGAGAGAACAGATTCAGAACATTGAATAGTGAGGATACCATTGAATAAGCTGATTCACATAGGGTTCGGCAATATTGTAAATGCCGGTAAAATAATAGCAATCGTAAGCCCCGATTCTGCGCCCGTAAAACGAATGGTACAGCGTGCCAGGGAAGAAGGCAGTGCAATTGATGCAACACAGGGCAGAAAGACCAAGGCAGTGCTTGTAATGGAGAACAGCCAGCTTGTGTTATCCGCATTGTTGCCGGAAACCATAGCCCAAAGAGCACAGACGGAAGGGAAAGACGAAGATGAAGCGTAAAGGAATATTGATTGTAGTTTCCGGATTTTCCGGAGCAGGCAAAGGAACGTTAATGAAACGGCTTTTGCAGCAGTATGATAATTATGCGTTGTCTGTTTCCATGACGACGAGAAATCCCAGAGAGGGAGAAACAAACGGAAAAGAATATTTCTTTGTAACCAGACAGGAGTTTGAAGCGCAGATTGAGAAGGACGGATTGGTAGAATACGCTTCTTATTGCGACAACTATTACGGGACACCGAAGAAATATGTGGAAGAGCAGTTAGAAGCCGGTAAGGATGTGATTCTGGAGATTGAAATCCAGGGCGCATTAAAGATTAAAGAAAAATTTCCGCAGGCCCTGCTTATGTTTGTGACACCGCCAAGCGCCGAAGAGTTACGGAGACGTTTGGAAGGAAGGGGTACCGAAAGCAGTGAAGTGATTATGAAGCGCTTAAAGAGAGCCGCTGAGGAAGCGGAAGGCGTTGAAAATTACGATTATCTGGTGGTAAATGATGATTTGGAGGAATGCGTGGCGCATATGCATAGGCTGGTTGAGGCAGCAAAGAATACGCCTGCGCGAAACGAAGAATTAATTAATAATATTAGAAAGGAACTGGAAACTTTTGCTTAAAGAGCGAAAGTCCGGGAAGGAGAAAAACATGTTACATCCATCTTATTCTGATTTAATGAAAGTAGTAAACAGTGAAGTTGAGCCGGGTGAATCACCTGTGGTAAACAGCAGATATTCTATCGTAATGGCAGCTTCTAAGAGAGCAAGACAGATTATTGCCGGAAGTGATGCACTGGTAGATGCCAAAGAAGAAAAACCCTTATCCATAGCAGTGGAAGAGTTAAACCAGGGTAAAGTAAAGATTCTTAGCGATGACGAAGAATAAAGGAAATGGCGGTCGGTAATCGGCCGCCATTTGTCAGAAAGGTTATTATTTGATGAATGTTTTATTTATTTCATTAGGCTGTGATAAAAATCTGGTGGATACGGAAGTGATGCTGGGGATGCTGGCAGATAGCGGGTATTCCTTTACGGATGATGAATCACAGGCAGAAGCAGTTGTGGTGAATACCTGTTGCTTTATCAATGATGCCAAGGAAGAAAGTATTAATACCATTCTGGAAATGGCAGAACTGAAAAAAAGCGGACAACTGAAAGCCCTGATTGTAACAGGCTGTCTGGCACAGCGTTATCGGGATGAAATCCTTGAAGAGATTGAAGAGGTGGATGCCATTATCGGTACATCTGCCATTGAAACCATCGTAGAAACCCTTGATAAGGTTTTACAGGGAATTAAGGAAAATCATGTTGAAGCGCTGGATAAGCCTCCCATCGGCGGCAAAAAGCGTGTGGTAACCACCGGCGGCTATTATGCCTACCTGAAGATAGCGGAAGGCTGTAATAAACATTGTACCTATTGTATTATCCCTAAAATCAGGGGAAATTACAGAAGTATTCCGATGGAAGATATTCTTAAGGAAGCACGGATGCTGGCTGAAGGCGGCGTGAAGGAGCTGATTTTGGTTGCCCAGGAAACCACTTTATACGGCACGGATTTATATGGAGAAAAAAGATTGCCGCAGCTGCTAAAGCAGTTGTGCGAAATCGAAGACTTAAAGTGGGTGCGTCTGCTTTACTGTTATCCGGAGGAAATTACGGATGAACTGATAGAAGTAGTTGCTACAGAGCCCAAGATTTGTCATTATCTTGATATCCCCATTCAAAGCGGCAGCGATAAGATTTTAAAGCGGATGGGCAGATGGACAGATACGGCACAAATCCGCAGCCTGATTGAAAAACTGCGCAGCCGGATTCCCGATATTTGTATCAGAACGACTTTTATCGCAGGATTTCCGGGCGAGACGGCGGATGATCATGAAGACACCATGTACTTCATCAATGAAATGGAATTTGACAGACTGGGCGCTTTTGCATATTCTCCCGAAGAAGGAACCCCGGCGGCGGAAATGCCGGACCAGGTTTCTGAGGAGGAAAAAGAAGGCCGCCAGGCAGAAATAATGGAATTACAGCAGGAAATTGCCTTTGAAGCTGCGGAAAAAATGACCGGCAAGGTGCTGACCGTAATGGTAGAAGGAAAAATAGCTGAGGATGATATTTATGTTGCACGAAGCTACAAGGATGCGCCCGGCGTAGACGGCTATGTATTTTTTGAAAGTATGCGAAGCTACATGAGCGGTGACTTTGTAGAAGTAACGATTACCGGTTCCAATGAGTATGACTTAATCGGTGAACCCATAGAAGAATAGAAAGGTGGAAGAAAAATGAATTTACCTAATAAACTGACATTATTCCGCGTGATACTGATTCCCTTTTTTATCGCATTTTTGATGATTCCGGGAATTCCCGCAGGCAAATGGATTGCACTTGCCATTTTTATTATTGCATCCCTTACGGATTTTCTTGACGGTTATATTGCAAGAAAAAATAATCTGGTAACGAACTTCGGAAAATTTATGGATCCCATCGCGGATAAGGTACTGGTATGCTCTGCATTTATCTGTCTGGTACAGCTTGGTATCATTCCTGCGTGGATGGTGGCAATTGTTATTGCAAGGGAGCTTGTAATTGACGGATTCCGTCTGGTTGCGTCTGATAACGGCGTGGTTATTGCGGCAAGTTATTGGGGCAAGTTTAAAACTACCTTCCAGATGGTGGCAATCTGTCTGATGATTGCGAATATAGCACCTCTTCGCATCGTTACCCTGATTGTAACCTGGATAGCGCTGCTTCTTACCATTATTTCTTTGGTAGATTATATTATTAAGAATAAAGACGTCATGAAGGAGTCTAATTCATGATTTTCGAAACAGGGACTGTAAATTTGGAAGAACAGATTGTAAGTATTTTGTTGGAAAAAGGGCTGACCCTGACCACTGCGGAGTCTTGTACCGCAGGGCTGATTGCATCCCGCCTTGTAAATGTGCCGGGGATTTCTTCGGTATTTATGCAGGGATATATTACTTATTCCAATGAATCCAAGCAAAGTCTTATCGGTGTGTCGGAAGAAACACTGAATACCTACGGCGCAGTCAGTCCGCAGGTGGCCGGTGAGATGGCAAAAGGTGCAGCCAAAGCGGCAGGCTGTGATGTTGCCGTATCCTGTACCGGAATTGCAGGTCCTGACGGCGGAACGGCACTAAAACCGGTGGGGCTTGTGTATATCGGCTGTCTGGTGAAAGGCAAACTTACCGTACTGGAAAATCATTTTCAGGGCTCAAGACAGCAAGTTAGGGAGGCTTCCTGCGAAAAAGCACTGGAGCTGCTTCTTACCTGTTTGACGGCAAATGAATAGCAAAAATAATTGTGAAAGAATCTCTTTATCAAAGAGATTCTTTTTTACTTGCAGTAGAAGAATCCGTATGTTACAGTTAATAAAACAAAACCTATCGGATGTGGCGAATTCTAAGGCCGCATCACCAAAATTCTGCTTTGCAAATCCGGCATTTTCTGCCAATCATCCAAAGCAAAATTACAGATGAAAGGGGGAATGCCTATGAGGGAGTTTTATGGGACATCATATGATGTAGGCTGATAAAAGAAAGGAAGCGTTACCGCTTTTTTCAGAAATTGAAAAAAATTTAAGAAAACAATTGACAAAATCGAACATTTGTTTTATTCTGTAAAAGAACAAATGTTCCTATTAAAGGAGAAGAAACTTATGCAAAGAGAAGACAAATTAAGAGCACTTGATGCCGCATTAGGACAGATTGAAAAGCAGTTTGGTAAAGGCGCAGTTATGAAGCTGGGTGATCCTGCGGCACAGATGAACATAGAAACCATTCCTACTGGTTCTTTAAGCCTGGATGTAGCATTGGGACTGGGCGGAATTCCCAAGGGAAGAGTAATTGAAATTTACGGTCCTGAATCCAGTGGTAAGACTACGGTTACCTTACATATGATTGCGGAAGTACAGAAACAGGGCGGTATTGCGGGCTTTATCGACGCAGAACATGCATTGGACCCCGTATATGCCAAGAACATCGGTGTAGATGTGGACAACTTATATATTTCCCAGCCGGATAACGGGGAGCAGGCACTTGAAATTACCGAAACCATGGTACGTTCAGGCGCCCTCGATATTGTAGTAGTGGACTCTGTTGCAGCGCTGGTTCCCAAGGCAGAAATTGACGGGGATATGGGAGATTCCCATGTGGGCTTACAGGCCCGTCTGATGTCTCAGGCACTGCGTAAACTGACAGCCATCATCAGTAAATCCAATTGTACGGTGGTATTTATCAACCAGCTCCGTGAGAAGGTAGGTGTTATGTTCGGTAATCCGGAAACCACTACCGGCGGACGTGCACTTAAGTTTTATTCTTCCGTAAGAATGGATGTCAGAAGAATTGAATCCTTAAAGCAGAGCGGAGAAGTAATCGGAAACAGAACCAGAGTGAAGGTTGTGAAGAACAAGATTGCGCCTCCTTTTAAAGAAGCTGAATTTGATATTATGTTCGGGGAAGGCATCTCCTATGAAGGTGATGTGCTTGATTTGGCATCCAGTATCGGTATCGTAAACAAGAGCGGTGCATGGTATGCGTATGAAGGAAATAAAATCGGACAGGGACGTGAGAATGCGAAGCAGTTCCTGAAAGAGAATCCTGATGTATGTGATGAAATTGCAGTTAAAGTAAGAGAGCACTACGGATTAGACGGTGCAGGTAACGTTGAGGAATAATTTGCTATAGGTTCGGGAGACATTCATGGTTGTTACGAAAATCACGGAAATCTCTAAAGCCAAGGTTAAAATAATGATTGATGAAGAATTCGCCTTTGTGTTATACAAAGGCGAATTACGTTCTTATCATTTGTGCGAAGGTGAAGAGATTACTGAAAACGTATATGAAGAAATACTGCAGACTGTTTTGCCCAAGCGGGCGAAATTGCGTGCAATGCATTTGTTAAAGGCGCGCCCTTATACTGAGAAACTGTTGTATGGGAAATTGTTGGAAGGCGGCTATCCGGAGGCGGTTTGCGCAGAGGCGGTGGCCTATGTGAAGTCCTTTGGCTATTTGAATGACAGACAATATACATTGGATTATATTGATTGTTACAAGATGTCAAAGAGCAGTGCGCAGATGAAGAATACCCTGTTAGGGAAGGGGATTTCCAAAGAATTATTTGAAGAATGTCTGTCAGAAATAACGGAGAAGGAAGAGCGCGACTTAGAAGAGGAGCAAATCATTGCTCTTATGAAAAAGAAAAGATTTAACCCGTCTGAAGCGGATTTTCAGGAGAAACAAAAGTTTTGTGCGTTTCTTTACAGAAAGGGTTTTCAAATTGACAAGATTAGAACTGTACTTTCACTTGACATAACATAGATTTAAGTTTAAAATTGAAGTGTTGTAAATTTGTTTTTAGAATGTTTTTTACATGCATTCTATATAGATAAGCGTACAATGAAAACTAAATAAGGAGGTGCTCCTGTAAATGGTGCCAGTTTTGATAGGTATTATCATAACTCTGATTGTTACAGCCATCTTAACATGGGTATTCGCTACCAACTACCACAAAAAGGTATCTGCAGCGAAAATCGGAAGTGCTGAGGATAAGGCAAGAGAGATTATTGATGAAGCTTTAAAAACTGCTGAAACCAAGAAGCGTGAGGCTTTACTTGAGGTAAAAGAAGAGTCCATTCGTACCAAGAATGAACTGGATAAAGAAATCAAGGAACGTCGCGCGGAAGCACAGCGTTATGAACGCAGGGTACAGCAGAAGGAAGAGTCCATTGATAAGAAATCAGAGGCTATTGAGAAGAAGGAAGCAAATCTTGCTGCCAGGGAAGAAGAACTTTCCAAGCAGAGAGAAGAGATTTCCAAATTAAACGAGCAAAGATTACAGGAACTCGAACGAATCTCAGGTTTAACCTCCGAACAGGCAAAAGAATATTTACTTAAAATTGTTGAAGATGAAGTGAAACATGAAACGGCTGTTATGATTAAAGAATTAGAGAGCCGTGCAAAAGAAGAAGCAGACAAAAAAGCAAAGGAATATGTAGTAAATGCCATTCAGAAATGTGCAGCTGACCATGTGTCAGAAACTACCATTTCCGTTGTGCAGCTTCCTAACGATGAAATGAAAGGAAGAATCATCGGACGTGAGGGTAGAAATATCAGAACTCTTGAAACACTGACAGGTGTGGATTTGATTATTGATGATACACCGGAAGCAGTTATTTTATCCGGATTTGATCCGATTCGTCGTGAGGTGGCAAGAATTGCCCTTGAAAAACTGATTGTAGATGGACGTATCCATCCTGCAAGAATTGAAGAAATGGTTGAAAAGGCGCAAAAAGAAGTAGAAGTCATGATTAAGGAAGAAGGTGAAGCAGCTACTCTTGAAGTAGGTGTTCACGGAATTCATCCTGAACTTGTAAGACTGCTTGGTAAGATGAAATTCAGAACCAGCTACGGACAGAATGCATTAAAGCATTCCATAGAAGTAGCACAGCTTTCCGGATTATTGGCAGCTGAAATGGGACTGGATGTCAGAGTTGCTAAGAGAGCAGGTTTGTTACATGATATTGGTAAGGCTGTTGACCATGAAATGGAAGGTTCCCATATCCAGCTTGGTGTAGAACTTTGTAGAAAGTACAAAGAATCCGCAGTAGTAATCAATGCGGTTGAATCTCACCATGGTGATGTAGAACCCCAGTCATTAATTGCTTGTATTGTACAGGCATCTGACACCATTTCTGCAGCAAGACCCGGTGCAAGAAGAGAAACACTTGAAACTTATACAACCAGATTAAAACAATTAGAAGACATTACAAACAATTTCAAAGGAGTAGATAAATCTTTTGCTATTCAAGCAGGTAGAGAGATTCGTGTAATGGTAGTTCCGGACCAGATTTCCGATTCAGATATGGTTCTTTTAGCCCGTGATATTTCCAAGCAGATTGAAGCTGAACTTGAGTATCCCGGACAGATTAAGATCAATTTGATTAGGGAGTCCAGAGTGATCGATTACGCTAAGTAAATATTTTAAGTGAATGAAGCGGTAGAGACGAAAGTTTCTACCGCTAATTTTTTTGAGTATGTACGCGCAAAGAATTCCTTTGAGAGATAAAAAAAGACTTGTGGGATTTCAGATACTATAGTATAATATCGTTTAATGTTGGATTGTATACAATTATCCAACGATACCGTATGCTGAAAAATGGAGGTTATTTAAATGAAAGCATATAAAGAAATGTCGAAGGAAGAATTACTTGTCTTAAGAGACGAATTAAATAAAGAATATAGTGATGTGAAAGCAAAAGGTTTAACCTTGGATATGTCCAGAGGAAAACCCGCAGCTTCACAGCTTGATATGGAAATGGATTTTATGAATGCTTTGGACGGTTCAGATTTAAGAGCGGCAGACGGAACCGATTGCAGAAACTATGGGGTTCTGGAAGGACTTCCCGAAGCAAGAAAGCTTATGGGCGATATGCTGGGCGTTCCCGCTGAAAATGTAATCGTTTGCGGTAATGCAAGCTTAAATATTATGTATGATACCGTAGCACGCTCCATGATGTTCGGTGTGATGGGCTCTACACCTTGGTGTAAGCTTGATAAAGTGAAATTTTTATGTCCTGTTCCGGGCTATGACAGGCATTTTGCTATCACTGAGCAGTTTGGTATTGAAATGATCAATATCCCCATGTCTTTGGACGGCCCTGATATGGATCTGGTAGAAAAACTGGTAAATGAAGATGAAGCAGTGAAAGGAATCTGGTGTGTACCGAAGTATGCAAACCCCTTGGGAATTACTTATTCCGACGAGACTGTAAGACGTATGGCAGCATTAAAGCCTGCGGCTGAGGATTTCAGAATTTACTGGGACAATGCTTATGTTATTCATGATTTATATGAAGATACAAGCGAAGAACTTCTGGAGATTTTAAGTGCTTGTGAGGAAGCAGGAAATCCTGATATGGTATATGAATTCTGCTCCACCTCCAAGGTAACTTTCCCCGGAGCAGGTATTGCTGCGATTGCATCTTCAAAGGCAAACCTTGATTTTATCAAAAAGACCATGACGGTTCAGACCATCGGTTATGATAAGATTAACCAGCTGCGTCATGTGGTTTATTTTAAAAACGTAGACGGTATGAAAGCGCATATGAAGAAGCATGCAGCGGTAATGCGTCCTAAATTTGAAGCTGTATTAGAGGTGCTTGAGAAGGAATTGGCAGGACTTGACATTGCAACCTGGGTGAAACCGGAAGGCGGCTATTTTATTTCCTTTGATGCGATGGAAGGCTGTGCGAAAGCAATTGTGGCAAAATGTAAAGAGGCCGGCGTGGTATTAACCGGAGCGGGAGCAACTTATCCTTATAAGAAAGATCCCAAGGATAGCAATATCCGAATTGCCCCTACCTTCCCGACTCCTGAAGAATTGGCAGTTGCGGCAGATTTATTTGTGCTTTGTGTGAAACTTGTTACTGTTGAAAAATTATTGGCGGCAGCTATTTAAGAGGAAACAGATATGGAAAAGATTACCCGTTTGTCCCGTGATTTAATTAAGAAGGGTTCCATTATTGAATATTATGAAGATACCATGCAGATTCCCAACGGAAACGTGGTAAAGTGGGACTTTATTAAGCATAACGGTGCTGCAGCGGTTGTGCCTGTAGATGAGCAGGGAAGACTGATTATGGTGAAGCAATACCGGAATGCCTTGGAGAGAGAAACGTTGGAAGTTCCTGCAGGGGGACTTAAGACGCCGGAGGAACCTACCATGGAAGCGGCAGCCAGGGAGCTGACGGAAGAAACCGGTTATCATGCTGAGAAATTGGAACTTCTGGTTTCCATTTACACCACAGTGGCATTTTGTAATGAAAAAATAGACATCTATGTAGCAACCGGACTGACACCGGGAGAACAAAACCTGGACGAGGATGAGTATGTGGATGTAAAAGCCTACACGGTAGATGAACTGGTAGAAAAAATCTATCGTTTGGAAATACAGGATTCCAAAACCATTGCGGCAATTCTGGCATACAAAGAAAAATATGTGAATCAGTAAGATTACAGACAGGCAGTGCATATGCACTGCCTGTTTTTCATATATTGAAAAGAAATGAAGAGAAGTAGAAAACGGTGAAGACCGGCATAAGGGGAATGAGAATGATTCAAAAAAGAAAAGCTGTATACAAAACATGGATGTTTGTTTTTTGCGGTGGTCTATTTTTTGGCATTTTACTGCTTGGCGGCTTAAAGGAACTGCTTGTTAATGAAAACGGAATTTTCGGGCCTGCATTTCTTCGTTACCTGCAAAATCCGAAAATAGAACAAAACGCATTTTTGGCTTATGTAATAAGGCAAAGGATGAAAGAGTATATCATGCTGGGTATTCTTTCCACTACTTTTTTGGGGATTTCCTCAGTTTACTTTTTTATTGTATGGCAGGGAATGATCAGCGGAATGGTCTTGGCTACGGTGTTTGTACGCTTTGGCCTTAAGGGGATTATCCTTCTGGTGGCAGGGATGTTTCCGCATCAGCTGTTGTTTATTCCGGCTACTGTGATGATGTTGATTTGGACTTATCAGAATTGCAGTTTTTTTTACTATCCGGGAAAATATATCGGTCCCGGATACCATCACAAAAAACAGATTTTTGTACGGCAGGGCTTTTTACTTGTCTGGATTTTTTGTGTGGTATTTATCGGTTGCATACTGGAATGTTATGTAAATCCGATTCTTTTGACGGATGTGGCAAAAATATTTTATTTGTCCTGATTTTCAAGATATGGTATTTACATAATATTACGTTTCCGACATCTTGTATTTCCGTTCTGAAACATAAGAAATGGACGTAATAACGTACATAAATAAACTTGCTTTTCTTTGAAATATATGATTATAATGAACGGTAAGGAGAAGGATGGCAAGTTATGGAAAAAGCAATTGATTCATTCATTGACTATTTACATCAGGAAAAAAAGACTTCTAAAAACACGGAAATGTCCTACAAAAGAGACCTGAAAAAGGTGCAGGCGTTTATGGCAGGGCAAGGTGTTTTTGATGTGCAAAAAATGAGTGAAACCAATTTGAATTCCTACATTCTTTACTTGGAAAAAAATCAGTTTTCAGCAGCCACGATATCAAGGAACATTGCTTCCCTGAAAGCTTTTTACCACTATTTATTCCGTGAGGGAATGGTGAAGAAGGATATTACGGAAAAACTGAAAGCCCCCAGAATTGAAAAGAAGATGCCGGGCATTTTGTCAACGGCAGATGTGGTGAAATTATTGGAGCAGCCAAGCGGAAACGGTCTGAAAGAAATTCGTGACAAGGCGATGCTGGAGCTTTTGTACGCCACGGGCATCCGGGTTACGGAGCTGATTGAATTAAAGAAAAATGATGTAAACCTTACGATGGGCTTTGTTATTTGCAGGGACCTTTCCAAAGAGAGAGTGATTCCCTTTGGAAATGAAGCGCGAAGTGCCCTTTTAAAATATTTGGAGGAGGCCCGTCCGTCTATGATTCGGGATGAGGCCTGTGATTTCCTTTTTGCCAACTGTTCCGGACAACCTATGAGCAGACAGGGCTTTTGGAAAATTGTGAAATATTACGCCGGTAAGGCAGGAATTACGGAAGATATTACACCGCATACGCTGAGACATTCCTTTGCCGCCCATTTGATAGAAAACGGTGCCGACCTTAGGAGTGTACAGGAGATGCTGGGACATTCGGATATTTCGACTACCCAGATTTACGTGGGCTTAAATCACAACAAAATACGGGAAGTGTACGCCAAGGCACACCCGAGAGGCTGACAGAAAAAGAAGCACTCAAAAAGAACCCGGGAAAAGAAAAAAATCAAATAATAGAAAACAAATAATAGAAATAAAAAGTTCGCATGGTATTCATGCGAACTTTTTAAAATTTTCGGCTAATTATTCATAATCGGCAATATCATAAATGAGCCGCTCGGTATCTTCCCAGCCGAGGCAGGCATCGGTAATGGATTTACCGTAAACGCCGTCGCCGACTTTCTGACAGCCTTCTTCCAGATAGCTTTCTACCATAACACCCTTAACCAACTTATGGATGTCGGGATTTAACTTTCTGCTGTGCATAACCTCTTTTACAATACGGATCTGCTGCTTAAATTGTTTGCCGGAATTGCTGTGGTTGGAATCAATGATAGCAGAAGGATTTTTTAAATCACGTTCGTTGTATAAATTCAGAAGTAAATTCAAATCTTCATAATGATAGTTGGGAAGGCTCTGTCCGTGCTTATTGGTAGCACCGCGCAAAACAGTGTGGGCAAGTTCGTTACCGTTAGTGTGAACTTCCCAGCCGCGATAAATAAAGGAATGACTTTGCTGGGCTGCATGTACGGAATTTAACATAACCGTTAAGTCTCCACTGGTGGGATTCTTCATGCCGGCAGGTACATCAAAGCCGCTGACAGTCATGCGATGCTGTTGGTCCTCTACAGAACGGGCGCCGATTGCAACATAGGATAATATATCGGAAAGGTATCCCCAGTTTTCGGGATAGAGCATTTCATCAGCCGCAGTAAGTCCGGATTCTTTGATGGCCCTGATATGCATTTTACGCATGGCAATCAGTCCGGCAAGGAAGTCTGTTTGCTTGCTGGGGTCGGGCTGATGTACGATACCCTTGTAGCCTTCGCCGGTGGTTCTGGGCTTGTTGGTATAAATTCTGGGAATCAGAATCAGCTTGTCCTTTACCTTTTCATTGACATCGGCAAGGCGGGTAATATAATCACAAACCGCATCCTCATTGTCTGCAGAGCAGGGACCGATGATAACTAAAAATTTATTACTTTTACCGGTAATTACATCTTTGATTTCGCGGTCTCGTTCTTCTTTCAGTTTAATAAGTGACTCCTCCATGGGGAGTTGTTCCCTAATTTCGTAGGGTGTCGGTAATTTCTTGATGAATTCAAAAGACATAGTCACACCTCCTAAATAAAAACAAAAAGTATTATAATATGTGAAAAATCAAATTGCAAGAGATGAGAAATTCAAAATATAAGAAAAATGGGGCACTGACTTGCATTCGCGGATAAAAAAGTGTAAAATTGCCTTGATTAGTTAAGAAGAGTTGAAAAAGGCGGAAAAAGCGCCGTTTCAGGAAAAGGAGTAGCAGATATGGCACTGAGTAAGAAGCCCGTTACAGGCATGAAAGATATTTTACCGGAGGAGATGCAAATCAGGGATTATGTAATCAGCGTAATCAAGGAAACCTACGGTAAATTCGGATTTACATCCATAGAGACTCCCTGCGTGGAAAACATTGCGAATCTGAGCAACAAGCAGGGCGGTGAAAACGAAAAACTGATTTTCAAAATTTTAAAAAGAGGCGAAAAACTGAAATTGGAAAGCGCACAGTGTGAAAATGATTTGGTGGACGGCGGTCTTCGTTATGACTTAACCGTGCCGCTTGTACGTTATTATTCCAATCATGCCAATGAACTTCCCAGCCCTTTTAAAGCGTTACAGATGGGAAATGTATGGCGTGCAGACAGACCTCAGAGAGGCAGATACCGTCAGTTTATGCAGTGCGATATTGATATTCTGGGTGAGCCCTCCAATCTGGCTGAAATCGAGTTAATTCTGGCAACCACTACAACAATTGGCAAGCTTGGATTTAAGAATTTCCAGATCCGTATCAACGACCGTCAGATTTTAAAGGCAATGGCGGCATACAGCGGTTTCCCGGAAGAGTCCTATGATGATGTATTCATTACGCTGGATAAAATGGATAAAATCGGTCCGGAAGGCGTGGAAAGCGAACTGCTTGCAGACGGTTTTGCCAAGGAAAGTGTTGATAAATATCTGGAATTATTTAAGGGAATCGAAGCAGCAGAGAACGGTCTTGATTATCTGATGGGCAAGCTTGACGGATTTTTGGAAGAAGAAGTAATGACAGGCCTTAAGGAAATCATGGAAAGCGTAAGTGCGACCAAGAGTGCTGATTTTGCACTTGTTTTTGACCCTACCCTGGTACGTGGTATGTCTTACTACACCGGAACCATTTTTGAAATTGCCATGCCTGAATTCGGCGGCAGCTGCGGCGGTGGCGGCAGATATGACAAGATGGTAGGAAACTTTACAGGCAACAATGTACCTGCCTGTGGATTCTCCATTGGTTTTGAAAGAATTATCCTGCTTTTAATGGAAAGCGGATTCAAGGTGCCTACCCAGCCTGCAAAGGTTGCTTATCTGATTGAAAAAGGAATCGGCGGCGAAGAACTTTGTCAGGTAATTGCACAGGCCCAGGAAGAGCGTAAGAACGGTAAGCAGGTTTTAGTAGTGCGCATGAACAAAAATAAAAAGTTCCAGAAGGAACAGCTTTTAAAGGACGGATACGAAGAGTTTAAGGACTTTTACAAAAATCCTTTGAAATAACAGAAAGAGAACAACATGGCTGTTTTGTATTACATTGATTTTTCCGGAAAAAAGACGGAAGATTTATTAAGTACATATGCAGACAAATCAGACCCGGAACGTTTGTCGAAATTAACACGCACCTTTGCCCCGGAGGCGAAGGTGCGTAGTTTGCTTGCAGGATATTTATTGCAGGTGGCAGTCCGGGAATATCTGAAGGAAACAGGGCAGGAAAGTAAGCTGCTTCAAGATACCGGGCGGAATGCTGAATGGAATGATGAGGAGCGGAATAAGGAGTGGAAGCCTTTGTACCGCTACGGTGAAAATGGGAAGCCTTATCTTTTAAACTATCCGGACCTGTTTTTTAACCTTTCCCATTCAAAGAATGTGGTAGTATGTGTGCTGTCCGGACAGGAAATCGGTGTAGATGTACAGAAACATGTAAAAGTAAAGGAGAACCTTGCCCACCGCTTTTTTACGGAAGAGGAAAGTGCATTTCTTGATACCTTAAAGCAGGAAGACGGCAGCATCGGTAAGGACTACGCAGAATGGTTTTTCCGGCTGTGGAGTATCAAAGAAAGCTACATCAAATATACCGGTAAAGGGATGAAGCAGGGGCTTGAAACCTTTGAGATTTTGTACGGGGAAGGAAGAATTACAGATAAGGAAACAGGAGATGTGGCGCATTTTCAGGAAATCGTGCCGACGCATTTGAAACAGTATTCCTGTATCGTTTGTATGAAAACGAAAGAAGAGATAAAGGTTGTAAGAGTAGAAATTCCGGAAACCGGAAAGGAAAAGGATGAAGAAAAAACAGATTTGTAAAGAGGCATTTAAGGCCGCGTTTCCCCATACGGTTCCTATTTTTGCAGGCTTTTGGTTTTTGGGACTGACTTACGGAATTTATATGAACGTATCCGGATTTTCCTTTTGGTATCCGATGCTTATGAGTCTTACCATTTTTGCGGGTTCCATGGAATTTATCACGGTAAATCTGCTTTTGGGCGCATTTAATCCGCTGCAGGCCCTTGCCCTGACATTGATGATTAATGCAAGGCATCTTTTTTACGGAATCTCCATGCTGGAGAACTATAAAAATACGGGGCGGAAAAAGTTTTATTTGATATTCGGTATGTGCGATGAAAGTTTTTCCATTAATTATACGGCCAAAATACCGGAGCATGTGGATAAAAGCTGGTTTATGTTCTTTGTTACGTTGCTGAATCATTTATACTGGGTGTTTGGCGCTACCCTGGGAGGGATTTGCGGCTCTTTTATCCGGTTTGACACAGAGGGACTTGAGTTTGTCATGACGGCAATGTTTGTGGTGATTTTCATGGAACAGTGGATGAAGGAAAAGGACAAAACAAGCGCGCTGATGGGACTGTTTTTGTCAGCACTTTCTCTGGTTTTGCTTGGTCCGGAGCATTTTATTATTCCGGCAATGGCAGCAATTTTGTTTTTCCTTACCATGGGAAGAAAATCCTTACAGAAGGGCGGTGACGGGGCATGAGTATGACAGTGACACAACAGATTATCACCATTGCGGTAGTGGTATTTGGTACAATGCTGACCCGCTTTTTACCCTTTTTATTTTTCCCGGCAGGAAAAGAGACGCCGGAATATATCCGCTATCTTGGAAAGGTTTTGCCGGCGGCAGTGTTTGGCCTTTTGGTGGTATATTGCCTGAAAAATGTCAACATTTTCGAAGGAAGCCACGGGATACCGGAGGCAGTCAGTATAGCTGTTGTGGTACTTTTGCACTTATGGAAAAGGCAGATGCTTTTGTCCATCGCGGGAGGAACCATCTGCTATATGTTGCTGGTACAGTTTTTGTTTTAAGCAAGTATTACAGGATAAGTACCGGAAAAACCCCTGACAAACACCAAAAAATCCCGGAAAAACCATAAAAATAGCAAAAAACATTAAAAAAATGCAAAGTTTTTTTAGGATGTTCTTGAAAAAAAACAAAAGTAAATGTATAGTTAAATAGATATGTTTATATTATGAAAGGTTATTTAAGGAGGAAGTAATAATGAAAAAAATTATTGCAATCGTGCTGACAATGGCATTAGCGCTTACTTTAGTTGCTTGTGGCGGTAGTGCAGCAGCAACAAAAATGACAATGGGAACCGGCGGTACAGCAGGTACATATTACGGCTACGGCGGTGTTCTCGGTCAGTATATTAAGAATAAAGCAGGAATCGACGTAACAGTAGTTTCTACTGATGGTTCCAAGGCAAATATCCAGGGTATTGCTGCAGGCGACTACCAGTTAGGTACAGTTCAGTCTGACGTTATGGCTTACGCTTGGGAAGGTTCCCGTTCTTTCGAATCTGAAGGCACAGTTGATTCTTTCCGTGTAGTAGCAGGCCTTTATGCAGAAGCTATCCAGTTAGTAACCATGGATCCCGAAATTAAGAGCGTTAAAGACCTTGCAGGTAAGAGCGTTTCCATCGGTGCTCCCGGTTCAGGTGTATACTTCAATGCAGTTGACGTATTAACAGCAGCAGGTCTTACAGAAGAAGATATCAATGCACAGTATCAGTCCTTTGCAGACAGTGCAGATGCTTTAAAGGATGGAAAGATTGATGCGGCATTTATCGTGGCAGGACCTCCCACACCCGCAATTACAGAATTATGTACAACAAACGCAGCTTATCTTGTTCCTATTGATGGAGAAATAGCAGATGCATTAATGGCATCTTGTCCTTTCTACACAGTACACACAATTCCTGCAGGAACTTACGCAGGACAGGAAGCTGATGTTCAGACAGTAACAGTTAAGGCAACCCTGATTGTTAGTGCTGACGCTTCTGAAGAAGCTGTTTACAACTTAACAGCAGCTATTTTTGAAAACATTGAAGCTATCACAGCTGAAAATGCAAAGGGTGCTGAATTAAGTCTTGAAAACGCAACAAGCGGTATGACTGTTCCTTTCCATGCAGGTGCAGCGAAATATTTTGCTGAAAAAGGTGTAACAGTTCAGTAATTAAGAGTAGTGATTAACGTTAGTTGAGGCTACGACGAATTTTCGCCGTAGCCTTTTTATACATTATCAGTATAGAATTAGTGAGAGATTAGTAGTAAATTAAGTAGTAAATTATGTAGTAAATCAGTAGTAACGGTAAGGAGGTATCCATGGGTTTCTTTGGAAAGGGAAAAACTGCTGAGGTGCAGGAAACGATGGACCTTGATGCAGTAATGAAAAAATTTGACAGAGAGTCTAATACCCGTATTTGGGAAGGTAAACCCAAAGCGGTAGTGAC
>JAFZDQ010000093.1 GCA_017561085.1 Lachnospiraceae bacterium
ATCTGACTGATATTGCCCATTACAGGTCCCATGATACCGCCAAAGAACTGGGCTTTGATCTGCTTGCCGCGAAGGTCCTGATTTAAGTAATCAAATTCTTCCTTGGCATTCTCTTCGTGGCAGAATACCTTAACTACCTTTTGTCCCGTCATGGTTTCTTCAATGTAACCGTTCAGGGTACCAAGAGACGCCTGCTGCGCTTTGTAATATTTGCGGCTCCTGCTTGTTACCAGCTGCACCGCTTTCATCATTACAGGTATCATAACAACTGTTATTAATGTCAACCATATGTTGGTATATACCATCAGACAAAAAGTACCTACCAGGGAAATACTACCTGAAATCAGCTGTACCACGGTATGGTTCAGCATTTCGCCTACAGTGTCCACGTCATTGGTAAAACGGGACATGATATCACCATGGTTATTATTATCATAGAAGCGCACCGGCAACTTCTGCATTCTTTCAAACAAGTCGTTTCTCAGCTTCATCACCGCATTCTGAGAAACAGTAATCATAATTCTTTGCTGTAAATACTGGGTCAAAACAGAAACCGCATAAATACAAGCCATTGCCAGAATCCCCTTAAGCAAAAAGGAAACACTTGCCTCCTCACCAACCAGTCCGTTAATAATGGGACGTAACATATAAGAGCCCGCCAAGTTGGACGCAGAGGCCAGAATCACACAAGCAAACACGATAAACAGCTTCCACTTTTCATGGGCAATATATCCGAACAGCCTTCCGATGGTCTGCTTCATGTTTTTGGGCTTACCCATAGCCATTCCTCTTCCGCCGGGTCCTCTTCCGCCACCGGGTCTTCCGCCGGGGCCGCCTTTTCCGGGAGCCATCGTCAAATCAATGGTATCGGGATTTAATTTGGAGGCATACTTTTTCTCTAAATAGAGTCTTTTTTCTTCTCTCATTAGGCGGTCACCTCCTGATCCATCTGGGAATAATAAATTTCCTGATAAGCCTCGCAGCCTGCAAGAAGTTCTTCATGCGAACCCATACCTACAATCTGTCCCTCATCCAGCACCATAATCTTGTCGGCGCCGATGACGGAGCTGATTCTCTGGGCAATAATAATCTTCGTGGTATCCTTCATAGAATTAGCGAAATTCTCACGGATGGAAGCTTCCGTTGCAGTATCCACGGCACTGGTGGAGTCATCCAGAATCAAAATCTTGGGATTTTTCAGGAGTGCCCTGGCGATACAAAGTCTCTGTTTTTGTCCGCCGGATACGTTCACACCACCCTGCCCCAGTTCGGTCTCATATCCATCGGTAAACCCTTCGATAAAAGGTGCTGCCTGGGCTGCCATAGCGGCCTCTCTAATCTGTTCTTTGGTGGCATTTTCGTCACCCCAAAGCAGGTTCTCCATAATAGTACCGGAAAAAAGCACATTCTTCTGCAGAACCATACCTACACCTGAGCGCAGATTTTCCAAAGAGTAATCTTTGACATTCACGCCGTCCACCAAAACTTCACCTGCATCTGCATCATAAAGTCTGGGAATCAGCTGCACAAGGGATGTCTTACCGCTACCGGTGGAACCAATAATACCCAGGGTCTCTCCGCCTTCAAGTTTGAAGGAAATATTTTCAAGCACAGGGTCCTCATTATCCTTATAATAACGGAAAAATACGTCTCTGAATTCTACCGTACCCTTTTCTACTGTTTTTTCCGGATATTTGCAATTCTCATCATTTAAATCAATTTCCGTATCCAGCACTTCCCTGATACGTCTTAGGGATGCCAGTGCCCTGGAGCTGTTTAACAAAATCATGGCAAGCATCATCAGGGACATCAAAATCTGTACAATATAGCTGGTAAAAGCAGTCAAATCACCAATGGGCATCTGACCTGCCAGAATCTGCTTTCCGCCGAACCAAACGATACCTAAGGTAGTCACATTCATCAGGCACATCATAATGGGACCGTTCAAAATAACCACTTTAAAGGCATTTAATCCTGCATCCCTTAAGTCTTTATTGGCCTCTGCGAATTTCGCCTCTTCATAGTCCCCTCTTACAAAAGACTTAATGACGCGCACATTCACCAACATTTCCTGAATGGAGGCATTAAGCACATCCAGCTTCTTTTGCATGATTTCAAAACGGGGAAATGCGGTCCTTGTTACCAAGGTAATAAGAGTGGCCAGCACAGGAATTACCACCAACACCACCAGGGCCAGTCTGGCATTCATGGTAAATGCCATAATCAACGCACCGATTAACATACCGGGCGCACGCAGCATCATACGAAGTGCCATATTAATAATATTCTGTACCTGGGTGATATCATTGGTCAGTCTGGTTACCAAAGAACCGGTACTGTAAGTATCCAAATTGGCAAAGGAAAACTGCTGAATCTTGTCAAAAGCATCCTTTCTTAAATCTGAGGCAAAGCTTACGCATGCCTTGGCTGCAAAATGCGCGGCACCCACGCCGCCAATCAGCATAAGTATTGCCGTCACAATCATCACGCTGCCCATACCGATGATATAGGGTACATCATGGTTTGCTGCTCCGATGTTGATGATGTTCGCCATAAACTTGGGCATCAGAACTTCACCCAGAATTTCCACAATCATTAAAAGTGGTGCGCAGATGAAAGATGACAAATACGGCTTTATGTATTTCCAGTATCTTTTCATGTTTCAATTCCCTTCCTTTTTATTTGAATTTCTTCTTGATTTCCGCTGATTTTTAGGTTTTTCACAAATTTTTAGGCTTCACTCGCTCGCCATGCAGTTACTTTGCACTCACGCGAAGTATTTCACACCTATATCGCTTGAAATTTAAAGCATCTGGTAATATTTCTCGCTGTTGGTAGCAACCCGTTCCAGCATATTCTCAAGGAGATTTTTTTCTTCCTCAGAAAAGCCTTCAAAAAAAGCATAGTCCATCTCTCTGAAATAATTGATGCTCTGCTCAATCACATCCTGTCCCTTTGGGGTAATCACGACACGATTGATCCGATTGTCCTCTTCGCTACACTGACGTGCAATGTAACCGGATTTTTCTAATTTTTTCAAAGAAACGGTTACCGCAGCGGGTGAAATCTCCAGTTTTTCAGCCAACATCGTCTGGGAAATATCAGGATTTCTCCCCAATATCATAAGTAACCTGTGCTGGCTTCTGTATACGCCGGTACCTTCTGCTCTTTTTTCAATGGTACGCTTCAGATTTTTATCTGTCACAAACAATAAATTAACCAGTCGATGTTCTTGTTCTCGCTTCATGGGAACCTCCTTTGTTAATTACTTAATCTTTAACTAGTTAACCTTTTTTATTATATGTTTCAATCCGGGAATTGTCAACAAAAAAGCAACCGCTTCCATTGACGCCGGGCGGTTGCTTTTTTGGTGTTCCGTAAGTTTACTTTAATTTTTCACTTCAGATAATTTGTCCGAAAAATATTGTACTGCAGCTGCATATTCCGTATCATCCTCAATATACATCACAACAGGATTATGCTCCTCATCCTCTTCCACTTCATAAAGCATAAAGTTTTGGGAAAAATCAAGTTCCTTTTCCCCTTTCAGCGGAAGTAACGCAAAGTATTTTTTCCCATTCACTTCGAAATAAGAATACACACCGCAATCTAAACTCGTCCCGTCTGCAAACGGAAGTGTCACGATAATATCCTCTAAATTTTTTCCCATAAAATCCATCATAAACATTTAACCTTCCTTCAAATATTTTCTCACTCTCCAAAGCATATAAAGTGGCACGCTATAAGTTTTGGTTTTTTCCACCTTATTATCACCTACATTTTTCATAGAGAATTTAAACCCAATCTTAGGCTGATACTTCTTACAAAACTGTATATAACTCTTGGCGCGGGTACGAATTTCCGCTTTTGCTTCAACCGGAATAATTTTATCTTCATATTCGAATAAAAAATCCAATTCAGCTGTATTGCCCGAACGCCAAAAATACGGCAAAATTCCCTGTCGAAGCAACTCTGTTAAAACAAAGTTCTCCGTAAATGCCCCCTTAAAATTTCTATACAAATCCGAATCCTCTAATATGGTTTTATAGGATACTCCTGATTTTTTACGCAATAATCCCACATCCGACATATACACTTTAAAAAAAGTAGCATCTGAACAAAATGACAGCGGAAGCTCCGGATTTGAAACTAATTCCAGTTTATGCACAAGTCCTGCATCGACTAACCATTCCAAAGCATCCTCCAATTCGGCAGAACGTTTTCCCTCTTTTACATGAGAAAATACAAATTTGTTGTTATCCTTTGCTAACTGTTTTGGTATCGACTCCCAAATCCAGCCCAGTTTAGGAATATCATTTTTCGGTGCATGTTTTGCAAAGTCGCTTTGATAGTCCAAAAGGATATTTTCCTGTATTGCTTCTATCTTCTCGAAGTTATGCGTCTCTACCCACTTCGCAACCACCTCCGGCATTCCACCTACCACATAGTAATACTTTAATTCCTTTTCCAATTTTCCCGTATACAATGCAGGAAGTTCACGATCGATGTCATACTTTTGAGCACCTTCATAAATTGCCTTCCCCCCATCGGCTCGTAAGAATTCCGAAAAAGACATCGGATACATCTGCAATCGGTCTACTTTACCCACCGGAAATGAAATATTCTCCCTTTTTATCGAAACACCGAGCAGAGAACCGGCGCAAACTATATGAAGTCGTGGCATGTTTTCACAAAAATATTTCAGCGCTGTAATTGCTTTCGGACATTCCTGAATCTCATCAAATATGACTAATGTTTCTCCTGCTACAATCTCTTTTCCACGAATGATATTTCCTAATTCATCAATGATTCTATTCACTTCAAAGTCATATTCAAACACAGATGCAAGGCTTGCATTTCCCTCAAAGTTAAAATATGCATAGTCCGTAAAATACTGTTTGCCAAATTCTTTACATACATATGTCTTTCCACACTGACGAACCCCCGTCAAAAGCAATGGTTTTCTATTATCATTTTCTTTCCATAACAGCAACTGCTGCATAATATCTCTTTCCAAGAAAAACAGCTCCTTTCTTGTGCATTGCTCTATATTATATAACAAAAATATCACATTATTCACAAGAAAGCAATTCTAATATTTGCGTTTTTCATAGGAATGTTTGTTATTTTCTTACGTTTTTCACACGAAAAACGAATCCAGTATTTCCGGCTATTGATTTCTTTTTCATATTTTAATCGGTCTAGTAAAAAAATCACCTCGACTTAATTTCAAATCTTCACATGCGCTTACGCTTATCTCCTCTTCCTATCTTTTGCCACATAAACAATCGTAACCGTTAAAGTAACTAGAATAAGAATATGTAAAACCGTATGATACACATCCGGTATATATTTCCCCTCAATCTGCAGCCATTGTATTGTTCCGGAAAAATAGTTAATCTTTCCTTCCAACGTACCCATAAATCCACCATTAAAAATCGTGTACCATTCATGGCATAAAAATTGTATCAAAAGCCACATTGACATCCAGCCAAGCACAAACCATTTCCCTATCTTCTCGTTTACCACGGTCGCTTTCCACTTGTCCAACCCTTTTCTTTCCAGTAGCTTACATCCGCTTCATTAAAACCTTTTCTTTGCATCAATGACATCATGGTAAAAAACGCTTTGGTAATTATAGTAGGTTTTACCTTACCTACGCGAGTGGAAATCTTTTTCGCTAAGGCGGTAGTTTTTTTATCAATTTTATTCTTAATCCCCGGCTTTACATGGTCCCATCTTGTTTCCATCACGGCAAGGCCCAGCTTATAGGTACGGGCACAGCCCCAAAAGAAAGTGCTGTCAGCCATATCCTTGATGGTACTGCGCATCCCCGCTCCGGCTGCTGTGGCAATACAAACTGCCTGCTTGGAAAACATTTTTTCTTCGGGACGATGAACCATAAACCGGTATCCGTAATGATCAAGCAAAGACTTCATTGCTCCTGTGGCATGCATTACATACACAGGACTTGCCAAAATAATCACGTCCGCCTCATCCAGTGCAGTAGTAATCGGCTTTAACTTTTCATAATCAGGGCAGCCCGTTTCCTTGAAAAAGCAAGCTGTACAGCCCTGACAAAAGCAATCAAAATCCCTGGGCAGGAAAAATTCCGTCACCTCTCCACCGAGTTTGTCGCAAAGTTGCTTTGCTATATTGTATGTAGAACCTTTATGACTTTGTCCGTGTATCACTGTGATTTTCATCTGTTACCCCCACTCTATTTTATACCACTCCCGCCAATGCATACAAAATCAACAAATGCACCGGATAGAACACATAAAACAAATATTTCAGTTTCAGGCCCCGCTTGCCGTTATAAAACGCAACGGGGATAAAGCCCAGCATCGCGGGCATCTCCCAGCAAAAGGACACGCATCCCGTGAGGATCTGAAGTTGCTTGTTTTCACGGAACAGATAAAGCACGGCAATTGCCAAAATGCCCCAGGCACCGTAGTCACAACACACCCATTCCGAAAGGATTGCAATTAAACCAAAGCACGCCGCCTGACCGATAAATTTCAGCCAATTGCCGGATTTCTCTGCAAACATTTCCTCCAGCTTCGCAAAAATACAAAGCATCAAAAGGCCAAGGAACAGGGTCACAAACACGTTTTGTCCGTCACTGTAACGGCTGACGCCATGAAATGCCAGGTCAAAAGGCACCTCAGACAGTAGCGCAAACAAAAACAGTCTTCCCATATACTTCAGCCTGTTTTTCGTCCGGCCAAAGCCCTCTACCAGTAAAAAGCAAAAAATCGGGAATGCAATTCTTCCGATTACGCGCCGCATCAGCTGATACGCCACATACCAAAAGCCTGCCGCAAAACCGCTTTGTGTAAACAATTCCAAAATATAGGCAGGGGAAATATCCCCTACGGAATAAATCCCCAATGATACTAACTTATGCCCTACCAATACTGCTGCCGTGTGGTCTATCAGCATGGATATGATTGCTATGATTTTTAATGTACTGCTGCTCAGACCTCTTTTTTCAGTCATAAAATACTCCTTTAGCGCGCGCCCGTTTTCCCGAGCGCCTTACTTAATTAAAACACATTCTAAGCGGATTCACCATACGCCATGCGGTTTTCAGGCAACTGATGCCTACCGGAATCAGAATCAAAGTGCAACAAAGCACGATGCCAAACACTGCACAAATCAGCGCACCGGGAATACAGAAAACAATCTTCAGTGCCAGTTTCAACACACCCCAGGTGATTTTAAGTAAGCTGCCTGCCAGTTTATAACATACTGCCAAAACCAAAATTACCAACAAAATGACTAATGTAATAATTGCTGCCATCGCACATTCTCCTTCCGTTTATCCTTTTATCCCTTTATCCCTTTATCCCTTTTTCTTCTTATTCTGAGCATTCAATCATGGTTTTCCCATGTTGCGTCCTCTTATTCTTCAAATTCTATCATAATTTGTCCCATGCTGCACTTGACCTGCATGTTCTTTTCTGCGCCGTTGTCAATCTCTTTGCTTGCGCCAAGCGCTGTGTAATTATAATCGCCAATGGTCACATTTCCGGCGGAACAATTCACATCATAATTATACGCATCCTCTTTGCCGTCAATGACTAACTCGATATTGCCCATTGCACATTCCGCTTCTAGATCGCCTTCTACTTTTCCTTCAAAAACGCATTCACCCATGGATACATTGACATCCAAGTCCTTCACTACCGCGTCCTTAACGGTTGCCTTACCGGCGCCGATATCTACGGCGATTTCTCCTGCTGCCACACGTTTTACAACCAGTTCACCGGCAGCTACTTCCGCTTCCATTTCAGCCACCTGTAAATCATCCAGATTCATGATACC
Source organism: Lachnospiraceae bacterium (assembly GCA_017561085.1). Classification (GTDB taxonomy): domain Bacteria; phylum Bacillota; class Clostridia; order Lachnospirales; family Lachnospiraceae; genus Suilimivivens. Next base: position 7,831 of record JAFZDQ010000093.1, read on the forward strand.
TGCGCCAACTTTAGCATCTACTTCATTTAAGTTAAAATCCTTGGGCACTTTGATGGTAACTTCGGTAACAATCCCTGTTTGGTTGCTTACATTAAGTCCCTTGAAGGCTTCCACGTAAAGAGTTCCTTCTTCTACAAAATACTTGCACTTACCAAGTCCTTCAAATGCAAGGTCCAGGCTTCCGTCATCTTCTGCTTTTTCTTCCACGGTTAGGGAACCTACGCCCAAATCAAGTTCCAGCGCCTGAATGGTGCTTGCGTCAAAAGATACCTTTTTATTATCCTCAGCAAGTACTTCCCCGTTGATTTCCAGTTCCTTGGCGCCATCACCAATCTGAATGTTGATATCCTGATCACTAATATCAAGACTCAAACCTTCCCCGTTTAACAGATCGGTTACCTTTTGAATCTTTTCCTGTGTAATTACTTCCTCTTTAATCAGCCTTTTAATTTCTCTCTTAGCTCCAAACAAACCAATTGCACTAAAAAGCAGGCCCACGCCTAATAAAACAGCTGCTACAATCAGACTTATTTTAATAAATTTATTCATTGCCGTTTCCCTCCTTTTTATCTGTTAATTTGTGCCAAAGCCACTTAACACCCTTTACTAATGCAGGTACACCCTTGCTGAACAAAAGATAAGCAAGTACCATGAAAAGAATGGAAATTGCTGCCAAAACAAAGCCCACACCGATTAACCCAAGGGCTAACAGCGGATTGTTAAACATGTTACCGATACCGATTCCCACAAGTACAAAAGCCGCCACAAACAGTGCGATGGTTACTACCACAAATGCAAAAGCGATGCCAATCACTGCCGCAAAAGCACTGAAAATTGCGCCAAGTGCTGAGGTTGCAAGTCCGATAATAACGGGCGATAAAATAATACCGCCGATGACCAAAAGGACAATTGCCCAGGTAGGTAATTTTTCTTTTTCCTTGGTTTCGGTCTGCGTGGTGCTGCCAGCGTACTGACCGCCAGAAGTAATATTATCCCTGTTAATCACTTCGTTCTGTACCACGCTGCCGTTTACAAAACCATTGTCCGTAAAAGCACCCTGTGCGTTCTCTGCAAGTCCGTCCTTCACGATGGCTGCCACCTGCTCAGGGGTACCAAGCGCTGCGATAACGTCCTGCTCATTTTCTTTGCCTGCATCATTCAAATAATCATTATAATACTGAAGAGCCTCTTCCCGTTCTGCAGGCGATATATCACTAAGCAGCTCTTCTAACTGTCTCATAAATTCCCATCTGCTCATTTTTTCATTCCTCCCTCGAATATACCATTGATTTTGGATGCGTATTTGTACCATTCACTTTCGTACAAATTCAGTTGCAAGCGTCCCTTTTCCGTCGCTTTATAATAGCGTCTGTTTCTGCCGGCACATTCTTTGTCATAAACCTCGAGACATTCATCCTTCTGCAGTCTGCGAAGTACCGGATATAACGTGGACTCCGAAAGTTCAATTACCTGTCTGACATCCTGCGTGATTTTGTATCCGTATGCACCTTCCGCTTCTCTGGACACAACTGCCAAAACAATGGCATCTAAAAGCGCCGCTCCTGTGTTAAAAACCATTCCATCCTCTCCTTTCCTTAATATCCCTTTTTCATCCCTTTACAACCGAATGAAGTTTTTCATTACTTCTTTACTTTTCTATACCTTTTAATTTTATAATATTATATGCCGTATAGTATTGTTGGCTGTATAGATACTATACGACGTATAATATTAGTTTGTCAATAGGGTTTTGAAAAAAATTTTACGCATTATCTCCATGTGCTATTTGCAGACAAAAAAACTCCCACCGAAGCGGGAGTTACCGATGGATTTCCAAATCCACCATAACTGTATCTTTTTGCAATCTCTTTTTTTTATATCTGTTATATTTGCAGGCTTTCAGCATACGTAAACGGAATAATATCCCTTGGCAACGTCTCAATATATGCTTGTTCCTTATGCATAAAATCTACTATTTGTTTCTTAGACATTTTCCCAAGTTTAGCAATCACAATGTCCAGGATTTCCCTTTCCTCTTCTGAAAGGGCCTTGAAATCACATTCTCCTTCCAAACTGAAGTGATATGCGTTTCCTTCTCCCATATCTACTTCCTCGCAGGGAACATTCCGCAAGTCAATAATCGAATTATGTCCAAGCGGTACCGCTCCCATAGGCATTGCCTGATATATCAGACCGGTTATTGCATGACCGTATCTTTTATAAGCCAGTGCGTCTGCATACCACATTAATTTCATAAGTTTAACCTTATACAAATCCGACACCTGTGCTGACGCTGCAAAGTATCGAATCACATCCACTACTTTATCCAAAGAAAGGTCCGTATTTCCATGATAGCTCCGGTTTCCTTCAAATTTAGCATAGCTGGCTTCAATCGCTTTCTTTAAGTAAGAATCCTGCTCTGCTTCATATATCATGTTGGCTATCCGCAAATATCTTTGATAGGCTTCTGCCGGCAAACGATCTTTGGAATCATTTAACAAAGAAATAAACCACTCTGAGTCCTTATCAATCTTTTTTAATATGGTATCATGTGCTCTATCCTGTACCTGATGTCCTTCATACCGGGTAATCGTCTTGCCTCCCCAACCAAGAAGTAAACATAGGTCACTTTGACTAATACCATATTTGGCACGAATTTCACTAATTTCACCGGAAGTCAAGAGCCCCTCTTCTTTTCGGTATGCATCCTTCAAACGCATATCATTCTCTTTCATCTTTTGTTCATCAACATAGAATTCATCAGCCACATCACAGTATAAATAAGAAACCTCATAATCCACCTTTGCATTCTTAAACGTAGCCTGTTCAATTAATAGGACTGTCTTTACTTCATGTTCTTCCATACAACATGTACATAAACATTTTTCTCTTTTCAGAATTTTCATACTCATACACTTTCCTCATTTCTTCTATAGGGAAACATCTCTGGTGTGAATGGTTTTTCTGCAAAATGAAATGACATTACAAAAGTGGTTGTTTCACCATATGTACCTAAAAGTTCAACTCTTATCTTAATATATACATCATCTTTCCCATTATATACCCTACCAAATTCGCGCATTTCACTTCTCTTAGGAAAACGGATATCCTTCACGGTTTGCATATAATTTTCGACACGCAATGTCAATAACTCGCGCTTCAAAGCCTCAACAGGATTTTCATTAGGAAACAGCGTACTTACCGTATATTGATTCGTAAATTTTTCATCCCGCTCATCATCTACACGTCTTTTTATTTGAAATTCTATCTTCGCACCATTACGAATTGCAAATTTCAAATTTTGAATATAGGCTTTTACTTCAAGTTCACTTTCTATTCTTGTATTTGTTTCTATTATTAATACAGCTCCTTTTATTTGGTATCATTTGATACTTTTATGGTATGATAATCATTTACTATTGTCAACCTATTTTTTATCTTTTCTTAAAAGTACTCCCACCCGGAATCGAACCTATATCAAAAGATTAGAAATCTCTTGTTTTCTCCATTAAACTAAGGAACCATGCGGCAGGAGCAGTGTGCCCCTGCACTTCTTTATTCATTTTTTATTCCTTTTATTTATGCACTCGTTATTCACGCGTTCTATTCATGCTTTCTTTTCATGTCTTCTATTCATGCGGACGCACTTAAAGTGCCACCGCCGCACTGTTCTACAATCAAAATCTCATCAATCGACACATGAAAGATTGCTGATAACAAAACCAGATTATCTACCGTAGGAAGTGCCGAGCCCTGCTGCCATTTGTAAATGGCCTGTGGCGTACCGAATCCAAAAAGTTTCTGCAAGTCCTTTACCGATAATCCTGCTTCCTTCCGAAGCTTCTCTATATTTTTGCCTGTAGCTGTTAAATCTACTATTGGTATATTGAACATGATTTACCTCCGTATGTATAAGTAAGTTTCCGGGTGACCAAGCGATGTCTGTTAATCTTCGGCGCCCCGGCATTCGTTTATGTGTGCGCATGTTTCTAAGGCTCCAATCATTGCGTCTGACCGGTGCCATCTCTCTCGTTGTATGCATTTTTCTTGAAAATAAAGTAAACATCGAACTTGGCTCTCCTTTCTACGGGCAAGTTGCCCATCATGTTCTAAATCGCGGAGGTGGGATTCGAACCCACGTTACAGGGCTTATGAGGCCCGGCTGGTGCCATCTCCAGTCTACTCTGCGAAAATAAAAAGACCGCTTGGATATTTTAAAAATATCGTCTGCGGTCATGTAATCAAAAACTTGGGTATTCTGTTTTGGAGCACTTCTCTACTCTCTCATCAGACTACCTCCCGACCGCAAAATTTTCTCCTGCATAAAAAAGCGCTGAGAAATAGACATACGTCTAACGTATGTTTTTTCACGTCTCATATTCATTTCTCTCATCATCTTTACGCTTCTCATAATCAGTTCCTTTTCTTTATCGGGTAATGCATGCCCTGCATCCTTTTGGTTTAATATAACATAGATTTGAGGAGTTGTCATTCTACTTGTGGTATAAAGTATTATTCTCCTTTTAACCGGGCTTTTGATCCTTTCTCTGACAGGTTGCAGCAAGCCCGTACCCGATACCCGGGCCCCGGTGACTACGATACCACCATGCACTACGCAGAATTTACAATAGATTATAATTTACAATTGACTAAAGAAGCAGAGGCCCACGCCCCTGCTTCTTACATTTTACTTCCAAATCATATCCGCGGTAATCTCGTCAATACTATGCGCGCCGCACATTGCCATAGTATCTTCCAGCTCGCCGTAAAGCTTATCAATGTAAACCTTCACGCCTTCCTCGCCGCCGCCATAAAGTGCGGTTACGAAAGGTCTTGCGATGATGACACCGTCTGCGCCCATTGCAAGTGCCTTGAATACGTCCACGCCTGTTCTGATGCCGCCGTCAACTAAGATGGTCATACCGGTGCCCTTTAATGCTTCTACGATTGCGGGAAGCACTTCCGCTGTGGAAGGGCACTGGTCAAGCACTCTGCCGCCGTGGTTGGAAACTACGATGGCAGCTGCTCCGGCTTCTTTTGCCTTCAGGGCACCTTTTACGGTGATGACACCCTTTACGATGAAAGGTGCGTCGATATCGTCAATGATTTCCTTTAACTCTTCTACGGTCTTGCTACCTGCCGGAGGCTCGCAATTCTTCAGGAAAGGAAGACCTGCCGCATCAATATCCATGGCTACCGCAAAAGCACCGGATTCCTTCACCATTTCCATCTTCTTGGCAACCACTTCTCTGCTCCAGGGTTTGATGGTAGGCACACCTGCGCCGTCAGCCTGTGCAATGGCCTTGGTTGCGGCAATCACTACCTGCTCATTGGTTCCGTCGCCGGTAAAAGCTGCGATTCCGTTATCCGCACAAGCCTTCACTAAAATACGGTTATATTCCGTGTCGTCATACTTTTCACCATAATGCAGATTCACCGCACCTACGGGACCTGCAAATACAGGCATTTTAAACTTTCTGCCAAATAAAGTAGCAGATGTATCCACTTTTTCATTGCTGCAGATGGTATCCATATTTACACGGATTTCCTGCCATTTTTCAAAATTGCGGATTGCGTTGTCTCCGCTTCCTTTCGCACCGGGTCCCGGAATCTGGTTGCCGCAGGCTCTGCCGTTGCAAACCGGACATGCCTTACAATACTTTCCGATGACACCTCTTGCTTCTGCTAATACTTCCTGATAATTCATAGTACCCCCGTTCCGCCGCTGTGCGGCTGTTTCTTTCGCATATAGATTTTATTTCCCGAAAATCAAGCCCTCTCGCTTGTATCTTCATGATTTTCTTCCTTATTTTCTTCCATTAATTGCCTGTACACTTCCATGGCATCGGCATTTCCTGCCATGACGCTGCACTTCTTGTCAAAAACCAACTCCATACCATCCATATCGGAAATCAGGCCGCCGGCTTCCTTCACAAGGAGCGTACCTGCCGCATAATCCCAGGGACTAAGCTGCATCTCAAAGAAAAACTCAGCCCGCCCTGCGGCAATATTACAAAGGTCAAAAGCCGCCGAGCCGCTTCTCCTGATGTCCAGACTCTTGTTAAAAAGCTGATATGCTAACGCAAAGGACTTCTCCGCCAACTCTTCATTATAAGGAGCGGATCCAAAAAGCACCAATCCCTCTGACAAAGGATGCTCCGATACCTTAATCTGCTTTCCGTTACAAAATGCGCCCTGGCCCGCCATGGCCTGATACATTTCATTTAAATAAGGATTGTATACCACGGCAATGTCCGGCTGTCCATCCTTAAGAAGGCCCACGGAAATACAACTGGCATTGTACCCCTTCATGAAATTCGTGGTGCCGTCGATTGGGTCGATGATAAAAGCATAGCCTTCGGAAAGGGCCGCATGCTCTTCCTCCTCTTCCCCGATAAAAACCGCTTCCGGCAATACCTCCGCCAGCTTCTCAAACAAAAATTCCTGTACCTTCTTATCATAGGCAGTCACGAAATTAGCGCGTCCGCTTTTCTCTTCGATGGAGTCCTCAATTGCCACGGCACTCTTTAAGATTTCACCGGCCTCATATACCACTTCCGTAATCGCTTCTAAAAAGCCAATCTTGTTCATAACTTACTTCCTTTATCTTCTGTCAGATTCTTCCGGTTCATTATTTCCGGAAAATACCTATGTCTGAATTTCACTTTAATCATTTTACCACAAAAATTTCATTTCGCATACGAAAATCTCTCCCGGAAATTCCTCGAAAATTCTCTCTGAATTCTCTCCTGTTCTCTGTCTGTTTTCTGACAAATCACTCTCCGAAGTCCATCTGACTTTATTAGACTTTGGTTCGATTCAAGTAGTCAATTACCCCTTTTTGACATTGACCGAACTGGTATTTTTTGATTTTTGACATTCGAATCTTGCAAAACCGATTTGACACAATTGTTTAGAAAATTCAAGAAATCCCCAGTTTCCACATAGTTATCCACAATGACACGCGTGTCATATGGTACAAAACTGATGTCATTTCCTATTTTTTCCTTCATTTTTTCTCTTTTGCAGAAGTTTTGTGGATTAAATCGTGATTTTACAACCACTCATCCCAAAACTTATCCACGCGCTTCTCAATTTGGCTTAACGACACCCTTTCGTAGTCCGACCATTCTCTGGGAAACATGCGAAGATAGGATGGTGTCAGGAATCTTTCATCCAATAATGTAATGACTCCCACATCCTCTGCAGTACGGATAACACGTCCGGCAGCTTGAAGCACTTTGTTCATGCCGGGGTATTTATAAGCATAATCAAACCCGTTATCCCCCTGCATATCAAAATGCTTTTTCAGAATTTCACGCTCATTACAAACAAGCGGAAGTCCGGTCCCAACCACAATGGCACCAATCAGGCAATCATTTTTCAGGTCAATTCCTTCACTGAAAATACCCCCAAGGACACAAAAGCCTACCAGGGATTTTGGCTCTTCTGCATCCACTTCAATTTCCATGTTGATGATACCGGCCAAATCATCAAGGGACGGACCGTTCTTTTTGCCTTCTTCAAACCGGGCCAGGAACTGCTCTCTTCTTTGTTCGTCCATATACTCTTCCTGCACCAGACACTCTACCCGGTCAGGGTCTAAATAGTAATTGCAATAGCAGTCATATACCCGCTGCAAAAAGGCATGGGAAGGAAAGAATACCATATAGTTTCCATCTCTGCTGCCAACTATCTTGTGGATATAGGTCGCGATATTATAATATTCCATGTCCGAACGTCTGGTATATTTACTGGTCACATCATCCGCCACGAAAAGACGTTTCTGCTCGGGGCGAAATACCGACTTGGCATAAACCTCGTAATCCCCTTCCTCTGCGCCTAAAAGCTGCTTGTAGTACTGAATAGGCAACAAAGTGGCTGAAAAAAGTATGGTACTCCTGCCACGGAGCATACATTCCTTCAAATTCCGGGCCGGGTTCACACAAAACAGCTTCAGCATGAATCTGCCATCCTCTTCCATTTGGGCATAAATAGTATAGTCCTTGGCCAGATTCTCATGGATCAAAAGAAAATGGGATATCTCAAAATAAAACTCCAAAATATCTGCACGGATCGGACTTTCTTCATGGTCCTCCAAATAAGTATCCATCATGGATGACAGGCGGATCACTGCCCTGACAAAAGGTGCTATCTCCTCTTCCTCCAGACAGATATAATTCTCGCACATCCGTTTTAGTTCCAGAAGCTCCTTGTTGCATTTTTCCAAGGCACCGGCCATTTTAGGCTCATAATCCTTGACCACCTTCTTCAGCGCCAAAAAATCTTCTTTGTACAAGGCCGCACTGTACATATCCCTGCCGCGCTCCACCAAATTGTGGGCTTCATCAATCAAAAAGGCATAGTCAGACCGCGTCCCTTCCGCAAAAAAGCGTTTTAGGTACACGTGCGGGTCAAAAAGATAATTGTAGTCCCCTATCACCGCATCCGCAAAAAGGCTCATATCCAGACTCATTTCAAAAGGACAAACCTGATGCTTTAACGCATATTCCTCCACCGTCTCACGGTTAAAATTATCCTCATGGGTCAAAAGGTCATAAATCGCTTCATTAATCCTGTCATAGTGCCCCTTTGCATAAGGACAGTACTCCGGATTACATTCCACCTCATCCATAAAACAAATCTTTTCCTTAGCAGTCAAAATCACGGACTTAAAGGAAAGTCCCTGCCCCCTAAGAAGTTCTATGGTATCATCCGCCACAGTCCTTGTAATGGTTTTGGCCGTCAGATAAAAAATCTTTTGTGTCAGTCCTTCTCCCATGGACTTAATCGACGGAAATAAGGTAGATATGGTCTTCCCTACCCCTGTAGGTGCTTCGATAAACAACTTCCGTTTATGATAAATGGTTTGATATACATATGTAACCAAATCCTTCTGTCCATCCCGGTAATCAAACGGAAAAGTCAGTTCCTTGATGGACGCGGTACGCAGCTGTTGCCACTCATACTGATAATCCGCCCACTTCCGATACTGCGCTAAAATATTTTCAAACCATTCACAAATCTCCTGCCTGTCATATTCAAAATGAAAATACTTCAGTTCTTCCGTCTCTATATTGCAATAGGTAATCCGGATACGGATTTGCCTTAAATCATTCTGTTCGCTATAAATATAGGCGTAACACATTGCCTGCGCCAAATGCACCGGGTCCGCATCTTTAATCTTGTAAATATCGCGATAGGTTCCTTTAATTTCATCTATGGTTACCGTCAGTGCTTCCCGCATCTCCGGTTTCAAGGTAGTATCCGCTATTTCAGGCACCTGTACATTCTCGCCCTTGGGACTGAAAATAATACCGTCTGCCCTGCCTTCAATGACGATGCTGTAGTTCTCAGTCAGTACTTTATGGCGCAAAAAGACCTCCGCATGATAATCACTGCCCATCCGTCTTTGAATCATGCGGTGAATTCTGCCGCCTTCCTGCATAGCCTGGTCAGAAGGTGTTGTTCTTTTGTTTGTTATGTCCCCACTGCGGAGTATGAACTCCACCAGGTTTCTGACAGATATCCTGATTTCCACGTTTTATCCTCTCTGATAATAAATTGCATGTTACGCATCGCCGGGTACATTTTGCATCGACCGGGAGTATTTTGCATAGCCCGGCTGCATTCAAAAAAACTCCCTACTAAGATAGTACGCTATCCTAAGCAGGGAGTCAATTTACACCTTCACCAAATATTAATCTGCAGTGCTTCACACAAGCCGCCAATGACAAATCCGCAAGGACCGCTCATTAGCATGCCAGCGCAAAACGGCTTAAATAATCTTCAAATGCTGCATCATATCCGCTACATCTTACGGTTAACACGCGGTTTAAGTCAAGGCCAAGTACACCTATAATAGACTTCGCATCCACGATATAACTGTTGTAAGAAATATCGATATCAAACTCACATTTGGTAGCTGCCGCTACAAAATCACGCACTTCATCTGCTCTTAATCTGATTTTATGTGTTCTCATAGTTACCGCCTTTCTCCTGACAATTCAGGTAAGACAACTTTGTTGGGGGGGTTTTAAAAAGATTAACACTGCCCTAAAACTTTGTAAATAATCGTTTTTCATACAATTTCAGGGAAAAACAACCTTTCTTTGTAAAGTATTACCAATTTATAGTCCCTTATTCCCATAGATAAATTCTGTCATATACTTCCTGTATTTGAGCGGAAGCATGTTTCGTTGCAACTCATAATTTTTTCGCTGCTTTATCTCTATTGTATGAAAAAAAGCGGTAAACAGTTCGCTATACTTCTCCTCGCCTTCCGAAAAATCTTTTGCCGCCTCCCCGATGAGCAGCTCTGTTTCCTCTGTCCCGGAATAAAGATACCAGTCCTGCCTTGCCGGATGTACTGCAAAAAGATTCCTCCCCTTATCATGGATGATAAAATTCTCTAATGGTAACCTGTCTGCAAAATGTGGCACGATAAAAGCAAGTACATCATTTTGCGGTGCAATCTGTGCATACAACAGACCGCTGCGCAACTCCCTGAAACGTAAAAACTCCACATGCCCATGGGTTTCATTCCCTACTCTGCGGGCAATCTCAAACACTCTATGTACAAAAGGGTCCTTCAAATTCTCCAGTACCTTCACCGGATTCTTCATGGACAGTCCCGTCACCACGGTCTTATAAACCGCTTCGGCTTTATCCTCCTTCGCAGATGAAACTGCCCGGAAAATAGCCAAATAAGCCTCCAGCCCAAACTGCTTCCTAATGGTCCGCGCCACCTTGCAAGCCTTCTCCCCATCCGGTTTGCACGTCAGATAATTGGCAAACAGACGGTAATTATCTTCCTCCTTCACCATCAGATGAATCCGCTCATGGGGTTTCTTCAGCAGATAAGCATCATAAATTCCGGAAAAAATACCTTCCGGCGAATCCTCACATAAAATATAATACTCTTCCATCCTAACCTCCCACGGCTTCCCGCCAATTCCGTTCCATCGTATCATCAAACAAAGAAAGCTGTCTGTAGGTCATTCCATCCTTGTCAAAGGGCAGTTTTTCCTTGCCCGCAAGCAGGTTCCGCGTGATATAGTCCTCCTCTATTTTGGTCGGATACATCATCCTTCCGTTACAGGTGATAAAGTAAAGTGCCCGCTTTAATACGACACCGATTTTCCTTAAATCCTCAAAGGTAAGATTTCCGTTCCTGCGGGCTTTCACAATCCGCTGGGCGCTTTTCACGCCAATGCCCGGCACACGCAGTATGGTACGGTAATCCGCCCTGTTAATCTCCACCGGAAACTGCTCTAAGTGCCGTAGTGCCCAGTCCGCCTTGGGGTCCAATAAAATATTAAAATTCGGCTTCTGCTCGCTAAGCAGTTCCCCCGCTTCAAATCCGTAAAACCGCAGCAGCCAATCCGCCTGGTACAGTCTGTGCTCCCGAAGAAGCGGAGGTCCGCCGGGAAGTGCCGGCAAATCCTTGTCCTCATTTACACTGACAAATGCCGAATAGTAAACCCTCTTTAAATCAAATTTCCGATAAAGGTTCTCAGCCACCATCATAATCTGATAATCGCTTTCCGGCGTAGCACCCACGATCATCTGGGTTGACTGTCCGGCGGGCACAAACTGCGAGGCATGCTTGTACACTACGATTTCCTCTTTGTTCTGTGTAATCCCCTGCTGGATCTGCCGCATGGGAGTCAAAATGTTCTTACGGTGTTTATTGGGTGCCAGCCTTTGCAGCCCTTCGGCAGTAGGCAATTCCAAATTCACGCTCATTCTGTCTGCCAAAAGACCTATTCGCTGAATCAGTTCAGGGTCTGCTCCCGGAATGGCCTTTACATGAATATACCCTTGAAAACGATACACCGTCCGCAGTTTATAAATCGCCTGATAAATCAGTTCCATGGTGTAAGTAGGACTGTGAATAATTCCGGAACTTAAAAACAGTCCTTCTATGTAATTCCTGCGGTAAAACTGTATCGTCAGCTCACATACCTCATCCGGGGTAAAGGATGCCCTGGGCACATCATTAGACTTCCGGTTGATACAATACTTGCAATCATAAATACATTCATTGGTAAATAATATCTTCAGCAGTGAAATACAGCGTCCGTCCCCTGCAAAGCTGTGACAGATTCCTGCTGCCGCCGTATTTCCGATACCGGTTCCGTCCCCCTGCCTTCCTACGCCGGAAGAAGAACAGGACACATCATATTTCGCCGCATCGGAAAGAATCTCCAGTTTCTGAAGCAGGGTCATTTCCTGCCGGTTTTGAATCACTGGACCGGCCGTGTTTATGGGACCCGCTCCATAGGCAAGGGCAGATTCCCCTACCTGAACCTCTCCGTATTCTCTTGGTACTATTTCTGTGATTTGCGTAAGTTCTCTTTCCATTCCTCTATATCCGTCAGTTTCTTCTTTACCTGTGCTTCCGCGCCCTGCTCCGTGGGCACATAATACTTCCTTCCTAACAAGGATTCCGGCAAGCATTCCATATCCGTCAGCTTCTTTTCCGTATCATGGGCATACTGATATCCCTCACCGTAATGCAGTTCCTGCATAAGCGATGTGACACCGTTACGGATTTGCAATGGTACCGGTTCGGTCAACATCTCCATCGCATCCTTACGCGCTTTTCTGTATCCTACATAGAGCGAATTTGACTTCGGAGCCATCGATAAATAAACTGTCACGTGTGTCAGATTCACATTACACTCCGGCATTCCGATGAAATGACAGGCCTGATAAGCCGCTACTGCAAGGGGCAAAGCTTGAGAATCCGCCATTCCTACGTCTTCGCTGGCGAAACGGATTAACCGCCTTGCAATATAAAGGGGATCCTCCCCGGCCTCCAGCATCCGTGCAAGCCAATAGATGGCCGCATCCGGGTCAGAGTTTCTCATTGACTTGTGCAGTGCTGAGATAAGGTTATAATGCTCCTCTCCATTCCTGTCATAAAGCAGCATTTTCTTGCCGGTACACTGCTCCAAAATCTCCTGTGACACTGTCACGGAACCATCCGGTTCAATCCGCCCGTTCAGCACCGCCATATCCAACGTGTTCAGTGCCATCCTGGCATCCCCGCCTGCAAAAACGGCAATTGCCTCTAATAATCTATCTTCAATCTGTATCTTTTGATTCCCGAAACCGCGTTTATCCGTTAAGGCATGATCCAACAATTTCCTCATATCTGCGGTGGTCAGTCCCTGCAACACAAATACCTTACACCGGGACAAAAGAGCCGAATTAATCTCAAAAGAAGGATTCTCCGTAGTCGCTCCAATCAGCAAAATACTCCCCTTCTCTACATAAGGTAAAAAAGCATCCTGCTGGGCCTTGTTAAAGCGGTGGATTTCGTCCACAAAAACGATGGTCTTCATCCCCAACATCCGGTCACTATCCGCCTGCTTCATCACTTCTTTGATTTCCTTGATTCCGCTGGTCACCGCACTGAAATCGATGAAATTGGATTTGGTCCTATGGGCAATAATCCGCGCAAGAGTAGTCTTCCCCACGCCGGGCGGTCCCCAAAAAATCATGGAAGAAATCATATCCTTCTCCAGCATTTGCCGAAGAATCTTTCCTTCGCCCACCAGATGCTCCTGCCCGATATAATCCTCTAAGGTCACAGGACGCATCCTGCTGGCCAGAGGTGCATTTAAACTTACTGCCTCATCAAATAATGTTAATTGCTCCATAGAAAACCTCGCCCACGCAAACATTCGTTCGTTTTTATTATCATATCACACGCGGCTTTGTACCGCAATACCTTTTCAGAACATTTGTTTGTTTCTGTTTTATAAAAAAAGCCATAACAGAACCTTCTCTGCCATGGCTTTTCAATATTTTAAATCTATTTAATTCTCTGATTACAGGCTGCTGCCGGTGCTTATTTGATCAATCAAATCCAATTCTTCTTTGCTAAAGCCGGTATTCTTTACCGCTTCTAAATTATCCAGTATTTGCTGTGGTTTCGATGCGCCCACCAATACACTTGTTACGATACCGTCACGCAGCACCCACGCCAATGCCATTTGCGCCAGGGACTGTCCCCGTTCGGATGCCAGTGCATTCAGCTTCTTTATCTGAAGAAGCCGCTCTTTGGTCAATGCAGTTTCCTGAATATATCTTCCATCCTTTTTTATACGGCTATCCTCCGGAATACCGTTTAAATATCTGTCTGTCAACAGGCCCTGTTCCAACGGACTGAATGCAATAATGCCCTTCTGTAATTCATAGGCAGTTTTCTTTAATCCGTTATATTCGATGGTCCTGTCAAAAATAGAATAGCGGTTCTGATTAATGATAAAAGGGCATTTTAAATCCTTTAAGATTTCTGCTGCCTTTGCCAATGTTTTACCGTTATAATTAGACAACCCGACATAAAGCGCCTTGCCGCTTTTTACTGCCTGATTAAGCGCCCACATGGTCTCTTCCAAAGGCGTTTCCGGGTCCATGCGATGATGATAAAAAATATCTACATACTCTAAACCTAAGCGCTTTAAACTTTGGTCCAGGCTGGCAAGGAGATATTTCCTGCTTCCCCCATCCCCGTAAGGACCTGCCCACATGTCATATCCGGCTTTTGTACTAATCAGAAGTTCATCCCGATAACCACCCAATTCTTCTTTCAAAATCTTACCGAAATTCCTTTCGGCACTTCCGTAAGGCGGTCCGTAATTATTCGCCAGGTCAAAATGGGTTATTCCATGGTCAAAAGCAGTAAAGCACAGTGCTTTCATGTTTTCATAATCTGCATTATCCCCAAAATTGTGCCAAAGTCCAAGCGATACCACAGGAAGTTTCAAACCACTGCTTCCGCTGCCATAATAGGTCATGGAGTCATATCTTTTTTCGGATGCCTGATACATAAATCCCCTCCTTATTTTTCAAAGCTTTTCTTTAAATACACCAAAATTCCTGCTGCCCCGGCCAGCATCAAAGCCGCCAGCCCAATTGCCGCAGGCTTTGATAAATGATTTAGTCCCTTATAATAGGTCATGACGAACACGCTGATATTGGCCACGCTGTGGAATACCACCGGTGCTCCGAAACTTCGGAACATTTCATAAATATATGCAATCAAAAAACCAAGAATCGTCCCGTACACCGCCTGTACCGCATTCCCATGATAAAAGCCGAACAAAAGAGCCGAAATCACCAGCGCAACAGGTACCGAAAAAGAGCGTTTTAACCGGTTATAAATAATTCCCCGGAACACCGCTTCCTCCACAATGGGAGAAATCACACCAAACAGGAAAAGGCCCGTCACCAGCTGCACGCCAAACTGGGCTTCCTGCACCTTTCCGAAGCTTTCTGAACTGCCGGTAATTCCCAGCTGATAAAATAAAATATTCACGCCCACTGCCACCAGAAAGGCAAATACGCACAAAAAGGTGTAAGCACCCGCAGTTTCCACAACTGTGCTTCTTTCAAACGAAACCTCTGCCTTAACTGCCTTTGCAATCACCAAAAGCCCCAAAAGCATAGCCAGTCCGTTTACCACACCCTGCACCGTATAAGCATGGGCAGTCAAAAAAGCACTTAAGTCCTCGCCAAAAGTGCTCATAACGCCTTCAAGACCCGCCCAAAGCAAAATCTCCGCCAAATCGTGCGCCACCAGGTAAATCAGAAGCGGCAACAAAATATATGCTGTTTTTTTCAGAGATGTCCAAGTACTGATTTCTTCCCGCGAAAAACGGTGTATCATACTTTTCCAGATACTCATATTTTTCACCTCACCGGCTTTAGCTGCCGCGCTTGCAAACACTCTTCCCGCTTGCAAACACTTCGCTTGCACTGCTTTTATCTTTTGCAAACACTTTTACCGCTTCCCCGGTTTATTTCAATAATAATTCCTGCAATTTCTCCACGGTTTCCACCACATAATCGGCGCCTTCCGCTTCCAATTCTCCTTCTTCGGCAAAACCAAATCCTACACCGATTCCGGTAAGTCCATAGGCCTTTGCCCCCTGAATATCAAACTTGCGGTCTCCGATCATGGCGCAGGATGTCTTCTTTTCCTCAGCTTCCATATCCAAAATTCCAAGCTGTCTGAGGGCTTCCTCTACCACTTCTTCTTTGGTTCCTCTGGTGCCGTCCAGTTCACTGCCCACAATCACATCAAAATACTGCTTGATTTTGAAATGCTCCAAAATCTGATGGATAAAAACCGTAGGCTTGCTGGAAGCGATGGCATTTGTCACGCCGGCTTTACTAAGCGCCTCTAATAACGCGGGAATTCCTTCATATACTTTATTTTCCAGTACACCGATAGGCGCAAAACGTTCTCTGTAAAAAGCCACGGACTCCTCTGCCTTTTCCTTGCTCATGCCATAAGCATTCATAAAGGAATCCCGAAGGGGCGGTCCGATGAAAAACTCCAGTTTCGTAATATCCGGCTCCTCAATTCCCTGCTTGGCCAGTGCATACTGCACGGACTTGGTAATCCCTTCTCTGGGGTCAGTCAGTGTCCCGTCTAAATCAAATAAGCAATACTTAAACATCCTGTTTCCCTTTCTGTCTTATCCAATCCTATATTTTTTCCCAAACAACGCAACGCGCAACTTCTTAAAATCCCAAATTCTTAAATAATTCGCCCAAACTGGTACCAACGCTTTCCGCCGAAGAAAACTGTGCAGTATCCAGTTCCTCTCTTTCCTCAGCCTCTCTGTCCTCTTCCACCGCTTTGATACTTAAGGAAATCTTACCGTCGTTGGTATTTAAAACCTTCACCTTTACCACGTCGCCTACCTTCAGTACTTCTGAGGGCTTTTTGATTCTTCTCTGGCAAATCTGGGAAATATGTACAAGTCCGTTCAGGCCGTCCTTTAAGTCCACAAAAGCACCGTAAGGCTGCAGGCTCTCTACACATCCTTCCAGCACGGTACCGGGCACAATCATTGCCACTTTATGGTCATGTTCTTCCTTTAACTGCTCTTTGATAATCTCTCTTGCGGAAAGAATCAGTTTTTCTTTATTTTTATCTACGGTAAGGATTCTGACATGCATTTTACGGCCTCTGTAGGGCTCTAAATCCTCTACATAAGCATTCTCAAGCTGGGAGGCGGGAATAAACCCTCTGATGCCCTCTACATAAGCTACAACGCCTGCATTTACCACATCCGTTACCTTTACCTGAATGTCCTTCTTTTCTTCCATATAAGCGGTAAGTTTATCCCAGGCAAGGACTGCATTGGCTTCCTTTTTGGACAAAAGAATGTTGCCCTGGCCGTCATCCATTTTTACCACGGTAGCTTCAATCGCATCCCCGATTCTCACGTCATCCAGGATGGAAAAAGCAGGGTCCTCACTCATATCGCCGGCTTTGATAATGCCCTGGGTATAATAACGCAAATCCAGCGTCACTTCCTCTTCATTTACATCAATGACGATACCGGAGAGCACATCTCCTTCATTGATGGTACGGAAAGACGCTTCCAGCTCTTTCTCATAGTCCTGCATGGTTTCAGTCACTTCTTCCACAACTTCCGCAACTGCCTCAGTTGTCACTTCTTCCACAACTTCCGCTGCCTGCTCACAACTTTCCGTTACTTCCTTCATCATATCTTCCATATCCCAACACTCCTTCATCCTCATTTATTTCAAGTATTCCGACTTATTTCTAAATCTATTATTCTAAAACGCCCATAAAGTAATCCCCGTAGGGCTCGTTCTCCGGATAAACCGGATTTTCACAATAATCCACTACCATCTGACGGTATTCTTCCGCAAGTGCATCAAATTCGCTGCCAGCTCCCTTGTCAGCCGCTTTCTGATAAATCTTATAGTACCGTGCCGCTGCGTTCATCAGACATCTTTCCCAGAGATATTCAAACTCCGGCTCATAAGCCCTGTCCGCCTCCATGGAATCAACCATTCCGGAATAATTCCCTGATTCGATTTCATAGCTCATATCGTCCATTTTGTCTATTACCTTGGCACCTTTTGCCTCCATCACATCCATCATGGATAAGGTACTGGTCACGAAAAACAAAAGGACCGTACCAATAATCTGCATCGTCACAATGACGGTCATAAACTTAATCAGCCCTTTCATTTTCCACCTCCTGTAACAGCTTATAAATCACAGTTGCAGCCGCTTTACGCTCTTCTCCATTTTCTACATAAGTCTCGTCTTCTTCTTTTTCCATAAAGCCAAGATCCTCTTCCGAAAGCCCTAAATAGCCCATATAAAAAGCTCTTTGGAAATTACGGAGCCGTGATGCACGTTCTTCGTCGGTACAAATAAAAATTTCATTACCGTCTTCGTCCCGCTCCTTTTCATAATATTCCTCTAACGCCGTCTGTCCGGTACTCAACATATTTTCCACTGCTACTTCATGCAAATAATAATATTGGCTGCCGTCCTCCATAAATTCTATGGTATTCTCCACATCTCCGTAGAAATATTCCTCAAAGGGCTTATTCTTACCAAAGTTTTCCTGATACTTTGCAGCAAAGGTACCCGGCTCAGGTCCTTTATCCTTGGCCTTTTCAGACCACTGATGGATACCCACACAGGCCAAAATAATACCGATATTTACCACAAAAAGAATACCGCACAAAATAAGTAGCTTTATAAGCACCAGCTCCGGAGTTTTTTGTTTCCTAAGAAACGGTCCCAGTAAACGGTTCCGTTCCATTTTCTCTAATATTTCTTTTTGAAAGGCTATGGCCTCCGGATTCGCCGTGCCGCAATAAGGACATTCCAGCTGCTCATAGGATACAGGTGCCCCGCAATTTTGACATTTCATAATTGATTCCCCTTATTCTTCCGTACTTTCGTATTTTTCAATAAAATAATCCGTTACTTTTTTCAGGATGGTATTCCATAAAGGCGCGTCCTCCTGTTTTGGCAGCTGCCCGATTTCCTCATCCGTGAGCCCGTACTCTTTCAGCTCGGCAACGGTATCCTGATAGATTTTTTCCAAATCGGCTTCATTTCCCAAGAACCTGGTATCCTGACCATATTTCAGATAGCTTTCCACAATATTGCCGCTGCATCCCAAAATTCTGTTTATGTACATATCTGCAAGCATTTCTGCACTTTCATTTTTCATCAGATCATTGATGTAGGACGGATCCAGATAAGCAGCAAACTTTTCAAGGTCCCCATCTGTTTCCAAAATCCTCTCGTATAAATTGTGCATATCGATAACCTGCTCATATTTTTCGTATTCATAAACCTTGATATTCTTCGTAAACAGGTACTCTTCTAAGCCGGCATAATCATCTGCTTCCAAAAAGGCTTCCATCTCTGCAAATTTTTTCTGCTCACGTGCCAATGAATTGCGGTCTTCCACGCCCAACATATATTTGAACAAAGCAAGCAATAAAACACACGCCACAGCACCTGCCAGGATACCAAGTACCACCTTCTTACTCCACGCCCCGGCCATCTTCGCGGGATAAAGGTCTGCTTCTTTCCTGATTTTCTCGGCCTCTTCATCATAGCCTTCCAAAATTTCCGACTTCTCGGCCTTCACCGCTGCCGGATTCTCTGCATGACAATAGGGACATGCCAATACGTCATCACCATATTCTCCGCCACAGTACTTACAAATCATTCGTATTCTCCTTTTCACAATCTCTCCGCGAGCTGATTCCTGATCAGATTGTGCTTCTGCACAATCTCTGCGCGCGAGCGGTATTGCGTAGCAATTCAATTCCTCTCCGCGAGCTGCGCATAAACCTCTTTTGATATGATAGACAGAGGAGACGCTTCTCCCCTGTCTATCATATCAAAAGAGCACTGCCTAAGGCAATGCTCTTTCTTTAAATTCAATATTAAATAATTTAATTTTAGTAATTTTCAGGCTTTACCTGGAAGTAACCCTGAGGATGCGCACATACGGGGCAAACCTCGGGTGCCTGCTTACCTACACAGATATGACCGCAGTTTCTGCACTGCCAAATCGTGTCGCCATCTTTGGAGAATACTACACCGCCTTCGATGTTGGCAATGAACTTTCTGTATCTTTCTTCATGCTCTTTTTCAACTGCTGCAACGCCTTCAAATAAATCAGCGATTTCATCAAAGCCTTCTTCTCTTGCATCTTTTGCAAACTGGGCATACATATCGGTCCACTCATAGTTTTCACCTTCTGCTGCGTGACCTAAGTTTTCCAGTGTATCACCGATTCCGCCGTTTAACAGCTTATACCACATTTTTGCATGTTCTCTTTCATTTCCTGCAGTTTCTTCAAAGATAGCCGCAATCTGCTGATAACCATCCTTCTTTGCTTTGGATGCAAAATAAGTATACTTGTTGGTTGCCATGGATTCACCGGCAAATGCTGCCATTAAATTTGCTTCTGTCTTTGTTCCTTTTAAACTCATGCTCTAAATCCTCCTACATTACTATAGTTTTACTATTATTACCTGTTTTTGCTTTTTTATTATATCACAATTTCAAGTTTTTGTATCTTTTTCTGATTAAATCTCAACAAATTTATCCGGGCCCATTCCGCAGACAGGACATTTATAATCTTCGGGAAGCTCTTCCCCTTCATATATGTATCCGCATACGGTGCACTTGAATTTACGGGTCTTCTTTTCTTCCGTCTTTTCTTCTTCCTCAGGAAGATAGGTGGGCGCATTCTTCGGGCTCTTACCTTTCACAACCTTGTGATAGTATGCGTAAGTCATGGGCTCTTTATCACCGAATACCTCTCCGCCTACCACTTCTCCCAAAAATACGGTGTGGGTAGATGTTTCCATCTTATCGATCACATTACATACGATGTATCCGCAGGAATCAGATACTACCGGCATATAATCCTCAACAGAATATTTCACGGAATCAAACTTATTTACCTCTCTTCCGGAGCGGAAACCAAAGGTTCCGATGATGGAAGGCTCTGAATCCTCTGCCAGGATAGAAATGGCAAATCTGCCGCTTTCGGCAATGCACTGATTGGTATAATTGTCATGGTTAATGCTCACTGCAATGGTCGCCGGTGAGGAAGTAATCTGCATCGCACTGTTAGCGGTACAGCCTGTAGGTCTTCCGTTGTCCCAGGTACTTACTACATATACACCATAAGATAATTTTCTGAAAATATTTGAATTCATAATGCCCTCCCTGTTTACAACTAATCAATATTAGTAATTATTACTATTTTAATTTAAAACATTTTCCGCTGTTTGTCAATCAATTTTTACAAAATTTTTCCATCTTTCCAAGATTTTTTCTTTCTCTTAAGTATATGTGCCCTTCTTATGAAAATTGACTTTTCTACCGCTCTCCCCTATAATTGTAACGAAGATAAACAAAGGAGTTTACCATGAGTATTTTAAATGTAGAACACTTAACTCACGGTTTTGGCGACCGTGCGATTTTTAATGATGTTTCCTTCCGTCTTTTAAAGGGCGAGCACATTGGCCTGATTGGTGCCAACGGCGAAGGAAAGTCTACTTTTATGAATATTATTACCGGCAAACTGATGCCTGATGAGGGTACCATCGAATGGGCCAAAAATGTCCGCGTGGGATACTTAGACCAGCACACCGCCCTTACCAAGGGCATGAGCATCCGGGATGTTCTTGCTTCCGCTTTTGACTTCCTGTTTGAACTGGAAACCCAGATGAACGAAATCTGCGACAAAATGGGTACCGCTACCGAGGAAGAATTGGAAGTATATATGGAAGAATTGGGTACCATTCAGGACCTGCTCACCATGCATGATTTTTATATGATTGATTCCAAGGTAGAGGAAGTTGCCAGAGCTCTGGGGCTGCTTGACCTTGGCCTTGAAAAGGATGTTACCGACTTAAGCGGCGGTCAGCGTACCAAAGTCCTTTTGGGTAAGCTTCTGCTTGAAAAGCCCGACATCCTGCTCCTTGACGAGCCTACCAACTATCTGGATGCGGAGCATATTGAATGGCTGAAGCGATACCTCAATGATTATGAAAACGCTTTTATCCTGATTAGCCATGACATCCCCTTCTTAAACAGTGTTATCAACCTGATTTACCATATGGACAACCAGGAACTGAACCGCTACGTGGGCGATTATGACAAGTTCCGGGAAGTTTATGCCATGAAGAAGTCCCAGTTAGAGGCAGCTTATAACAAGCAGCAAAAAGAAATCGCGGATTTAAAGGATTTCGTGGCCCGTAATAAAGCAAGGGTTGCTACCAGAAACATGGCCATGTCCCGTCAGAAAAAGCTGGACAAAATGGATGTTATCGAGCTTGCCCATGAAAAACCCAAACCGGAATTTAACTTTAAGGAAGCCCGTACTCCGGGACGCTATATTTTCCAGACAAAGGACCTGGTGATTGGCTATGATGAGCCTTTATCCTCTCCTTTAAACCTGGAAATGGAGCGGGGACAAAAAATCGTTCTCACCGGTGCCAACGGTATCGGTAAAACCACCTTGCTTAAGAGTATCCTCGGATTAATAAAGCCCCTTTCCGGCAGCGTGGAGCAGGGCGATTATTTACATATCGGTTATTTTGAACAGGAAATGGACCAAAGTGTTTCCACCACCTGTATCGAAGAAATCTGGAAGGAATTCCCCGGCTTTAGCCAGTATGAGGTGCGCTCCGCCCTTGCCAAGTGCGGACTTACCACCAAGCATATCGAAAGCCTTGTGAAGGTCCTCAGCGGTGGCGAACAGGCCAAGGTACGCCTTTGTAAACTGATTAACCGCGAAACCAATATCCTGCTCCTTGACGAGCCTACCAACCACCTGGATGTGGATGCCAAGGAAGAGTTAAAGCGGGCCCTTATTGCTTACAAAGGAAGCATCCTGATGGTATGTCACGAACCTGAGTTTTATGACGGTCTGGCTACCGATGTGTGGGATTGTACCAAGTGGACCACCAGACTGTTTTAAGTCAGGATTTTCCTAAGCGTACGGATTTTTTTGCAAACCGGCTCGTAAATCCTTCCAAATAGGTAATTTCGTCCCAAAATATGCAACAAAGTAGCATTTTTAGCGAAGATAAAGGTTTACTTTACGCCGAAAATATACTAGAATGATTCTGGATAAAAATTTTTTAAAGGAGATATAGATATGAACATTTCACCCTTACAGAAAGCTCGTTATGAGTATACACCCAAGCTTCCCGGCATGCTCAGAAACGGCATCGCTGATATCTGCGTGAAAGAAGGTGCAGAAACTCAGAGCGTAGCTGACCAGGAAAAAATCAAAGCACTTTTCCCTAATACCTATGGTAAGAAGGAAATCACTTTTGAAAAAGGACAGAACACTTCCGAAGCTAAGAAGCAGGTTGTTGGTGTTATCCTTTCCGGTGGACAGGCTCCCGGCGGACACAACGTTGTTTGTGGTTTATACGATGCTTTAAAGGCAACCAACCCTGAAAACGAACTTTACGGCTTCAAGGGCGGCCCCAGCGGACTTATCGAAGACAATTACATTGTTTTAACTGACGAATATGTTGATCAGTTCAGAAACACAGGCGGTTTCGATATCATCGGTTCCGGCAGAACCAAATTAGAAACCAACGAACAGTTTGCTATTGCAGCAGAAGTTTGTAAGAAACACGGCATCACTGCTATCGTTATCATCGGTGGTGACGACTCCAATACCAACGCAGGTATCCTTGCTGAATACTTTGCAGCAAATAATACAGGCGTACAGGTTATCGGATGTCCTAAGACAATCGACGGTGACTTAAAGAACGAAGACATCGAATGTTCCTTCGGTTTCGATACCGCTACCAAGACATACAGCGAAATCATCGGTAACATCGCAAGAGACTGTAACTCTGCTAAGAAATACTGGCACTTCATCAAAGTTATGGGACGTAGTGCTTCTCACGTAGCTTTAGAGTGTGCACTTGAAACACAGCCTAACATCTGCTTAATTTCCGAAGAAGTTGCAGCTAAGAAGATGTCCCTTTCCGCAATTGCTGACTACATCGCTGATTCCGTAGAAGCAAGAGCAAACAAGGGTATGAACTTCGGTATCGTTGTAATTCCTGAAGGTGTTGTAGAATTCGTTCCTGAATTCTCCGTATTAATCCAGGAAATCAACGAACTTCTTGCAGGAAGCAAGGCTGATGAATTCAACGCACTTGCTACATGGGCTGACAAGTATGCTTTCATCGAAAAAGGTTTAACCAAAGAATCCATGGAAGTATTTGCTATCCTTCCCGAAGCAATCCAGCAGCAGTTATTCTTAGAAAGAGATCCTCACGGAAACGTACAGGTATCCTTAATTGAATCTGAAAAATTATTCTCTGCACTGGTTGCTGATAAGTTAGCAGCAAGAAAAGCAGCAGGCACATACAAAGGCAAATTCGGAACACTTCATCACTTCTTAGGATACGAAGGAAGATGTGCA
>JAFZDQ010000094.1 GCA_017561085.1 Lachnospiraceae bacterium
GCCGTGACTCAAAAAAGCAATATCCACAGCCGCTAAGTCCACCCCGATTGCTTTCGCATTCTTTGCAAATAAATCAGTGGCCCCGGTATCCATCAAAATCTTATGCTTTGCCGTTTCCAAATAAAAGCTTAGTCCGTGTTCACACTGACACTCCGGATTTCCTATTGTATTTTCTACCAGGCAAACTACTCTCATATTCTATCCCATACCTTCTGTATTTTCACATATTATGGTCAGTTTACCACATTTCTTTTTTCTTTTCCATCTCTTGAAACTGTTTTAATTGCTGATTAAAAAGTTTTGCACTTTTGCGGTCAAGCAACCACAAAACAAAATATACGGTGACAAAAACTACTGCCACACCCACAGCCAGTATTACGGAAACCATCGGCGTAAAAATGTTGCCGGCCAAATAATTGAGCCCAAAAACCATCCCTTCAATCAGCAGTAAGTGGATCAGTCTGCGCACAATCACTTCTTTTACCGACAGTTCTCTTTTACTCCATGTCACCAAACCAAACAACTCCGATAAAGCACCGAAAACGGGGGCTGTAAAAAAGGCATCATACGGCAGTAACTCGTCCGGAAAAAAAAGCATTCCCATAATTCCCTGTAACAGGATAATGCATGTTGTACTTATGCAAAAAGAAACGATTATTTCTGATAACTTCGATTTCTGATTCATCCCAAATTTCCTCCCATCACAATCTGCTTAATCTGCTGTGCATATTGTCTTGAAATCATAAGCTTCTCCCCATTTTTCATATGGGCAAAAAAGCGGCCGTTCAGTGCCGGACTGATGCTGTCAAGCAGCATCAGATTCATTACTACCGATTTCGAACACCTTACGAAATGATACTTGGCATACATCTCCTCCACTTCATATAGGCGCATCTTAATCTCATAAACGTCTTCCAGCGTATAAGCAAATACCTTTTCATCCAAGGCTTCAAAATAATATACATCCGTCAAATGAAACTGTTTCATGATACGCTCCGTACCAATACCGGATATCTCCGTTCCCTTACTCCTGATATACGCTTCTATTTCTTTGATTTCCGCTGTTTCTTCCACACATTCAATCAAAACTTGCTCATCTTGTTTATTGGCTATTTTTCTGATACTGACACGCATCTTAGTATCCCTTTCTAATAGACACTCTTTAGGTTTGTTAAAGAGCCTTCATTTTTCAAATAGTAGTCAAAGAAAGTTAAAACTACTTCGTTTACATTTTCAATACATTCCCCGGCATCCACGTCGCCCACGCCCAGCATTTTTGCAAGGAACGGGGAAATAAGCGGCAAATCCGTAAAATTCAAGTGTCCGGCACCATCAAACACCACTTCCCGATAGTCCGTAGCACGCTGGCCGAAATAATCATTTACATACTGCCAGCCGTCATGCTCATTCTCCAGCCTTTCAATATCATCCCGAACAGCCTTGGAATTCACATCTAAAACAGGCACGGTATAGGGCTCTTCGTTATAAATTTCAAAACCATTTTCAAAGCCGGTATATTCTCCCAGCATGGTGCCTTCCAAATCAATGACAGCATCAATGTCATCCCGCTCTCTGCCTAATTGCACGGAAGAAGCACCTCCCATGGAATGTCCGAAAAGACCGATTTTTTCCGCATCAATCAATGCAAAGGCACCTTCCTCTTTTTCTTTGGCCTTCGACAAAATAGTATTTAATACAAAGTGTTCATCTGCAGTCCTAAGTGCCATCCACTCTTTTTCCGACTCATACATTTGCCGTTCTGCTTCCTCACTATACTCACCGGAACCGCCGTAAACCTGCTTCACAAAATCCATATCCGCTATGGTCACCTTGCCGTTTGCATCTTCTACAAACATGGCATGATAAGGATGTGCAATACTTGCCACCACATAGCCGTTTGATGCCAGTTCCTTACAGGTGGAATAATTACTGTCAATTACCCCAAAGGCGCCGTGGGAAAATACCACCAACGGATAATTTCCTTCTTCCTTAGGATACCAGAATTTCACGGTGAGTGCACGCTTTTCTCCCGTATCTGAAAAAGTCTCCACCCGGCTTTCATCCACCCAGGTAAATAATTCTTCCTGTACCTGATGATCGCCCGTTACCACCGGTTCCTGATAAGCCGGAAACAGCAGTTTGGGAATCACCACTGCCGCTGCCAAAATAATTCCTGCTATTATTGCCAATACAATCCATATTTTCTTACTTGTTTTCTTGTTTTCCTTTACTTTCATTTTCTTTATCATCCTTTCTCTTGCCAACCTCTTCCATTGACAAAATGAACGTATCATATTTAAGATAAAATAAAAACCACCCTACGGATAAGTTGCATTTTATTTGGATAAAATGCATTAAGAAAGGAGCTTTTCATGAAAATCACAGACTCAATCCATTATTTAGGCGTAAATGACTATCAGACCGATTTATTCGAAAGTCTTTATCATATCCCTAACGGCATATCCTATAACTCTTACATGATTTCTGATGAAAAAACAGCCGTTTTTGACTCAGTAGATGCAAAGTTTTGCGACCAATGGCTTACCAACATAGAAAGAGCCCTGGGCGGAAGAAAGCCCGACTACCTGATTATCCAGCATATGGAGCCGGACCATTCTGCGGGTATTGCCCGCTTTATGGAAATCTATCCGGAAACATGCGTAGTTTCCTCTGCTCCTTCTTTTACCATGATGAAGCAATACTTCGGAAACGGATACGACAACCAAAAACTGATTGCCAAAGAAGGGGATACCCTCGCACTGGGCAAACATACCCTGCGCTTTTTCGCCGCTCCCATGGTACACTGGCCGGAGGTTATCGTTACCTATGATGAATATGAGAAGGTACTGTTTTCTGCAGATGCCTTTGGTAAATTCGGTGCGTTGGGCGCTGATGCTGATGGCCCCGGTGCTTTGGATGCTGATGCATTTGATGCTCCCGGTGCTTTAGATGCCGGGGAAGACTGGGCATGTGAAGCCAGACGTTATTACTTTGGAATCGTGGGCAAATTCGGTGTACAGGTTCAGGGACTTTTAGGTAAACTTTCTGGTTTGGAAATCAACACCATTTGCCCGCTTCACGGACCTGTTTTATCCGAAAATATCCCCTATTACATCGGTCTTTATGATACCTGGTCCAAATACGAGCCGGAAACAGAAGGTGTCTTTATCGCCTATACTTCCGTATATGGCAATACCAAAAAAGCTGCACTCCTACTGGCTGAAAAATTAACTGCTGCCGGTTGCCCCAAAGTAGCAATCTCTGACCTGGCCAGAGAAGATATGGCAGAATGCGTGGAGGATGCATTCCGGTACAGCAAAATGGTACTGGCCACAACCACCTACAATGGCGGCGTGTTTCCTTTTATGCGGGAATTCTTAGAACACCTGGCTGAAAAAAATTATCAAAACCGTACGGTAGCTTTGATGGATAACGGTACCTGGAATCCTGCTGCCGCAAAGGCCATGAAAGCACTCCTTACAAACTGCAAAAATATAACCTTTGCCGAAAATGAAGTGCATATCCGCTCTGCCTTAAATGAAGACAATATGCATCAGCTGGATGCGCTGGCCACAGAACTTTCCGGCATGTAATTAAAAAGGACATCTTATGAACCGACCCCCAAAAGTTAGACCTAAAATCTAACAATTGGGAGGTCGGTTTTTTATGTCTAAATATAGCTTTGAATTCAAGAAAAAAGTGGTTCTTGAATATTTAACTGGAGAAGGCGGTGTTGTTTTCCTGGCTA
>JAFZDQ010000010.1 GCA_017561085.1 Lachnospiraceae bacterium
GGAAACCCTGCGGGCAATTTGTACCCTGCTTATTAAGGGAAACAAGACCGGTAGTGAGTACTTTAAGTGGTATGAAGCAGGGGTTCTTAAGGAACTGCGTATTACCAGATTATATGAGTATTTTATGATGTCCAAGGATCTTACGAAGGAGGAGGCAATTCCCAAAATCGTGCTCATGTATTTTGCCTTTGACAGTAGCCTTGACAGCACACGGAATGCCTATTTATACTCCTATGTTTATCAGAACAGGGAGGAATATCCCGAACTTTATGCAAGCTACAGGGAACAGATTGAGCGCTTTACGGTCTTCCAGATTCTGAAGGGAAGAAATAATAAGTGGCTTTCTTACCTTTACAAAAATATCATTACACCGGGGATGGTTACGGAGGAAACTGCAGAAAAACTGGCAGAGATTTTGTTTATCCACCGGATTACCATAAAGCGGAATGATATCTGTAAGGTGGTTTTGGTTTATGAAAAGCAGGAAGGTGAGGAAACCTACGGGGTATCCGGCAAGGAGGCTTATCTTCCGGTATACGGCAGTGATGTGAAAATCTTCCTGGAAGATTTGCGGGGAAACCGGTACGGACGGGACGGGGACTATCAGACAGAGCGTCTGATGGTGCCGGACAAGCTGGCAGTTATGGTGGCGCCTTATGTAAAGGGGCATGCCGGCTTTGATATCTGGTTCTGTGAAAGAGGCCGTTCCCTTGCGGTGATTAATGAAGAAAATGAAGACGCCATGGTGCGGATTACAGAGCATTCACCGCTCCTTAATTCTTTGAAAAAAGAATTAAGGATGCGCCTTGTGCATTATTATTACGATAATGACAAGATTCAGGAATTGGATGCCTTTTTGGAACAGCTGATGCCGGAACAGGTTGAAAATGCAAATTATGCAGAGGTAGTCCGTTATATGGTAATCCGCGGCATGTATGAAAAAGCGTTTGAGTGGATTTCCATAAGGGGCGGACACGGTATTGAAGCGAAGATTATTATGCGCCTTTGCAGCCGGTTAATGGATATGGATGCGGCAGAGGTAAGCCCGGTAATGACGGCGCTTGTGTATCAGGCATTCCAGGCAGGCAAGTATGATGAAAATCTTCTCAATTATCTGGTGAAGCATTATGAAGGCACCATCAAGGAAATGCGGGATATCTGGAAGGCAGCCAAGGCCTTTGGCGTGGAGATTTATGATATTTGCCGCAGGATACTGGTGCAGATGCTTTATACCGGTGCTTATATCGGTGAAAAAGCGGAAGTGTTCAGGGATTATGTGATGGGCGGTGCCAATGCGGAGATTGAGCAGGCGTTTTTGGCCCAGTGCTGCTTTGAATATTTTGTAAGTGACAAGGTGACGGATGAATACATCCTGCAGGATTTACAGAGGGTCATTGACCGTCAGGAGGAAATTCCCTTTGTCTGTAAATTGGCCTATACCAAATATTACGCAGAGAACAAAAAGCTGATCGACGAAAAGATATCCAGATATTTAATGGCATATCTGCGGGAGATGCTCCTTCAGGATATGTATTTCCCCTATTTCAAGGAATATGCGGAGCATATCGGCTTTATGAGACAGTTTGCGGACAAGACCATGATTTCCTACAAAGCGGAGTCCGGAAACAAAGCAGTCATCCATTATATTTTGGAAGCAGACGGACAGAGCATGGGAGAATATATCACCGAGGAGATGCGGGATATGTTTTACGGCGTTTGCGTGAAACAGTTTATTTTGTTTTTCGGAGAGAAACTGCAGTATTATATTTCTGAAACCGGAAAGGGAGATGACCACTTAACGGAAAGCGGCACTTTAAGCCGTTCCGATACGGATCGGGAACAGAAGGAAAGCAAGTATACCCTGATTAATGATATTGCAATCGGACGTGTACTGCATGATGACCAGACCATGAACAAGCTTCTGTATGAATATTTCGAGCGGGAGCACATGGCAAAGGAATTGTTTGAAATAATTTAAGCCGGGAGAACATTATGTTTACAGGACAAAAGGAACAAAGCAGCAGGAAACAAAGCGGCAAAATAGTCGTAGGTTATGATTTGGGCAAAAGAATGAGCCAAATCAGCTTTTGTGCACCTGACGGAAGTGATGCGGAGACCATATCCAGCGTAGCCGGAACAGAACAATATAATATTCCTACCATCCTGTGTAAGAGACCCGGTGTCAACCAGTGGTTTTATGGGAAAGAGGCGATTAAGTACATCAGGGAAGACGGCGGCATTCCGGTAGAGGATTTGCTGACCCTGGCCCAAAGAGGGGAAGAGGTGGTAGTGGAAGGCGAAAGCTATGACCCTGCCGCACTGCTTACGCTTTTTGTGAAAAGAAGCTTATCCCTTCTTTCCATGCGGGTTCCCTTAAATAAAATTGAGGCGTTGATGTTTACGGTGGAGGATTTGACGCCCCGCATGGTAGACGTGCTTGGGAAGGTTGCAGGAGGCCTGCAGCTTAACGGCGTGGCAATCTACTTCCAAAGCTATCTGGAAAGCTTTTATCATTATATGCTGTATCAGCCCAAAGAGCTGTGGCAGTACAAGGTAGTTATTTTTGACTATGACGGTGCCATGAAAACCTTGTCCCTGGAGTGTAATAAAAAAACCACACCGCAGGTCGTATTTATTTCCGAAAAGGAATATCCGGATTTTACCAGGATTTCCTGGCCGGAGGAGGAAGCGGCGAAGGCGCATATGAAGCAAAAGCTGGACAGCCGTTTTTTGCAGGTGGCGGAAGAGGCGGTTTCGGACGGAATCGTTTCAACGGTTTATCTTTTGGGCGACGGATTTAAGGAAGAGTGGGCAGATGAATCCATCCGGATGCTTTGCCGGACCCGGAGGGTATTTCAGGGAAATAACCTTTACAGCAGAGGCGCGTGTTTTGGGGCAGTAGAAAGACTTTGTCCCGGACCGGAAGGGAAAAATCATGTTTTCCTGGGAAAGGACAAATTAAAGTCCAACATCGGTATGCGGGTCAGAAGAAGAGGCGAGGACTCTTACTATGCCATCATGGATGCGGGCAAAAACTGGTACGAAACCACGGCGGATTTTGAAGTAATCCTGGATGCCGGAAATGTACTGGAATTTGTGATTATCCCTTTGACGGGAGAAGAACTGAAGGACAGAAGAATTGTACTGGAGGGTCTGCCGGAGCGGCCGGAGAGAACCACCAGATTACGGATACATATGGAAATGGCGGCCGTTAATCAGGCTGTAGTGACCACGGAGGATATGGGCTTTGGAGAACTGTATCCCTCCAGCGGCAAAGGCTGGACCCATTCCATCAGCGTTTAAGGGAAGGAGAAGCATATGGGAAATGTATTGTTGTGTACCGGTAAATACGCACAGCGTCCCTATCATTTTGAGAATATTTGTGCCAATGTGTATTGCGTGGAAGAATTGTGCTATCTGCTTGCAGCCAACCCTTTTATGATTGATGCGGATATTATGAATGCGGCACTGGCCCGGTGGGTGGATGAGGAGTGCGGTCTGTTAGACCTTTCCCATCAGCTCCTTAATTTACTTGGGAAAGGAACCCAGCCCGGTGTTTTTGTGGATACCATATTGGATTATGTGGGCTACAATACCGAGAAGGAACGTAAGAAAATCAATGATGTCTTAAAAGGAAGCATCGGTCTTTCCGAACACGAAAAGTGGAAGAAACAGGGGGACTACCTGTTAAAGAACGAAAGATACCGGCTGGCAATCATTGAATACGATAAAATGCTTTTGGAACTGCCTGAGGGGCAGGATGAGATGAAGGCGGATATTTATCACAATATGGCGGTTGCCTACAGCAGATTGTTCCAATATGAAACAGCATCCCGCTTTTTTAAGAAGGCTTATGAGTTATCCGGAAGGGAAGCCAGCGGTATTTCCTATCTGGCAGCAGTCAGAAGCCAGATGAAAGAAGGGGAGTATATTACGTTCATTGCCGAAAACGGACAGTATTATGAATTATCCATGAAGCTGGAGAAAGTGTATAATGAAGCCAGAGTCAGCTTTGAGGGGACGGAGCAGTGCAGAAGACTTTCCGCCCTGGAAATTTTCAGGGATGAAGGAAATACCGCATCTTATTACGAGGAAATGGATAAGATGATCGGCCAGCTTAAGAACGAATACAGACAAAGCGTTTCCAAATAACGATACGGGAAGATGAGTATGGGGCTTATAAAGAAATTTCTGGAATGGAAAAAGAACCGGGAAGAGCCGGTTTATGAAATTGAAGACTGGAATGAAATCGTTTATGACAGGGATGATTTGGTCATCACTGACAAAAGCAGCAGGGAAGAATACATTATCGGTTGTATGGAGCAGATTGCAGAGGCGTCCAAGGAACTGGAAAATCTGCAGTTTGAATACAATATGGTTACTTCCCAGTTAAAGGATATGGAAGAAATCGAAGCGCTTCCCCCGGAAGAAAAAGATATTCTTATGAACTGTGCCCTGAAAATCCGGCACCTGGAGAAACAGCAATCCGGCTACCGCGAGCGTAAGAACAAAATGACGGAAGAAAAATTCCGTCAGATGGAGCGCATGGAGGCGGAAGTCCAGGAGGGACTTGAAAAACTGTCCGAAGCGGAAGAGTACAGGGAATTGGTTAAGCGTGATTTGCGCAGACTGGACGGGGAGAGACAGGCCTACCAATATAGGAAGGGCGAACTGAAAAAATGGATAGAGGACACCAGGGCTATGGCAGTTGTGTGCAGTGTGGCGGTTGTGGTTTGTATTTTACTTTTGTTTGTTTTGCAGTTCGGTTTTCATATGGATGCCAAAATCGGATATCTGGCAGTTACCGGAATCGGAGCCGTTGCCATTACCCTGATTTTTGTAAAACACAGTGATTCCAAGAAAGAATTAACCGGTGTGGAAAACGGAATCAGCCGGTTAATCCGCCTGCAGAATACGGTGAAAATCCGTTATGTAAATAACGCCCACCTGCTTGATTACCTTTATCTGAAATACAATGTATCCAGTGCCGGCGAACTGGGAAAGAGCTGGATGCAGTATCAGGAAGAAAAAGAAGAAAGAGAAAGCTACAAACAGGCGGAGAAGGAACTGGATGAATGCCAGAAGGACCTTTTACATGAGCTGCGCAGATATCAGGTAAAGGACCCTATGGTATGGCTCCATCAAATTGAAGCATTGCTGGATAAGAAGGAAATGGTGGAAATCCGCCACAATCTGATAATCCGCAGACAGTCCCTGCGCCGCAGGATGGATTATAATAAAGAAGTCATCGCAGGCAAGGCCCAGGCAGAGATTAAGGACCTGGTAGAGAAGTATCCGGAATATGCCAAGGAAATTCTTGGAATTGTTGGAAGATACGAAAAAGATTTCTCCTGATATCTTGACGAAACATAGGAGTCGTGATAGCATAAATTCGTGTCAAAGCACTTTAGCGTGCTAATATACTAAACGGAAAGAAGCGGGTCCGGCACTGCACTCCCGGCTTTTCAAATTTTCAAAGCAGTGCGGAAAAGAGGAAAAATGAAAAAGTTAATTGGATTAATGTTAGTTGCAGTAATGATGATGAGTTTACTTGCAGGTTGCGGTAGTAAAGAAGCTGCTGAAGCGACAGCTGATGCAGAGAAGAAAACTTTTACAGTTGGTTTCGATGCAGAATTCCCGCCTTATGGTTATATGGATGAAAACGGTGAGTATACCGGTTTTGACCTTGACCTTGCACAGGAAGTTTGTAACCGTCTCGGATGGGAACTTGTAAAACAGCCCATCGACTGGGATTCCAAGGATATGGAATTATCTTCCGGTGCCATTGATTGTATCTGGAACGGTTTTACCATTAACGGACGTGAAGATGCTTATACATGGTCAGTGCCTTATGTTGATAACAGCCAGGTAGTTGTAGTTGCAGCGGATTCCGGTATTGCTTCTTTTGCAGACCTTGCAGGAAAGAATGTAGGTGTACAGAAGGATTCTTCCGCACTTGCAGCGTTAGAAGGAGATGCGGCTGACCTTGCTGCTACTTTTGCAGACATGATTCAGTATGCAGATTACAATACAGGCTTTATGGATTTAGAGCAGGGTGCCATCGATGCAATTGCAATTGATATCGGTGTTGCTGATTATCAGATTGCTTCCAGAGGTGACAGCTTCGTGAAGTTAGAAGAAAAGCTTGCTACAGAGCAGTACGGTATCGGCTTTAAGCTGGGTAATGAAGAATTAAAGAATCAGGTAGAAGAAACCCTGATGAAAATGGTAGAGGACGGAACCTTTACAAAGATTGCTGAAGAATATGGTTTAACAGACAGTGTTTGTCTTGGCAAATAAATAAAATGAAATGAGGGCAGAGAAATTATTTTCTGCCCTGTTTTACCGCATGGGAGAATCTTATGCGGCGTAAATAACGGAGGAAACATGAGTACAACAGTAATGCTGATGCAATTAACCAAAGGACTTGCGGTAACAGCGGAGATTTTTATCCTTACGCTGCTTTTTTCATTACCGCTGGGTTTGTTAATTTCCTTTGGAAGAATGGCAAAGAATCCGGTCATCCGGAACTTAAGTAAAATCTATATATCCATCATGAGAGGAACCCCTCTGATGCTGCAGCTGATTGTGGTGTATTTTGCGCCCTTTTATGTGTTCGGGCTAAAGATACCCAATTACCGGTTTCCTGCGATTATTATTGCATTTGCCCTGAATTATGCGGCTTATTTTGCGGAGATATACCGTGGCGGTATTGAGTCCATGGCGGTAGGACAGTATGAAGCGGCGAAGGTGCTGGGATATAACAAATCCCAGACATTTTTCCGGATTATCCTGCCCCAGGTAATCAAGCGGATTTTACCTTCCATCACCAATGAAACCATCACCCTGGTAAAGGATACCTCCCTTGCTTTCGTGCTTGCCCATGCGGAAATGTTTACCCTGGCCAAGCAGATTGCTGCGAAGGAAACCAGTATCATGCCCCTGATGGTAGCCGGTGTGTTTTATTATATTTTTAATTTAATTGTAGCTACGGTGATGGAGAAACTGGAAAAATCCATGAATTATTACCGTTAGGGAAGGTTTTAAGAGAGGTTTACGGCAAATGGAAAATGTATTGTTACAAATAGAACATATGAGTAAAAGCTTTGATGGCATGGAAGTCATTAAGGATATCTCCCTCTCCGTAAAGGAAGGGGAAGTGGTGTCCATTATCGGTCCTTCCGGCTCCGGTAAATCCACGCTTCTGCGTTGTGCAACCATGCTGGAAAAGATGGATGGCGGAAACTTAAGTTATTTGGGCGAGAGCGCAGTTTGGGAAGAAGACGGTAAGTGTGTTTATGCACCAAAGGCACAGATGAAGGAGATTCAAAAATCCTTTGGTCTGGTGTTCCAGAATTTCAACCTGTTTCCCCATTACAGTGTAATGAAAAATATCATTGATGCACCTATGGTAACAGGCGGTGTATCCAAGAAGGAAGCGGTAGCGCGGGCAGAAAAGCTTCTGGCCCAGTTGGGACTTTCCGACAAAGCGGATGCTTATCCTTACCAGCTTTCCGGCGGACAGCAGCAAAGAGTATCCATTGCAAGGGCACTGGCGCTGCAACCCAAGATTTTGTTCTTTGATGAACCCACCTCCGCACTGGATCCGGAGCTTACCGGAGAGGTGCTGAAGGTAATTAAGGAACTTGCCGCAGAGCATATGACCATGATTATCGTTACCCATGAAATGCAGTTTGCAAGGGAACTTTCAGACCGGATTATCTTCATGGAGCAGGGAATTATCCAGGCGCAGGGAACTCCCGAAGAAATATTTAATTCCTCCAATGAACGTGTTGGGGAATTTATCGGAAAATTTCAGTCATAAAGGATTTATTTTGGTAATATTGGAAATTGATTTTCAGGTACTGCAGGGTTACAATATGCAGAGAGAAATATCCGGTTAGATTGACAAAATAAATTGATAATAGCAGGAGGAGAATTACAGTGGGTGGATTTTTTGGAGTAGCTTCAAAGAAGGATTGTGTTTTTGATTTGTTTTTCGGAACCGATTATCATTCCCATTTAGGTACCAGACGTGCCGGAATGGCTGTTCATAGCAAGGCAAAGGGGTTTGACAGAGCAATTCACAATATTGAAAATTCTCCTTTCCGTACGAAATTCGATAAAGATGTGAATGAAATGGAAGGAAATCTGGGAATCGGATGTATTTCCGATTATGAACCTCAGCCTCTTTTGGTTCGTTCCCATCACGGTACCTATGCCATCATGACAGTAGGTAAGATTAATAATTTAGATGCCATTGTACAGAAAATTTTCAGTATGGGACATTCCCACTTTTTGGAGATGAGCGGTGGTGACATCAATGCAACGGAACTGGTTGCTGCCATCATCAATCAGAAGGACAATCTGATCGAGGGTATCACTTATGCCCAGGAATTGATTGAAGGCTCCATGACTCTTGCTCTTTTAACCGATAAAGGAATTTATGTAGCCAGGGATAAGAGGGGAAGAACCCCCGTATCCATCGGACGTAAGGAAGATGCGTACTGTATTTCCTTTGAAAGTTTTGCTTATTTAAATCTTGGCTATGAAGAATATAAAGCATTAGGTCCCGGTGAAGTTGCGATTGTTACACCGGAAGCGGTTAAGACGCTGGTAAATCCCGGAACCGATATGAAGATTTGTACCTTCCTTTGGGTATATTACGGTTATCCGTCTTCCTCTTATGAAGGCATCAGCGTAGAAAAAATGCGTTATAACTGCGGAAGCCTTCTTGCCAAAAGAGATGATGTAACACCGGATAATGTAGCAGGTGTACCGGATTCCGGTATTGCCCATGCAATCGGATATTCCAACGAGTCAGGAATTCCTTATTCCAGACCTTTTATTAAGTATACACCTACCTGGCCCAGATCTTTTATGCCGACCATCCAGAGCCAGCGTAAAATGATTGCCAAGATGAAGCTGATTCCCGTTCATGATTTGATTCAGGACAGAAGCCTGCTTTTGATTGATGACTCTATCGTAAGAGGAACCCAGCTTTCCGAAACCACGGAATTTTTGTATCAGAGCGGTGCCAAGGAAGTGCATATCCGTCCGGCATGTCCGCCGATTTTGTACGGATGTAAGTATTTGAATTTCTCCCGTTCTACTTCTGAAATGGATTTGATTACCAGAAGAACAATTCAGGAAATCGAAGGAGATGTAGCACATGTAAACCTCAGTGCTTATTCCAATCCTGAGACGCCCGAATACCAGGAAATGGTCAGAAGAATCGGTGTACAGCTGAAATTTACCACCCTCCGTTATCATCGTCTGGATGATATGATAGAAGCGGTAGGCCTTGACAGAAGTAAGCTTTGTACTTATTGCTGGGACGGAAGAGAATAAAGAAAACCGGTAGTAATAAAGGTAAGAGAAATAAATAATTTGTGAAAAAAAGAAAAGAACCGTTGACATTTGCGGTTCTTTTTGCTATTCTTTAGTGGTGCAAAGCGTTAAAACTTTAAAACGGATAAGCGTTAAAACTTTAAACCATATTAGTGGGACGCGTTGCTTATTTAGGTTAACCAAAAGATTGATGTGAGGAAAAATTTATGACAATTGTTGATGTTCTGGAACAAAACAGCAGAAGTTACGGCGACGAGGTTTGTCTTGTAGAGATTAACCCCGAAGTCAAAGAGGTAAGACGTGTGACATGGAAGGAATATGAGCTCATGGAGCCCAGTCCCATGACACATTACAGAAGGGAGATTACCTGGCGTGTATTTGATGAGAAGGCGAACCGTTTTGCCAATCTTCTGATGCAGCGCGGGATTAAAAAGGGAGATAAGGTAGCAATTCTTTTAATGAACTGTCTCGAGTGGCTTCCCATTTATTTCGGTATTTTGAAAACGGGAGCGCTGGCAGTGCCTTTGAATTTCCGTTATGCTTCCGATGAAATTGAATATTGTGTGAATCTGGCAGAAGCGGATGTTTTAGTATTCGGTCCCGAATTTATCGGCCGTGTGGAAGAGATTGCAGATTCCATCAGCAAAAACAGATTGCTGTTTTTCGTGGGAGATAATTGCCCCAGCTTTGCAGAGGATTACAATGCACTTACAAGCAACTGCTCCAGCGTGGCACCGAAGGTATCCCTTACGGAAGCAGACAATGCGGCAATTTATTTTTCTTCAGGAACCACAGGTTTCCCGAAAGCAATTTTACATAATCATGAAAGTTTAATCCATTCCTGCAGAACGGAGCAGAACCATCACAGTCAGAGCAGAGACGACGTGTTCCTTTGTATTCCGCCCCTTTATCATACCGGCGCAAAGATGCACTGGTTCGGTTCCCTTTTATCCGGAAGTAAGGCGGTTCTGTTAAAAGGAACCAAGCCCGAATATGTACTGGATGCGGTATCCAAAGAAAAATGTACCATCGTATGGCTCCTTGTACCGTGGGCCCAGGATATCCTGGAAGCACTTGACAGCGGCAGACTGAAAAAGGAAGATTA
>JAFZDQ010000095.1 GCA_017561085.1 Lachnospiraceae bacterium
CCACATAAGCACCATGGGATTGAAGGATTCGATACAGTATAATCCTTTGTACTCTCTAAGCATCTTATCAACGATGGGACAAATGGAAATGTCCATCCAGTCCACTTTATATTCAATAATTAACGGCACTCTGCCCTTCACCATTTTCAACACTTCTTCGAAAAGGGGAATGGTTTCCGCACTTTCAGCCAGCGTAATATCCTTTAACTGTGCGTAGGTTAAGTCACTGACCCGCTCGGGACGGCCACACATACGCGTCAAATTTTTATCATGAAACACAACCGGCACCATATCTTTCGTCAGACGCACATCCATTTCTATCCCGTAGCCGCACTTGGCAGCCTTGCGGAATGCTTCCATGGAATTTTCCGGTGCCTCTCCCTTGTTATCATGGAGACCTCTGTGGGCATAATAAACCTTACTGAATTTACTTCTTTCGCCTTGCTTTGATAAGCGGGGCATAATGGAAAGCAGATACAAAAGTATAACTGCCGCTATCACAATCAGAATAATATATACAAAGTTCATTGGTATTTTCCTCTACTTCATTTTCTTTCATTCTACTTCGCACCTTTCCCGGTACGCTGCTTCTGCTTAATCATCTACGTCAAAATTCTCAAGCATACTTTTCTTTTTGTCAGGACGCACATCGCCGTGACGCACCTGGCTCATGGTGATAAACGCCAGCGCGGAAAAAACAAATGCATAAGGGAACAGGGTCCTGTAGGACACATTTTCTAACAAAAAGCCTGATAAAACCGGTGTCATAATCTGGGCCGTCATGGAAAAAGTATAATAGGTTCCCGTGTACTTACCGATATCGCAGCCCTTAGCCATCTCCACCACCATGGGATAGGAGTTTACGTTAATGGCTGCCCAGCCGATACCGATAGCAGCAAATGCCAGATTAATAAGTCCGTGATAACTTCCCACAAAAATTGCCGCAAAATAACAGCTGCTCATCAGTACGATACCAAGCAAAATGGTCTTTTTCCGTCCCACTTTACTTGCCAGATTACCAATGGGAATATAACTGATAATGGCCGCTACCGTAGCTACCATCAGACAGTCCGCAAAGCCGCCGCCCTCCAAGTGCCATACCACCTTGGTATAACGGGAAAAAGCTGTGGTTACCGCATTATAAGCTGTAAACCAAAGGAAAATGGATGCCAAAAGGAATATCATACTGCGTTTAACATCTTTGGGCATTGGATTTTTCTTGACGGGTACGTCAACTTCTTTTTTTGCAGTTTCTGCTTCCTGAACGGGGGCTTCTGCTGTTATTTCTTCTATAACTGCTTCCGCCGTTTCTGAACTGCCTGCTTTAGCCGCAGTACTTTCTTTTTCAAAAGCAGCTTCCTCAGCGGCTACTTTTGCTTTTACTTTTCTTTCATTAATGGTCAGCACAAGTACCGCAACAGCACCAATCATCAGTGCTGCCAGGCTGATAAATAACGGTCTGTAATCCGGTCTGTCTCCGCCTTTTACAAGTACCTTAATCATAATCAGCGTATACACACCACCGACTGCACCCATCAGATTGATGACCGCATTGCCTTTACTTCGAAGCTTATTGGGTGTCAAATCCGGCATCAACGCAACCGCCGGGGAACGGTACAGCCCCATAGATACCAAAATCGCAAACAATGCTACGATAAACAGGGTCAGGTTCACGGCCTCATCCGCTACCGGAAGCAGCATCAAAAAGGTTACTGCCAGCATTGTTCCTATCACGATAAAAGGAATTCTCTTACCGAATCTGGTATCCACCTTGTCGGACAGTGTTCCGAAAATGGGAAGCAAAAACAACGCCAGCACATTATCCCCTGCCATCAGGGCACCGGTTACGGTTTCTCCCAGACTGAAGGTATTCTGCAGCATCAGCGGAATGATATTGTCATACATCTGCCAAAAGGCTGAGATTGATAAAAATGCAAGTCCTATCAAAAAGGTTCTTTTGTAATTTAGTTTCATGGTTTTACTCCTACTGTGTACATCTCGTAATTTAATAACCAATGCCTATTTTATCATTGAAAAGAGGGAAAATCTATCTTTTCTTCAAAAAGCATGAAAATTAAGCATTTTATTGTATAAAAGACTCTTGCAAAATCTCTCCGTGCCCTATAAAATAGGTAATTGTTATGATGTAAATTTGAAACCAAAATTATAAGGAGTCTGCTTTATGATCAGTGCAAACAATGTAACATACAGAGTGGGCAAAAAAGCCCTTTTTGAAGACGTAAATATTAAATTCACGGAAGGCAACTGTTATGGTCTGATCGGTGCCAACGGTGCCGGTAAATCCACCTTCCTTAAGATTTTATCCGGTGCCCTTGATACCACCAACGGTGATATCGTTATCACCCCCGGCCAGAGACTTTCCGTTCTTGAGCAGGACCACTTCAAATATGATGAATATCCTGTTATGGATGTGGTTATTATGGGTAATCAGAGACTTTATGAAATTATGAAGGAAAAGGATGCCATTTATGCCAAAGAAGACTTCAGTGACGAAGACGGAATCCGTGCCAGCGAGCTGGAAGGCGAATTCGCGGAAATGGACGGTTGGGAAGCCGAATCCAATGCTGCTATGCTCTTAAACGGTCTGGGTATTGATAGCGACCTTCATTATTCCATCCTGGGTGACTTAAACGGTAACGAAAAAGTGAAAATCCTGCTTGCCAAAGCACTCTTTGGTAATCCTGATATCCTTCTTTTAGACGAACCTACCAACCACCTTGACTTAGATGCAATTGCATGGCTTGAGGAATTCCTGATTAACTTTGAAAATACCGTTATCGTGGTATCCCACGACCGTTATTTCTTAAATAAAGTTTGTACCCATACTGCTGATATCGACTACGGAAAAATCCAGCTTTATGCAGGTAACTACGACTTCTGGTACGAATCCAGCCAGTTGCTGATTAAGCAGATGAAGGAAGCTAACAAGAAGAAAGAAGAAAAAATCAAAGAGTTACAGGAATTTATCTCCCGTTTCTCCGCAAATGCTTCCAAGTCCAAACAGGCTACCAGTAGAAAGCGTGCCCTTGAAAAAATCGAACTGGATGAAATCAAACCCTCCAGCCGTAAATATCCTTATATTGACTTCCGTCCCGAACGTGAAATCGGTAATGAAGTGCTTAGCGTGGAAGGCCTTTCCAAGACCATTAACGGCGAAAAGGTATTAGACAACATCTCCTTTATCTTAGGACGTGAGGATAAGGTTGCTTTCGTAGGCGGTAACGAACTTGCCAAAACAACGTTATTTAAAATTCTGATGGGTGAAATGGAGCCCGATGCCGGAACCTATAAATGGGGTGTTACTACTTCCCAGGCTTATTTCCCTAAGGACAGCACGGAAGAATTCGACAATGATTATACTATCGTAGACTGGCTTACCGGCTACTCTGCCATCAAGGATGCAACCTATGTCCGCGGTTTCTTAGGACGTATGCTCTTTGCCGGCGAAGACGGTGTGAAGAAGGTTAAAGTTTTATCCGGTGGTGAAAAGGTACGTTGCTTATTATCCAAGATGATGATCAGCGGTGCAAACTGTCTGGTACTTGACGAGCCTACCAACCATTTGGATATGGAATCCATCACTGCACTGAACAACGGTCTGATTAAATTCCCCGGCGTGGCACTCTTCTCCTGCCATGACCACCAGTTTGTACAGACCACTGCAAACCGTATTATGGAAATTTTGCCTGACGGCAGCTTAATCGATAAGATTACTACTTACGATGAATACCTTGCCAATGACGAAATGGCGAGAAAACGTACGGTTTATACCAAGCAGGAATCTGACGAAGAAGAAAATTAATATACGATTGCGCACTCGCGCAAACTCAAGCGCAAAAGTTCCGTTTTGCGCTTTTTCTTTCCGCCATCCGCTATTTTATGTTTTTATTTAAGTAAGAAAGGATTTCTTTTATGAATATTGTTGATTTACATGTCCATTCCAATAAATCCGACGGCAGCATGTCTCCTACCGAGCTGGTACATTATGCCCTTGAAAAAGGACTTACTGCCTTTGCCCTAACTGACCACGATACCTCGGACGGTATTGAAGAAGCACTAAAAGCCGCCGAAGGAACCGGCCTTACCGTCATTCCCGGCATTGAATTTTCTTGCGAATATGAAGGTAAAGATATTCATATTGTGGGGCTATATATTGACTATAACAGTGATTTTTTCAAGCGCAGATTAACTGCATTTGTAAATGGGCGCATCACCAGAAATAAAGAAATGTGTAAGCGTCTGACAAAGCACGGCATGCCTGTGACCTACGAAGAACTGCTGGCGGAATTTCCGGACTGTGTTATCACCCGTGCCCACTATGCCCGCTATCTTTTAAACCACGGCTACACCAAAAGTTTAAAGGAGGCCTTCGAGCGTTACATTGGTGACAGATGCCCCTGCTTTGTGCCCCGTAAAAAAATCACACCCATGCGCGCGGTAGAGATTATCCTGAAAGCCGGCGGCGTACCCATACTGGCTCACCCCATGTTGTATGGCATGGGCAACGCCAAATTAGAAAAACTCATACAGGAATTAAAGCAAATCGGACTTGTGGGAATCGAAGCCATTTACAGTACCCATACCCCTTCCGATGAGCGGCAAATCCGTTCTCTTGCGAAAAAATATGACCTGCTGCTCAGCGGCGGCAGTGATTTTCACGGCAGCGCCAAACCGGGGCTTGATTTAGCTACCGGATACGGCAAGCTTTTTATCCCCGAAGAAATTTT
The DNA here is from genome assembly GCA_017561085.1 of Lachnospiraceae bacterium. Lineage (GTDB taxonomy): Bacteria > Bacillota > Clostridia > Lachnospirales > Lachnospiraceae > Suilimivivens. The sequence goes on from JAFZDQ010000095.1 coordinate 4,749, forward strand.
GATTCTTATTCAGGAAAAGCACGCGCTGATGAAAGCCCATCCGGAGCTTCTGAAAAAGACGAAAATCTTTTTTACGGATTTAGACGGCACACTCTTAAATTCCAAACGGCAAATCAGCAGCTATACCAAGGAGGTTTTAGATGCCTGGTGCAGTGCCGGGCACAAACTGGTGCTCTGCTCCGGCCGTGATATTAACAGCGTAAAAGATGTGAAAAAGGAACTTTCTCTTGATTATCCCGGCATGTACCTGATTGGTTACAACGGCGGTCAAATCTGGGACTGCGACCAAAATAAAAGTATTTACAAAATCTCCCTAAAGCCTCATCAGATTCTATATATTATGGAAAAAGCAAAAGAACGGGGCATTCATATTCAGACCTATACGGACACTCATATCCTCTCTCCCGAGGATAATGAGCAGCTGCAGTACTATAAAAAAGTTATCAAAACACCTGCCAAAATTACCACCTCCGAAAAAGAGTTTGCAGAAAGCAATGCCTGCAAGTGTCTGGCCATTAAAGTAGGCGGTCATGAGGATTTAGAAGCCTTCCGCATATCCATGTCTGAATGGGCAGACCGGGAAGAAATTACCATGCTTTATTCTAATCCTCATTACCTGGAATTTTTCCCTTCTGCTTCCGGAAAAGGAACCGCGGTGCGGCAGCTTTGTAAGCAGCTTGACATCCCTACTGCTTTTTCCGTGGCAGCCGGCGATGCGGAAAATGATTTATCCATGATTGAAGCTGCGGGTATGGGAATTGCCATGATAAACGGCAGTGACGACATTAAATTTGCCGCCACCACCATTACCGAATCCGATAATGACCACGACGGACTGGCAAAGGCATTGTATGATTTGATTTAGTGCAAATCGCAAGACAATATATATAAGATTGCGCATCCGCGCAATCTCCGCGCGCGAGCGGGTCTAGGCGCGACATTTACCACTCCGCGAGCTGCGCATCTTTTCTTTTTTACTTCATAGGAATTTCCTATGAAGTAAAAAAAGCGGACCTGCAAAAGGTCCGCTTTTGGTTTCAATAACAATCTGTTATTTATGTAGTTCTGATTATTCAGCAGTTTCTTCTACTGCTTCTTCCACTACTTCTTCGATTTCATCAACGTTCTTATCTGTAACAACGCCGGTGATTTCGTCCTTCTTTGCACAGAATGCACAAAGACGTGTACGGTTTTCTGCGATAGCCTGTTCAACGGTACCGTAGGTTAATTCATCACTCTGGTTTAAAGAACTGCAATCCTCATGAGTATGATATACCTTACCGAAAGGACTCCAGTAAACATCGTTGGTGATTGCTTCCATAGCAGCCTGCTGCTGTTCTACGGATACAGGGTTAAAGTCATAGCTTGCAACGCCGCCGATTAATAAAGCAATCACAGCTACTACTGTAGCGATTGTCTTAGTCTTCTTGTCAGCTTCCTTGTTCATTAATGTAAGAATTACGAAAGGAATGAATGCGATTGCACAAACGATAACGCCCATGTTGTTCCAGAGCCAGAATAAGAATTTATTCTTTTCGCTTGCAGGTTTGATGTGGTTTGCTTTCTTCCATAACTGCGCACCGGCAATTACACAAGCAAGGTCTAATACTAATGCAGCAATAATCTGGTAAAGAGTAGGCATAAACTTTAAGTTAATCTTTCCGTTTAACATAAGTAATGCTACTACTTCTAAAGCGATAGCCACAACCCAGAAAGCAACTGCGCCGATACGAAGACCGGTTGCGTTCCCTACGGGAGCTGCTTCCTTCTTGGTTTTACCTTTCAAAGAGCCTGCTTTAACTTCTTTACCGGTATCAGCAGATACGATTTTTTTCTTCTTAGCTTCAGCCATTGATCTATTCTCCTTTACAAATACATATAGATTGGTGTTTCAACTTTTTCATTATACAATATCTTGTGACATATAAGCAAGGCTTTATACAAAATTTGCTAATTTTCTTGACTTATTTTCGACCTTGTTTCATAATTAAGGCGTATGAAATCAACCAATCAACATACTATGGAGGAGATTATGGATTTAAACAAACTTACAAGCCTTTTATTAAGTTCTGACAGCATCCAGGGTTTCAGCAGCCTTACCGATGTGAAGAATGATGATGTAAACAGTGTTCTTACCGCTGCCCTTCCCGCATTATTAAACGGTGCGAAGGATCAGGCTAAGGACGAAAATACAACCGAAAGCTTTGTGAATGCGCTTGCAGATCATGCCAAAGACGATACCAGCGACATTAACGGTTTCCTTGGTAAAGTAGACTTAGCTGATGGTGCGAAGATCATCGCTCACCTTTTAGGTGCACAGAAAGAAGACGTGACAGAGTCCGTAGCAGAACAGACCGGCGTTTCCGGTGACAAAACTGCAATGATTCTTTCCGCTGCTGCTCCCCTTCTGATGAGCCTTTTAGGTCAGCAGGCTGACGAAGACGAAAATAAAAAAGACGGTACCGCAGCATTAATCGGTGCGCTTCTTGAAAATGTTGACTTAGCAGCGCTTTTAACAGGTGCTTCTTCTACCGAAAGCAACAAGAAGAAAACATCTTCCAAAAAGAAATCTTCCAAGAAAAAAGCTGCTGATAACGGCGCAGGCGGATTACTCGGCGGACTGATGAAGTTATTGAAATAAAGACTTCTAAAAAGGCGACCCTAACCGGGCCGCCTTTATTTCTTTGATTAGTTCTCATCTTAGAATATTAAAACATTAAAATATTTCCGTATTCAATGAAATTATTTTATCACCGGAAGATTTAACATAGAAACATTTAATTTACTGGTATAGTTTACTCTTTCTTCTTTTATAAGTTTATCGTCTTCTACATTGCATGTGTAGTATGCAAATAAATCATACCGACAATCATCCATATACAAGTCAGATGCCGTTATTGAAAAGGTAATATAATATTTTTCATTACTTCCCTTTTTTATGTTACTAAACTCAACCTTTTCCACCTTAACAGATGTAGCTTCATATTCATTTAACTGTATTGCATCAACACCATATAATTCCTCAGTACATGTAAGAATAATATCATTGCAATTAGTTAGCATCTTTTGAGCCGCTTCCAGGTCTATATCCTCAGCATAATACTGCTTATATTGATTATCCTCAAAATCAACCTCAACATATTCTGCCGAACAGTTCCATTCTCCCCAATCACGATATGTAACACAATATACTTCATCATCCGTTTGTATAAACTCCATATCTGAATCAATTAGCTGTTTTTTGCCATTAACATCTCCATACTTGTATTGGACGCCATATCCAATTCCCACTATATTCACGTAATAATGCTTTATTTCTCCGAAATCAAATACTCCATATCCATATACTTCCAAATCACTATCACCATATTGGTCTTCCGGATTAATAAGTTCTATCCTCCCTAAACTATTTACCTTCGAATCACTGTCAATATTTACAACTTCAACATAGCTACTCTTTAATGTTACTGTATCATCATATCTTTGCCTTTCAACATCTCCTATAGCATTTTCTAAAGTAGCATATAAAGATATTTCACCATTTGATTCAACATACTGTGCATCGTTTATTTTCTTACCATCCTCAGTTGCATACAATATGAGCTGAGTAAGATCATTTGTCGAGTAATCATACATACGAATGTCACTAATGATTTTCTTTGTCAAGTGACTACCTCTAAATGGTTTCGCAGGGTCATATACAATTACAGAACCAATAAACGATTCATCACCTGCGCCCTCCGTTAGTAAACTAATATTACTTTTTCCCCCCTCAAACGAAACCATATAGTATCTTATTTCATGCCCAACTTTTAGTGTGTGCAACAAACTTGCCACACCATCTTTGCCAAATATTATACTAAACTTATTATCAAGTTCAGCTGAATATATCTCCTCGGCCTGATTATTTTTTACATCAAATACCGTAATGCTATTATCATCTAATATTGTTTTTGTATAGTCTTCTCCTGGAACATATTCAAGACAAGCAACTATCATTTCCAATTCAGAATCATTATCCAAATTAACAAAATACGGAAATGCTTCCTTTGCCGAATATGTTGTATTATATAATTCCATTAATAAGTCATTTGTATTAATTATTTTATCGTTAGTTTCACTATACTCTTCCTCTGCTTTTTCAACTGCCTTATTAATCTTCTTATTATACCTTGCAATAACAGCCCTTGCTTCGTCTTCGTAAATCTGCTCCATGGCAGCTTCAAATTCTTCCGCATAGGGACCTGAGGCAGCACACTCATTAATAAAATCTCCATTAATAAGCGCTTGCACTCTATCTTCCAAACTAGGATTAATAAATGCTGAAGACTCATCATATGAGGCAAATATCGGAGCTACAATCGAATACTCTACAGATTTTAATATAGCCATCCCTCTTTCTGCTTCGGCTCCGGTCGCACTTTCCATTATATCTTCAATCCCCCACTCTTCGAAACTAACAGTAGCTGTTTTTTCGTCATATGGAATCTCGTCAAAACCAACATCATGGGCCATCAATTCACTATTGCCGAAGTATATATTGTACGTGCCATCTCCATTCATAGTGATATCCGTCGCATAAGTACCATATACTCTAATCTCATATATCTTTTCCCCTTCTTTATAACCTTGTTTTTCTCTCTTTTCACCAATCAATACTGTTAGTTTATTATAATATTCATTACTGTCTGGTATTCCCCATTTTTGCCAGATTGTACCTATTGGGAAAATATCATACACCTTCAATTCGCTACTGTCTTTAGAATGAATGTCTCCATCAAAAACTCTCTGAATAAAGCATTCTGTAATATAATTCTCCATAGCCGTGATATCAATACCCTCTAACGGCCAGTTTACCTGCGAAACAAGGTTTACTATTTGCCCATTCTTATCTCTGTCTGTAATTTGCACACTAACAGTATCGCCTTCAAAAAAATATTTTTGTTCTGGTTTAACTAATAAATTTTCAGTTATATTTCCCTCTACCATCTCTGCTTTTCCACAACCAGACAAAAAAATGGCTATCATGATTATTGTTATCCATAATATCGTTACTCTTCTTTTTCTCATTGTTTTTTCTCCAATTATATTTTAGTCATTCTAACACACTTTAATGTAATGTAATTCCTGCATATTTAATCTTGTTATGTGCATGCAACTTCTTAATTACCGGCAAATCAGTTCTTTGATAATGATACCTACACCATGTATGCTCATCATCAGTCCATGCTTCGCAATCTCTACTCATCATGGAGTCGAAATCTACAGTGATAAGTTTAAGACCTGTCCACGCCTGATTATCGGACAGGTTATTAATATCAACTCCGGGCGGCGGTGTTGGCGCAGGTTCCAAATAACCTATAGATGCGCCAGCATCAAGCAATATTTGCAAGTCAGCCATTCTCTGTTCTTCTGTATATGCAGTACCATCAGTTTTTCCAATTGATGGGTCGATATCTTCAGGTCTAATAGTAGGTACTTTTTCCACCAACTTTGGTTTTTCCTCGGTATAAGAATCAGCACAATTCTGGCATACAAAGATTTTTTCTATATCAGTTTCTTGGCTCATCTGATAATCATGTTCCAGTGCCGGTATCTCCGATTCTTCTACTAAGTTACAATTCTTGCATGATTTTCTTTCGTAACCGGCCACTTCACATTCAGCTTTTTTTACTTCTTCGGTGATGTCATGACCAAATGCACTAATATCATCCGTATATGTAGCATTGCACCTTGAGCAGGTGAATGTAGTAATACCATTTTTTATACAGGTCGCTTGGGCGGTTATTTCACTTACATAATCATGCCCTAATACTTCCGGATATTCATCATATGCATCACCGCACCAGCACTCATAATGAATATGTCCTTCATCTATACAATTTTCTACGCACAAAACCTTTTTTTCGTAAGTATGAGGATGCATATGAAATATAACCATTAAAATAACTGCTATTGTAAAAATTAATCCTATTAATAATAATAATACTTTTTTCTTCTTACTCATTTTTCTTCTTTCCTTTACTTTGTTACTTCATAATACGTCCTCGTATCATCCTTAGTAATAACAAACAAATCATATGTATATGCCACTGAATCTGCTTCTCCCATATCCTTAACTATTTCAAAATTTTCATCAATCAGATATGCTTTTCCATTTTCAATAACTAATGCATTCCCATTGCCAAATGCAGATGCATCTTCATATAGTTTAATTTCATTACCGTCTTGATCAATATAGCCCCATTTATCCCCTTTCTGAATTAACCAATACTTGGTATCTCCCATTTGGATATAATCATATGTTGCAACAATAATTTCCTCTGACATGGTATCAGCATCCATTCCAGGAACAGCCGCCAAATCAACTAATACTTCCTTCTCGCCTACTCGCCATACCATCTTAGAACCATAATTATAAAATTTATCACCATCATGATAAAAATACTCGCAATAATTGTCTTCGTTATAAGCATTTACATCAATATTAACTTTTCCTTCTGCCTCATATAATTGATAGTAATTCGCACTTGATACTATTGTGTTATTTTCATCTACTAATTCTAAACGCCCTGCAAGTAACCATGGATTATACATTACACAATACCCATTATTAAAAGAGCCTATAGGTGTTCTTGGCATATATGTGCCATCGCCGGTACCATTTCCCGCCACATGTGTATTTCCTTCACTTTCTATTTCTGTATCAACTACCTGGCCATTAAATGAATCTAATCCTATATTTCCACTGCCTTCTTTCCAATTAACTATTCCATCTTCGAAAAAAGTGCCCATATCTAATTGAACGTCATTATAATCATTTGAAAGCAATGTTCCTTGATAAACCGTGGCCTGTCCTTCATAAAAACCATGAGTTTCAAGAAGCGATGCTTCAATATTCTTTGTTGTTAAAACCAATTCACCCGCATAAGTATAATAATCTATCTGTCCTGCATAAAATGCATCATCCATCCGACGAATTACTGCATAATAATTGCCTGATGCACTTACAGAATCCGCCCCTTCATAAATAATATTTCCTTCCTTGTCGAACAAATAGTATTTTTTATATTCTTCAGTAAGCGTAACACTCTCTCCAAAGAAATCAACAACACGTTCTTTTGTCGTCATATCCGCTAATACAAAATACCCCAAATAATTAGGAGCTGCTTCAAAATTGGTATATTGACAAGGAACTATTTCTTCTGCATTATAATTTATTGCTCCCCACAATCCGTTTTTCTTTACTGGCATAACTCCGCCTATCGCATATCCATACGATTCATATTCTGATGTAGATATTGACATTTTTTCCGTAACTTCAAGTGTAATTTTTTCTTCTTCAGGTTCTACTATTTCTTCAATTTTCTCCAAAGTTACCTCTGATTCCGTTATTTCTTCCTCCGGTGTTTCCACTTCAGGCACTTCATACATCGATTCTTTCAAACCATTATCTTCAACTATGATGTTATCCGTTTCGTTTTCATTTTTACTACTTATCCCTACGACAGATAATCCTACAAGCGCTACTATAGAAGCACCAATTATTATTTTTGTTTTTAGTGAAATATTTGCAATTGACTTAATTGTGTTAACCTTCATCGATTTGCTTGCCAAACTCACAGAATTAATTATCTGTTCAGACATTGGCGGAATTGTACACGCTTCTGCTTCAATATCAAAGAACAAAAGCATAAACGGTGCAATACTATACAGCCTTGTTCCTTTCTTCTCATCTAACTCTATCACAGCCTCTTTAATCCTCGCTTTTGCACGATATAAATGCGTTTTTACAGTATTAACCGGAACGCCAAGTTCCTCTGCAATTTCTTCTTGCTTTAGCTCATTATAATAGAACCCAATAATGCACACTCTCTGCATATCAGATAATCCATTAATTATTTCCCTCATTAATTTTCTTTTTTCACGATCCTGTAAAATATCCTCTGGAATAAATGCTTTGTCATCGGGAATATTGTCAAAGTAATTATCATTCTCTTCCTCCTGTTCTGCTAAAAGAACATCTTTACCACTTTTCAAATAAGCATAACATTTTCGCTTTGTAATCATAGTTGCCCAACTAAGGAACTTATTCTTGTCATTAAGTTGATGTATATTTTTAGCTATTTCCATATAAGTCTCTTGCAAAACATCCATCACTACATCTTCATTCTTTACTATATAAATTGCACAAGTATGCAAATATGAATATGTCATATTATATATATGCTCAAATTTTTCTTTATCTCCCTCGCAATAATCATTTACTACTTCTACAAGTTCTGTCATAGATTTCATCATATGTTCTCCCTTCTAATAACAATAGATATTTTTTCCTTTCTGTTTTTCCCTCAGGGAATTAGTTCCTACATGAAGTATATATCTTTTTTCATCTTATCTAGTAATTCTCGCCACCTTTTACTTACTTCCCCATTACTTGCCAAGATAAAATTTTTGAACCTTAACATTTCTTTCCTCCTTTCAATAAAGCAAAATTATTAGTCATATATTTATATAGAGAATGCAAAAACCAAAAAAGTTTCAAATTTAATAAAAAAATTGAAAATTTTTCGAAATAATCATTGGTAGAGTTCTTTCCTGCCATAAATTATTCTATTAATATTTCTGTTCCCCATAATCGAAGGTAAAAAACACTATAAAATATATATGCCCCTCTTACGGCTTACTGCAAGTATGAGGGGCGTAATATCATATATTTCTTCGGCTTCTTATATTAAGAAAATCTAGTTTTTCTATCTTTCCTTTTCTGCTTAGCTATTTCTCTTTGCCACCAATAACAGTGACTTGCATATCTTTCTAAGAATGGGCACTGCTTTCCAAGACACTGATGCTGATCTAAAAGACTTTTCGAAATATGCCCAGGGTGTGTCTGTAAATGACAGTAACCAACTGGCTCAGATGTAGCCACGCTTTTATTAAATAATTTAAATTCCATTTCAGGCTTTACCGCATATCTGGTTTCGATAAGACGCTCCATAATATCCGGATAAACTTCTTTAAGTTGGAATTTAGATAACATTATGATCAGCACTCTTTCGCCGTCTTCCTCAATTATCTTAAGTTGGTGAACACCAACCATTGTTTCGTAGAAATCTTCTTCTTTTAAGTCCCTTACTTCGCTCTTAATCCATTTGCTAATCGGATCTGCGAGGCAGATAACCCTTTTCCCAATCGCCTTCTTGTCAATAATGTGTTTTAATGTGTTGTAATAATTCATCTATTTCTCCATGTATCATGCGTACATTAATATTTAGCCTATAAATAATGATTTCTAATTTGCTTTTTTTACTGATAATTAGTTGCTATAATAATATGAATAGATATTACTATAAAGGTTACTTATATATTAACACAAAAAAAGTTGCTATAGTAGTATTTTCCAATCGAACGTGTATAATAAAATACAGAAAAAAGTAAAATAATTAGAAAATTTAACGAACCAACAAATGACAAGAATAACAACTACTGATTATATGTACAAAAGAGGGAAAAACGATGGTGGATTTTAAGAATTATAAACAGTACAAACAAAAAAAGGAAATAGAAATTGCAAAACAAAACGAGGATAGTGATAGGCGAAATGCTTTATTAGAAGAACTGTCTGAAATAAATACAGACCTTTTGGAAACTCCAATACCGGAAGACGATGAAAAAGTAAATTATGAACTTTTACAAAAAAGAAGATTTGAAGAATTTGAAAAATACAAAAATATCTCTTGTAAAATAAGTAATGAAGCCAAACTCGTTTTGGCAAAATGGGAAAAAGAAGACTTTAATCCTTTTGAGGATTAATAATTTATACAGATATTTCTTCTCTCTACTTTCGCTTTTTTACGCTTTTTTCAATTTTCCACTTGCATTATTGACTCACATATAATAAAATAAGTAGGTGCGATACTTATCGCACCTATGGCTCGTTGGTCAAGCGGTCAAGACGCCGCCCTCTCACGGCGGAAACAGGGGTTCGATTCCCCTACGAGCTGCGACTATTTTATGAATAGCCCAACCCTAGAAAGTGTTGAAATCAAGCGATTTCAATGCTTTTTCTTTTTCCCAATATTGTTTCTATACAAATATATCTTCCTGCGTTTTCAATAATCACATATGTAAATATACCTAATAATGAAATTGTTCAAATAAAGCTTTCAGTCGTGGTTCAGTTCATTACCACGTGCATTTTCTGATATTATTGATGAATTATTCTGCTATTTCTTATGATTTTCACCTGTTTTTTTTTTGCTTTATTAAATACCTTCTTATTATGGCTATTTGACTTATGTTTTATTGCCTTTTTGTATTCCTTAGCTTTTTTCTGACTATACCTCTCATCAGATATAAAATCCGAACATTCTGTATACCCAATGCAAACTTTTTTATTCTGAACAGATTCTAAATTTTTACATATTCCTTTAATAACATAATGACAAATTTTCTTTTCTTGTCTCCAATACGCTATAGCCTCATAATGAACTTCTATAACTGCAGGAGTACCTTGCATTTGTTTTGCAGATTTCATCCGTTTATCCCTTTTACTTTATTTACCATATATTTATCTTCACACCTTGTAATTCAAATACAGCTGACTCTTATTTACTACTTGATCCCCCTTCATCAATTAATGCAGTTTCCATATTAGAAGTTATAAAAGTTAGTGCCGGCATACCCTCTTTCTTTACCAAACTAATCTTACCCTTTTCCACAGCAACTGCTTCTAATAAACCTTGTAGTATCTCGTCATAAAATTTCCCCACACTCATTACTCCTTCAAATAAAAAATTCCATCTAAAATATTGTTCAGAAACTCACTATAACAATAGCTATTTAACCATCTTATAATGGCTGGTTTTTATGCCAGCCATTATAAATACTAATAAATCACTTAATATATTCTATTTTTATCCCCATTTCTTCATATGATGAATCAACTTCACAATCTTCATATACTACTATTTTTTTTAAATTAGGGCACCTAATAATATCACTCTCTCTAATACGTTTTACAGTACTTGGATAGATTATCTCTTGCAGATTTTCACATTGTCTTATTTTTCTATTATATTGTAATTCACTACATAAACTCATATCTAACTTCTTAATGTAATCATTTGAAATATCCTGAATTTCATATACATTATATCCATTAATTCTCCTCGGTATAACAACCTTACTCTCTTTTCCCAATGCTACTATTGAAACACCTTCATAAGAGCTGAATTCATATTCTATTGAATTATCTATAGTCCAATATGATTGTGAATCTGAAATACTTCCTTTAGGACACTCTTCTTTATGTGTCTTTCCATTATTATCAACTCTAAGAATTTTTACTACTTCGTCCGTGTAAAAATCGCTAGTATACTCAAATATTACTGGACTCAAATAACATGAATCCGGTATAATAATTTCTTCGACATTAGGACAATCAACAAATGAATTTCTTTGAAACTTTTCAATGCTACTAGGATATTCTACCTTTTCCAGATTAATGCAATTAGTAAATTTAATACTCTCCTTTATTTTTGCAGATTCAACTAATACGCTTTTTACATTATCATTGTCGACAAATGCTGTATCTCTAACATTTGTAATAACATAACCATCTATTTCCTCTGGAATAATCACTTCTTTTTCATTACCTACATATTCTAATATGCTGAATTCCTTTTCTCCATCATTATTTTCACATAATACACGAAACTCATCATCAATAACATATATTTGGTTATGAGAATATGATTTCGGTCCCACTGCATACAAAAGCACGTCTGCAATTATTAACAGTAAAAACATAGTCACAAAAGCGAATATACCTATAGCCACAAAAATAATAGTATTATTTTTTCGTTTTCTCTCCTCGTCCGCTTTTTGTTGAAGTCGTTTTTTCTCTTCTTCTAACTCTCTCTGAACTCTTTCCGCTTCTTTCCTCTCTAATTCAATTCTTTCTTGTTCTCTTTTTTCTCGCTCTCTTTGTAGTTCTTCGCTCCTTTTCTTCTCTAATTCAACTCTTTCTAAATATGCATCATATAATTTATTTATATTCTGCGTCAAATCACTCATATAAAAAACTTGCGTAGTTTCATTAAATGCATCATTCAAAATCTCTACAGAATCCGGTACTACAATCTTTTTGTTAAGTAACTTACATAATGCACCTGATTTAATACATTTTAACGTACTTGGAAAAATTAAACTTTCTAGACCATTATCTATACCATCAAACGCTTTTTCACCAATTATTTCCACTCCGTCCTTGATAACAACATCACCTTCATATGGGCCATGAAAATGTAATAATTCTTTATATCCGTATGTATATATAGAACCGTTTTCATCAACAACAATTGTGCTATTTTCCTCTAATTCTTCGCTTTCATTAATTGCTATGCATTCAGCATAATCTGTCCATCTAAAATCGGAACTAATATCAGTTTTTGCTGATAAAATCAATTTACTAAATTTAGGTTCTTTAATCTCACTATTAATTCTTTTCTTCCATTGTGCCGATTCATATCGCACCATATCTTCATACATCTTTTCTGGATGTAAAAATCGCATTTCTTCATTAGGTAAAATTAATTCCTCAAAAAGAAGTAGCGCTTCTGCAACTACATAGTTCCAATTTACAAAATCATACCATACCTCTAAACCGTCCATGTACACATTAGAATATCCATAATAATATTGCAAAAATCCAGGTATGTTAACAATTCCTCCTTTTTCATCCGGAATATGTCGTTCAGATTTTTCTATGCGCAATACTTTCTTATCAATATCTTTTACAAGTCTCTTTGAATCTATGTGGCATATCCCATCACGTGTACTATAAATATACTCTTCTTTTTCTTCCAACCACACTAACCGTTTCCAAGCGCCCTCTTTACGACTTTTAACCCATTCCTGTGCATTTGCGCTATAACTCCAAATACGTCCAAACTCCTTTTGACTATAGCGAATTATTGGTGTTGGTATATCATCTTCATCCCGTTCTATATAGGTAGGTAATTCCTTTTCACTTGGTTCAGGATACTCTTCACAGAAAGAATCTAAAAAGATAAGAAATCTCTCAAACAATTTACCAATACTATCTATTGATTTCTTTTCACTAGTATTAAAGTGAACTTGTGCATTCGCAGTCGTTCTAATCTCATGGAATAACTTGCATGTAGTATTATCAATAAGAGGAATATCTCTACCACTCTTTTGCAAATTAACAATGCTTGAAAACAAATCTTCTCCAACACAATCTGGATTTTCTCGCAAAAACTCAAACACTATATACTCCAGCGCTTTTCTTAAATGAAAACAAGCATCATCACTTAATCCTTCGTCTAAAAACTTTCGTACATCACTTATCTCTTTGAGCAATTCTATATGATTCTCTATATTGATAATATCCAACATAAGCCTACCTCCCTCAAAAAACTTCTTTCTCTCATAAAAGATTACTATTATTTATACACTAAAGTAATCTTTAATCTCCATAATTTCATCAGTTTCTCCATACCGTTCAATTATATATGACAAATATTCCTCATCATATGGATTTAATTGCAATAAATCAATTATTAAATCAGGAACCTTATCTTCTGGTAATCTACCCGCAGTCAAATTTTGAAACAATCCTTTAGCTCTTTGGTTTTTTTCAGTAGTAGGATACCATACGTTCATATGTCGGTTGTTCATCAACCATGTAAAAGATAAGAAAATTCTCCAGTAGTCTAAATATGCACGATACATTAAATTATCAATATTAATTCTCCCAAATAACTCTTTTCTCTGTGCTTGCGTCACATTCGCATTCTTTATATCCGCCTCTGCTATTGCAGTAACAGCAACATTTAAAGCAGTCGCTGCAATCAGTCCCCCAAAGCCACTGAAAACTACTCCCGGCATCATATTATAAGCCCGTATCTTTTTATTTTGATTCGCTTCAATGGTCAAATTAAAACTATCAATCATTACCTTTACATCTTCCCTGCAAAGGCAAAAATCAGTCGTATGTTGTTCTTCAAAGATTTGTTGTGACACATCATATATTCCTGCTTCTGTTAATAAATCAACAGTAGCATCTATCAAGGGCTTTCTATAATGTAAATACATATTAAAAAAATCACTAAGAAATAAGTCTAAGTTTATTATATTCGTTAAATAGTTTTTCTTTAAAGCATCTGCCCCCTTCTTAGCCAATTTACTATACAGTTTACGATAGTAATTAAAGGTATCCTTATCTTCTGTAACAACCAGTTTTCTTCCCATAAATGTAAAGAATTTCTGTTCTCCTTTATACATTGGAATCTGTAATTTCTTTTTTACTAATTCATTGCTTTCGCAAGAAACAACCTTTTCAATAGATTTTTCAACATTTTTATTGCAAATCATCATATTTTGATTACTATTCTCGTTGTAATCTGATTCATTATGGGCTACTTTCGCTCCACATTCATGACAAAACAAACTTCCCTCTCTTAACCTTGTTCCACACTCACCACAATATTGCATATCGCATCCCACCTTCTCTTATTAGTAAATTACCAATACGTTCATATATTTCAGTCATAAATAATTGAGCATATAAGGTTGAAATAATTATAAATATACAAATAATTATAGCATGCATAGTCATTTATCTCAATGCCAATAACCATTGCCATATTTATATATCAATAATTACTTATTTTCTCTTCGCCAACTGGTGAATCTCCTCAGTCGCAAAAGAAAGTTTGGTAATCACATCTCTCTTACTTACGTAGCACCAGAAGCTGTCATTCGGAACGGAAATATCCACGCAGTCTCCTCTTTTCAGATAATCATATTCAATATGAAGGCTCTCTAATTCTGCAGCGGATTTCTTTAAAGTATATTCTTCTCCGTAATAATTACACTTTATAATCGTCTCTGTCGGAGTCTGAATCAGCTTGCCCATGCCCTGTTTATAAAAGCGGAAAGAATTCGGAAGCGTCTCTACTCTCACATCATCCTCAAAGTAATAGGTTCCTTCTTCAATTTCCTTGCGTACACACTCCCTTTCCCAGTTACTCCAATCCGGAATATGCGCAAATTCCGTTTCGCCCTCTACCGCTTTCAGCTGTCCGTATTCGTCCATATACCACCGCTTGCCGCAATGATTGCACCACAAATACGCCCCTGCTGAATCTGTCTCATGCTCAGCACCGCAGGCCGGACATTTGTATAAAAGCGCATGAAGACCGTCTGCACGCTTCGGATGGTCAATCTTAAGCCCTTTTTCTTTCTGCCATGCAAAATCATCATAACGGAAATGTTCCCTGATACGGCTGTTAATCTCCTGATGGGTGATGGTTTTCACCTCTTCTGCGGACACAATTGGTTCCATCACTGCTTCTACATAGGTCTTTTTATTGATTTTGTTCCACTGGGGGCAGGTTACGAAATTGCCGTGAATTTTTAAAACTACCACAGGAACTTTAAGCATTTTCGCCATTTTCCCTACGGATTCCGGAATATAAGAGGTACATCCGTCCAACGAATAACGGGCTTCCGGAAACAGTACAAAAATATTTCCCAATTTTTCAATACTGTACTTAATATTGCGGATTAAATTGGTATCTGTAATGAATTTACGGGTACCGATTACCCCAAGGGAACGCATCAGAGGCTCTGTATAGGTGTTAAATCCCTCCAGGGTCATTACATTATTGACCCGTGCCGGATGGGTAGCCTTCAGCATGATATTAAAGTCTACCATGGAAGAATGCGTCACCAAAAGTAAATAGGGTCCCTCTACGGTATCCATATTTTTCTTTTCCAGCTTCAGGTTTCTTTTCTTTAAGTCCGGCCAGCTGATAATCAGCTTGGCTGCCATCATTAAAAAGCAGGGATTTATCGGTTTCTTCTTGAAATTAAAGCGTCTGATTCTGTCTCTTTTTGATTTACTCATATCCACCTCATAAGATTATGTCTGACTTAAAAGTTTCGTTTTCGGATTGAACTTTTGCTTTCGATTAAATCTTCGTATCCGCCTGTTATTCAGCGGATACGAAATCAAATAAACTAATCTGGTTTGATTCAGGCAAGTTCCCCAAAAGTCCCAGCGAATCCATCAAATCAATGATCGTTTTGGATACCTTGGTTCTTTGTCTGAAGTCATCTTTGGAAAGGAACGGACCGTCTTTGGCTGCTTCCACAATCGCTTCTGCTGCCTTCTCGCCAAGTCCGTCAATACTGTTTAAGGAAGGCATCAGCTTACCGTCTACAATTTGGAAATTCCGCGCATGTGCCGAGAAAATATCAATGGGGGTAAAGTCATAGCCCCTTGCATACATCTCCTGTACACTCTTCATGTCCTTATAGGCATCCTGCTCTTTCTTAGACAGTGTGCCCAGTTCATTTCTGTTTCTGTAATCCGCCATTACATTTTCCAGATGTGTTTGTCCCTGACACATGATTTCATAGGAAAACGCAGATGCACGGATGGAAAAATATGCTGCATAATAAGCCAGCGGGAAATTAATTTTGCAATAAGCAATTCTCCAAGCCATCATTACATACGCTGCCGCATGGGCTTTGGGGAACATGTATTTAATCTTTTTACAGGACCAGATGTACCAGTCGGGAACACCTTTTTCCTTCATGGCTTCTTCCCATTCCGGTTTTAGGCCCTTTCCTTTACGGACACTTTCCATAATGGTAAAGGACAATGCACTCTCTACCCCTTTACTGATCAGATAAACCATAATATCGTCTCGACAACAGATACATTCTGAAATGGTCGCCGTTTTTTCAGCAATCAGCGTCTGTGCGTTACCAAGCCATACGTCGGTTCCGTGTCCTAATCCGGAGATACGGATTAAGTCAGAAAGACTCTGGGGCTTAGTATCAAGAAGCATCTGAATAACGAAATCAGTTCCAAACTCCGGAATTCCCAAGGAACCCACGGGACAACCGCTAATCTGGTCAGGTGTAATTCCTAATGCCGATGTGTTCTGGAACAGACTCATTACCTGCTTGTCATCAAGCGGAATGGTGGTAGGATCCATGCCCGTAAGGTCCTGAAGCATACGGATCATGGTGGGATCGTCGTGTCCCAGAATATCCAGTTTCAAAAGGTTATGGTCAATGGAGTGATAATCAAAATGGGTTGTGATAATATCCGTCGTCATATCATTGGCAGGATGCTGGACCGGCGTAAAAGAGTTAATATCCTCACCCACCGGAAGTACAATGATACCGCCGGGATGCTGACCGGTACTTCGTCTGATTCCGGTACATCCCAGTACAATTCTGTTTATTTCACTGGTCCGCTTGTGCTTACCACGCTCTTCATAGTAATTCTTTACATAACCAAAGGCAGTTTTATCCGCAAGGGTACCGATGGTTCCTGCACGGTAGGTCTGACCGGCACCGAAAATAACTTCCGTATATTTGTGCGCCTTACTTTGATACTCGCCGGAGAAGTTAAGGTCGATATCCGGCTCCTTATCTCCTTTAAAACCAAGGAAGGTTTCAAAAGGAATATCAAAACCGTCTTTCACTAACGGCTTACCGCAAACAGGACAATCCCTGTCCGGAAGGTCACAGCCGGCATTACCTGCTGATGCCTTGATTTCCGGTGAATCAAAATCATAATAGCGGCAGTGCGGGCATCTGTAATGGGCACTTAAGGAGTTAACCTCCGTAATACCTGCCATAAATGCTACCAGGGAGGAACCTACGGAACCACGGGAACCTACCAGGTAACCATCCTCCACGGATTTCCACACCAGCTTCTGGGCAATGATATACATAACCGCAAAACCGTTACTAATGATGGAATTTAATTCTTTTTCCAAACGTTCTTTTACGATTAGAGGCAGTTCTTCCCCATATAATTCATGGGCTTTATTGTAACAAATCTCCGTCAAAGTCTTGTCACTGTCCGGAATAACCGGCGGACACTTATCCGGACGCACCGGCGAAATCACATCGATTCTATCGGCAATCTTATTGGTATTGGTAATTACCACTTCTTCTGCTTTATCAGAGCCCAAATAAGAGAACTCCTCCAGCATTTCTTCTGTGGTACGCAGGTATAAAGGCGCCTGGTCATCGGCATCCGCAAAACCCTTACCTGCCATAATAATTCTTCGGTATACTTCATCCTCAGGGTCTAAAAAATGAACATCACAGGTCGCTACCACGGGCTTTTGGAACTCATCTCCCAGGGCTACTATCTTGCGGTTCATATTCATAATATCTTCCATGGACTGAATGGAAGGTACTCTCTCTGAAGCAATCATAAACTTGTTGTTTCCAAGCGGCTGAATTTCCAAATAATCATAAAAATCCACAATCCTTGCAATTTCCGCATCCGGCTTGCCGTCTAAAAGCGCACGGTAAAGTTCACCGGCTTCGCAGGCACTTCCCACAATCAGACCTTCCCTGTGTTTTAAAAGAAGGCTCTTTGGTACTCTGGGCTGCCTGTTAAAATAATTAATATGGGATTCGGAAACAAGGGTATATAAATTCTCCCTGCCGATATTATTCCGGGCTAAGATAATGGTATGATAAGAAGGTAGTCTCTTGATAATATCAGGGCTGGAAGCCCCCATTTCATTCACCTTGGCAAGGGTATCTGCTCCCCGTTCTTTCAAAAGAGGAATCATTTTTACAAATATTTCTGCCGTGGCCTGGGCATCATCCACTGCCCGATGGTGGTTCTCCAGAGAAATACCTAAGGTCTTTGCCATAGCATCTAATGTATGCTTCGCCTGTCCCGGGAACAGGATTCTGGCAATTCCCACCGTGTCCGCATAGGTAAACTTCTGCTGATAGCCAAGTCTCTTACAATTTTCTTTGATAAAGCCCATATCAAAATTTGCATTATGGGCTACCAATACAGTACCCTCGCAAAAAGCAAGAAACTGCGGAAGAACCTCCTCTATCAAAGAAGCATCCATTACCATTTCATCACGGATTCCGGTTAATTTTTGAATTTCAAAAGGAATCGGCACCTGCGGATTGACAAATGCAGAAAAATGATCTGTGATTTCTCCGCCTTGTACCTTTACTGCACCGATTTCGATGATTCTATTGTTTACCGGTGAAAAACCGGTGGTCTCAATATCAAACACTACAAAGTCGGAAGTAAAATCCTGTCCGGCTTCCTCTGTAACAATATCCTGTAAATCATCTACCAGATACGCTTCCATCCCGTAAATGATTTTAAAGAAATCCTGTTTGTCGGGCTCTTTTTCCCCCTTTTCCTTGGCAGCGTCTTTCGCAGCCTTGTACAAATCGTCCCATCCGTGATTGGCATCCGGGAATGCCTGCACCACACCATGGTCTGTAATTGCAATAGCCGGATGTCCCCACTTGTAGGCACGCTTCACAATGGTCTTTACATCGGAAACACCGTCCATATCACTCATTTTGGTATGACAATGAAGCTCTACCCTCTTACGCAGGCTGTTATCCATACGCGTGGTGGTAAAGTCCGGTATTTTCTTAATTCCGATGATGGAGCTGATGGTCAGTTCCTTATCATAACCATCCATCATTACCATACCTTTTAATTTAATAAAGGCACCCTTTACAACATCCTTTTTTAATTCTTCAAAATGATCCTTACTAAGGAACATTTTCATGGTGATGGTATCGGTAAAATCAGTGACCTCATAAATAAAAATGATTCTCTCGCCTTTGATTTCGCGGCTGTCTACACTCATAACCTTGCCGCGGATTACCACCTCACCTATTTCACCAACAATCTCTTCAATGGCAATTGCAGGGTCCTCAAAATCCCTTCCGTAAAGTACATCCGGGTTATCGGAACGTTTCAGCGGACGCTTGAATTCTTTCTTTTCACCCTTCTTCATGCCTCGTCCGGCGCCCTTTAAGCCGCCTACCGTGGCATTTGCAGTATTGCCTGCCGGTACCTTCTTTTCGGATTCTGCTGCCGGACCTTGCTTCTCCTTGGCATTCTCAGCATCCAAGACCACAGGCTTTTCACCCTGCACATCCTGTGCCATGGTTTCAGACGGCATATCTGCCGCTTCACCGGAATTTTCTGCTGCTCCCTCGCCTGCGCCATATACCCGATTGGCAATCATGGCTACCTGTCTGGCAATCTTAATATCGTCTTCTTCTTTATATTTGCCTGTTTTCTTTTCTTTGTACTGCACGGAAAGTGTTATTCCGAATTCGCAACGCTCATTAAAGATCTTCTCTAAAATGCGTACCAGCTCCGACGCCTTGCTCCTGGCCAGTACCGTATCCTCAATCGTCATGACCACTTCCTTTTCGGAAGGATAGGCAAATTCCGCTGCTTTCAAAATATTATACTCAACAGGGCTGTAATTACGCATCTCCAGCAAAATACTGTCACGATATGCATCCATCAGTTTCTCCGGTGTATATTGTCCGGATAAATGAAAACGTTCATACAACTTCACCGTAACATCATGCTGGGAAAAAAGCTGCTTCTTGATTTCATCCTCGACCTTATATACGGTCTCCTTCAGTATCAGATAATCGCACAAAAAAGTAACCCTGATAAGGTCTCTGGTTTTCGTGGCAGAGACCTTCAGTACCGTTACCTGTTCAAATAAATCATGTGTTTTTTTATCTAATTTTAAATTGGGGAATACTTCAAAAAACTGCTTAGACATTCTTACTTTAATCCTTTTCTCTTTGGTCCGGGAAACTTAACTGTTCCAACCATCCAGTTCTTCCTTCAAGGTTGCAAGAAGAAGTTCCTCCGGCACTTTTTTCACTATTTCGCCCTTTTTAATCAAAAGGCCTTCACCGATACCGCCTGCGATACCGATATCCGCTTCCTTGGCTTCTCCGGGGCCGTTTACGGCACAGCCCATAACCGCTACCTTTATATCAAGTGGATAGCCTGCAACCAAGGTTTCTACCTGATTGGCAAGACCGATTAAATCAATCTTGGTTCTGCCGCAGGTAGGACAGGATACCACCTCTATTCCGCCTTTTCTAAGACCAAGTGTACGTAAAATCAGCTTGGCGGACTTGATTTCTTCAACCGGATCACCTGTCAGGGATACACGGATGGTATCACCGATTCCCTGATTCAATATCAGTCCAAGTCCAATGGATGATTTGATATTTCCGCTGATAATGGTACCGGACTCGGTAATCCCCACATGAAGAGGATAATCTGTCTGTGCCGCTAAAATTTCATGGGCCTTTACGCACATCATAACATCCGAAGATTTGATACTGATTACGATATTTTCGTAATCCATTTCTTCTATCATGCGCACCTTATCCAGGGCACTTTCCACGATGCCCTCTGCGGTAACACCATGATATTTCTCTACCAGTTCCTTCTCAAGGGAACCGCTGTTTACCCCCACACGGATGGGAATATTCCGCTCTTTCGCAACCTTAACGACTGCCTCAAGTTTCTCTCTTCCGCCAATATTTCCGGGGTTGATACGGATCTTATCTACGCCGTTTTCCATGGCTGCAATTGCCATCTTGTAATCAAAATGAATGTCAGCCACCAAAGGAATATGAATCTGCTTCTTAATCTCACGAAGTGCCATTGCCGCCTCTAAAGTGGGTACGGTACAACGGATAATTTCACATCCTGCTTCCTCTAATTTCAAAATCTGGGCAACGGTAGCCTCCACGTCCTCTGTCCGCGTATTGGTCATAGACTGGATTAATATGGGGTTGCCCCCTCCGATTACCCTGTTTCCTATTTGAATGGTTCTTGTATGTTCTCTGGTCATAATTTCCTCCACTGTCATTATCAGTTTCTTTATCTGATGA
>JAFZDQ010000096.1 GCA_017561085.1 Lachnospiraceae bacterium
AAAGAGGTGAACGTTAAGTGGTAGAATTAGACCAGATGAAGTCAGAACTTCAGGCTTACAAAACCCCTTTAGCGGAAGTGAGGGATTCACTTTGACTTAGATAATAAGTCAAAGAAAATCGAAGAATTGGAGCGGGAAATGGAAGCCCCTAATTTTTGGGACAATCCGGAAATCTCCAATCAAAAAATGAAAGAACTAAAAAATCTCAAGGATACGGTAGATACCATGAACGGGTTATTCAGCCGTTATGAAGATATTGAGATGTTAATTGAAATGGGTTACGAGGAAGAAGACCCGGATCTTGTGGCAGATATCCGCAGTGAACTGGATGAAATGATTTCCGTTTATGAGGAAATCAGAATCAGTACCCTTTTGTCAGGAGAATATGACGATAACAATGCGATTTTGAAACTGAATGCAGGTGCAGGCGGTACGGAAAGCTGTGACTGGTGCAGTATGCTTTACCGCATGTATACCAGATGGGCGGAGCGGAAAGGATTTTCCGTAGAAGTGCTGGATTATCTGGACGGCGATGAAGCCGGAATTAAGTCGGTGACTTTCCAGGTCAATGGTGTGAATGCTTATGGATATTTGAAGTCCGAGAAGGGTGTGCACAGACTGGTGCGTATTTCTCCTTTTAATGCCCAGGGCAAGCGTCAGACTTCTTTTGTATCCTTGGATGTTATGCCGGATATTGATGATGATGTGGATGTGGAAATCAATGATGATGACCTGCGTATTGATACTTACCGAAGCAGCGGTGCGGGTGGTCAGCATATTAACAAGACATCCTCTGCAATACGTATTACCCATTTGCCTACCGGAATTGTGGTACAGTGTCAGAATGAGCGTTCCCAGTTCCAGAATAAGGACAAGGCAATGCAAATGTTGAAAGCCAAGCTCTATATGCTTCAAAAGGAAGCCAATGCCGAGAAACTTTCCGATATCAGGG
The DNA here is from genome assembly GCA_017561085.1 of Lachnospiraceae bacterium. Classification (GTDB taxonomy): domain Bacteria; phylum Bacillota; class Clostridia; order Lachnospirales; family Lachnospiraceae; genus Suilimivivens. The sequence continues at coordinate 953 of JAFZDQ010000096.1, forward strand.
GAGAAGTGAAAGAAATCGGCTGGGGCAACCAGATTCGCTCCTATGTCATGCAGCCCTATACCATGGTGAAAGACCATCGTACGGAAGCGGAAACGGGAAATGTGGATGCGGTGATGGATGGCGCGTTGGATTTGTTTATTAATGCTTATTTGAAGTGGATTAATACCAAAGAAGAGGCGTAAAGCCGGATTTTGATTTTTATATGATATCTTAAGTGGTCCTGCGGAACTGTAATATCCTTCCGCAGGATTTATTTTCAGATTAGTAAAAGAGAATTGACCGAGCTCTTTAGAGCGAGGGATGACAATTGAACGGAGTTCAATTGTATGGGCTTGAGTCAATTAAACAAATTTGAATTTTACGCTTCGTTAAGAAAGGAGTAAAGTATGTTAGAAGTAGGAACCAAGGCACCAGATTTTGAGCTGTTTGACCAAGATGGAAAATTGCATAAATTAAATGATTATATTGGAAAAAAGGTTATTTTATATTTTTATCCAAAGGATAGTACACCGGGATGTACAAAGCAAGCATGTGGATTTTCTGAAAGATATCCTCAGTTTACAGAGAAAGGAGCAGTTGTCCTTGGGGTCAGTAAGGATTCAGTGGCTTCTCATAAAAAATTTGAAGAAAAATACGGATTGGTATTTACGCTTCTTGCAGACCCGGAGCGCACCGTAATTGAAACATACGATGTATGGAAGGAAAAGAAAAATTACGGTAAGATTTCTATGGGGGTTGTAAGAACAACATATCTAATAGATGAGCAAGGAATTATTATTAAAGCAAATGATAGGGTGAAAGCAGCAGAGGACCCGGAAAAAATGTTGCAGGAATTAGAAAAATGAAAATAATATTATCTCCAGCAAAAAAGATGAATATAAACCTTGATACTTTAGAACCTATGGGATTGCCCATGTTTATTGATAGGGCTACGGAAATATTAGCATGGTTAAAAGGCAAGTCTAAAGATAAGTTAAAGGAATTGTGGAAATGCAATGATAAAATCGTGGAGCAAAATGTGAGACGTTTAGAGAATATGGACTTGTACCATAGGCTTACACCAGCGATATTATCATATGAAGGAATTGCGTACCAGTACATGGCTCCTACAGTATTTGAGGATGGGCATTTTGAATATATACAGGAACATCTAAGGATATTATCAGCGTTCTATGGTGTTTTGAAGCCAATGGATGGAGTAACACCTTACCGCTTAGAGATGAAGGCAAAAGCTACAATCGGAAATGAAAAAAACTTATATGAATATTGGGGAGATATGCTTTACAAAGGTGTTAGAGATGAGAAGGGCATTATAATTAATCTGGCATCAAAAGAATATTCTAAATGTATCGAGAGATATCTATCCGAAGAAGATACCTATATATCTATAACATTTTGCGAATTATCTGCAGGGAAACTGGTAACAAAAGGTACTTATGCAAAAATGGCACGAGGTGAAATGGTTAGATTCATGGCAGAAAACTGCATTGAAAATCCCGAAGAAATAAAGAAATTCAATAGACTTGGATACGTTTTTAGAGAAGACTTATCTTCTAAAATAGAATATGTTTTTGAAAGAAGACTGTGATTTTGTTATCACAGTTTTTCTTTATTTCATAAAGATATATGGTATAATATTTTTATGGCATATGCCCCAAAAAGAGGTGTTAAGATGCCAAGATGTAGAAAGAGAATAGTATGTAAAGAGCCTGATGTTAAAGTGTTTATACCTCAGCAAAATAATAACAGCTAAATGTTGATTATGACTGTTGATGAATACGAAAGCATAAGACTGATTGACTTGGAAGGATTCAGTCAGGAAAAATGTGCTAATAAGTTAGGTGTTGCACGGACAACTGCTCAATTAATTTATAATAATGCGAGAGAAAAAATTGCAAAGGCGTTAGTGATGGGAAAGGGGCTTCAAATCGAAGGTGGAAATTATGTGCTTTGTGATGGAAGTCCGCATTGTAAAAAATGTCATTTAACGAAATCATACTTGAATCAAAGACAATTACAAAAAAAGGAGAATGGAATTATGCGAATAGCGGTAACATATGACAACGAAGAGGTATTTCAGCATTTTGGAAGAACCGAGAATTTTAAAGTATATGAAATAGAGGATAATCAAGTCATTTCTTCGGAAGTGATTAGCTCAAATGGACAAGGACATGGTGCTCTGGCAGGAGTGCTTGCAACAAATCAGATAGATGTACTTATTTGTGGCGGTATCGGAGGCGGTGCACAGATGGCGCTTGCAGAAGCCGGAATAGAACTGTGTGCAGGTGCAACGGGAAATGTGGATAAAGCAGTTTCAAGTTATCTTGCCGGTACACTTGTAAATACCGGTTCAAATTGTAATCACCATCACCATGAGGATAGACATACAGGTGGAGACCATGGATGTGGAAACCATGGTTGTGGAAAGCATTAATTTATAAAACGAATTGAGGTGTAAGAAATGAAAGTGGTAATTGTAGGTGGTGTGGCTGGTGGAGCTTCGGCCGCAGCAAGAATTCGCCGTCTGGACGAAAGTGCAGAAATAATTGTTTTTGAAAAGACAGGATATATTTCTTACGCCAATTGTGGTCTGCCATATTATATCGGTGATGTAATCACAGATTCCAGTGACTTGACACTTCAGACGCCGGAAAGTTTTTGGACAAGATTTCGGATTTTAGTAAAAGTAAATCATGAAGTAACTAACATTGATGTGACCCAAAAGACAGTAACAGTAAAAAATCTGCTTACAGGTACAGAATGGGAGGAACCTTATGATAAGCTCTTATTATCTCCGGGTGCAAAACCTGTAAGACCAAATCTGTCCGGAATTGACAGTGAAAAGATTTTTTCGCTAAGAACAGTAGAAGATACGTTTCGGATTCATGATTATTTGGAAAAAACAAAAGTGCAAAGTGCTGTGATTGTGGGCGGAGGCTATATAGGTATTGAGGTTGCGGAAAATCTTAAGGAAAAAGGTCTTAATGTGACGATTGTTCAGAGGCCGAATCAGTTGATGAATACGCTGGATTATGATATGGCTTCGTTTGTTCATAGTAAGCTTCGTGCAAAGGGGATTTCATTAAGACTGAATAGTAATGTTACCTCTTTTCGACAGGATGGGGAACGTATTGTGACCCTGCTGGAAGATAATAGTGAAATAGCAGCTGATATGGTTTTGCTTGCCATAGGAGTGGCACCCGAAAATAGTCTTGCAAAACAAGCAGGACTAAAGCTTGGTGTAAAAGGAAGTATTGTCGTAAATGATCGTATGGAAACCTCTGTACAGGATATTTATGCTGTGGGTGATGCTATTCAGGTGAAACATTTTGTGACAGAAGAAGATACCGTAATTGCACTTGCAGGACCGGCAAATAAGCAGGGACGTATTGCAGCAGATAATATCTGTGGAGGGGATAGTCATTATCAGGGTTCTATGGGTTCCTCCATAATAAAGATATTTGATATGACGGTTGCAGGAACTGGTTTGACGGAGAAAGTAGCTAAATCTATGGGAATTGATTGTGAAAGTGTTGTCCTTTCCCCAGCTTCTCATGCAGGCTATTATCCCGGTGCAAAAGTTATGACCATGAAGGTTGTTTTTGAAAAGGATACATGGAAACTTCTTGGAGCGCAGATTGTGGGAACAGAAGGTGTGGATAAGAGACTGGATGTGCTTGCCACAGCAATGCATGCCGGTATGAAAGCGAATCTGCTTAAGGATTTAGATTTGGCATATGCGCCACCATTTTCATCGGCGAAGGACCCTGTTAATATGGCAGGATTTATGATTGAAAACATCAGGAATGGCTTTGTGAAACAGTATCACTGGGATGAGATTGCAGACCTTCCGAGAGATGGAAGTCTTACTTTATTGGATGCAAGAACGGTTTGGGAGTATCAACAGGGGCACATTGATGGGTATATCAATATTCCGGTGGATGACTTAAGAGAACGAATAAATGAAATTGATGACAGTAAGCCGGTGTATGTAATATGCCAGAGTGGTCTCCGAAGTTATATCGCTTGCCGAATATTAACGCAGAATGGTTTTGATTGTTACAATTTTTCCGGTGGATATCGTTTTTACGCAAGTGTCATCCATGAAAAACAAATGAGTGAATGTATATACCCTTGTGGTATGGAAAAATAAAAGGGAGGTATTTTATGAGGTACATATGTCAAATTTGTGGATATGTCTATGATGATGAAAAAGAAAAAGTCCCATTTGAACAGTTGCCGGCGGACTGGAAGTGTCCGCTTTGTGGTGCGGTTAAATCTGATTTTAAGCCGGAAGTACCCAAAACAGAAGTAAAGCCAGTCAGTGTGAAGACAGAGGCTGCAGACCTAAAAAAACTTTCAGCGGGACAATTAGCTGCGGTATGCTCTAATCTTGCAAGAGGTTGTGAAAAGCAGTACAAATCGGAGGAAGCAGGTCTGTTCAATGAACTGGCAGCATATTTTGCCAGTATTACACCGGCAGTAAATGATGCAACTGTTGAAAATGTGGCGAAACTGTTACAGGAGGATATAGATAATTATCCTAACGTAAGAGCAGTTGCTGACCAAAATCACGACAGAGGAGCAGCCAGAATCTGTGTATGGGGTGAAAAGGTTACAAGAATGCTATCGTCATTGGTAAACAGATACCTTAATGAGGGTGAAGCAATGCTTGCTGATATGGATATCTGGGTTTGTACAGTATGCGGATTTGTTTATATCGGAGAGCAGCCACCGGAGTTATGTCCGGTATGTAAAGTTCCTCCTTATAAATTTGAAAAGATAGAAGGGAGGGCATAAATATGGAATTAAAGGCAGTTAGAAACCTTAGGCTTTGTACAAAGGATTGCCTGTGTCTGTATGTATGTCCTTATGGAGCGACAGATACGGAAGATAGTATTATTGATATCAATAAATGTGTGGGATGCGGAATGTGTGCACAGGCTTGTCCTAGTGGAGCTATCAGCATGGTACCCGCTGAGTTTCCGCCACAACAATCTAAAACGGATGAAGTAAAGGTTACATTAAACGAACTGGCACAGAATAAGTCTGATGGTGAGACTATGGCCAGACAAATAGTAGATACAACGGATAGGGAAGGACTTAGCCGTTTAATGAGTGCAGTAGCCAAATCAGAAAGACTGATTGCGGAAGATATTGTTAGAGAAGCTGGTTTTATGCTTCCACAGAGCAATAATGTACATGAGTTATTAGAGGAGTTGATTGCAAATCCTCCTACGTCAGACTTTCCAATGGAAAAAGCAAAGAAGTTATTAGAAATTGTTCCAAATAATGAAAAAAAAGAAAAATCGAAGGGAGAAACAATTATGACAACATGGAAATGTACAGTATGCGGATACGTTCACGAAGGAGAACAGCCACCGGAGCAGTGCCCAATATGTAAGCAGTCTGCTGAGAAATTTGAGAAAGTAGCAGAGGTTAAGAAGAGCCCATACGCAGGAACCAAAACAGAAAAGAACTTATGGGAAGCATTTGCCGGTGAGTCACAGGCAAGAAATAAGTACACTTACTTTGCATCTGTAGCAAAGAAAGCCGGATATGAACAGATTGCGGCTTTGTTCTTACAGACAGCAGAGAACGAGAAAGAACACGCAAAGCTTTGGTTTAAAGCCTTGGGCGAACTTGGTGATACAGCAGAAAACCTTCTTCATGCAGCAGAAGGCGAAAATGCAGAATGGACCGATATGTATGAGAGAATGGCAAAGGATGCAGAGGAAGAAGGCTTTACAGAACTTGCAGCACAGTTTAGAGGTGTAGCTGCTATCGAGAAGTTGCATGAGGAAAGATATCGTGCATTGCTTAAAAATGTTGAAGCTATGGAAGTATTTAAAAAGAGTGGCGTAACTATGTGGGAATGTCGTAACTGCGGTCATGTAGTAGTCGGTCTTGAAGCACCGGAAGTTTGTCCTGTATGTAATCATCCACAGGCATATTTTGAAGTACGTAAAGAGAATTATTAATAGGGAGGTTTTTTATATGAAATATTATATTTGTGAGCATTGTGGAAATATCATTGAATATGTGAAGGAGTCAGGTGTTCCAGTTATGTGCTGCGGTCAGAAGATGACAGAGATTGTACCGGGAACTAGTGATGGAGCACATGAGAAGCATGTACCTGTTGTAATAGTGGATGGAGACAAGGTGACTGTTGAAGTTGGTGAAGTAGAGCATCCAATGGTAGAAGCACATTATATTCAGTGGATTGCTATTGAAACAACAAGAGGTGGTCAGAAAGTTAAATTAGAATATACAGATAAACCAAGAGCAGAGTTTAAACTTGCGGATGGAGAAGAATTTGTGGCAGCCTATGAGTACTGCAATTTACATGGGTTATGGAAGAAATAAGATATAGCAAATAGGGGTACAAATTTCAGGTTGACGGAGCGTCAACTTCCAATTTATCAAACAAAATAAAAACCGGAGACCCCAATTTGATATGTACCCTCTTTACTGGACATACAGTAAGGAGGGTACATATCAATTAAGGTTCGCCGGTTTTCTTTTTGACTAAGTCTAAATAAAAATTTGCATTCACAGCCTGATAATAGGGGATTACCCACAAAAATGCCACGCAAAAACTGAGGAATCCCAAAGCAAATAAAGGAATAAAGGAAAGGTTGATATAAAGGAGTCTTCCTTTGCTGCCCTTCATCAGTTTAAAAGCGGCAGGGATTAGTTTCTTTGCAGGATATTCCGGAAAATCCAAAAGCATGTAATACCATTGGGAAAATGCCAGTCTGATATAGAGTTCCAAAACAAACAATAGCACGATGATAATTGCCTGGATCAGGATGGTTTCGCTATCAGTTGCAGTTCTGATTTTTTTCAAGGCCAGCCCCGTGGGTAAACTGATTAACAGGTAAGCAGCGGAAAAGAAAATCTGAATTTTCAAAAATGACGACGGGTCGTTTTTGAAACCGTAATACAAATCCTGTATGGTCACATGCTGGTTACAGGCGATTTTCAGATACATATTTGCCTCGCCAAACAGGAATAATCCGTCTACCAGGCTGATTGCCAGTGTAAGTAACAGGTAGATGGTAAAACCAACTGTTGTATTTGACGACCCCAGTCCTGAGGAATAAGTATTTAAAACAAGGATACATCCATAATGCATAAGCACGGCAAAAATTACATTGCCGTAATTCCCCAGCAGCTGTCCTTTGGCTAAGGACTTTAAGCCGGAGGAAGAGAGATAGTTATTCATAAGCGTATTGCTCCTATTGCAAAATAATCATCAATAAATTAGTAGGAAAAACTAAACAGCCAAATCCACATTTCCGCCTGTAGTAGCGTTTGCATCAGCTGCTTTGCGGTTTTTCTGATAGGGATTGGACTCGTTTGGATACTGTATTTTCGTACGGGTGGTACCGCCGGCGATGTAACTTCTTCCGCATTCGGGACAAATGGCCGAACGCAAGGATACGGTTGCGGAAAGTACCTTGCCGTTACCCTGTGCTGCCTTTTTGTAAGCATTGTTTACATGCTCCTGTTCATGGGCACGCACCCTGGCAGCAGAACTTTCAGGGGAAATATGGGCTGCCGATTTAAAGGAAACCATTTCATCCGAGCCGTCCTGGTATTTCCGCTCTTTACAGGTCTGACACTCTGCGGGAGAGGAGGTACGTCCGGGAGCGATGCGGGTAGATTCGCCGGGATTTAGGATGGCACCGGCTCCAGCAGCTTCGCCGGTCTGCGTACCGGCGCCGACAGGTTGAAAACCTAAGCCGGCAGCTTGTGCGCCTGCCAAATAGGAAGCACCGTAAGCACCTGTATTATATGAATTTGCGTAATTAGTCATCAGTAAATTCATGGAAGCCTCCTTTCTTTCAGGGAGGTGATTTTTTCTGCCTGCTGTGTCATTAAGTCTTCATAAGAAAAGCCAAGAATATCTTCTGTTTTGGTGTCGTAGGTTTCTTCATACATGGTATCAACCATACGGCCGGCCTCCGGCAACATTTCCGGATGGGTAAACATGAGGGCATAAGTAGAGCCAAGGAGTGCCAATACCATGGAAAGTCCTGCTATGCCGCAACCAAAGCCTACTTTGGCCTGGGTAAGCATCTTCTTCTCACTACCCTTGGAAAGAAGCGCCAAAACAATGGCCAGACTTCCCAAAACAAGCGGAAGAAAGACAGTAAGTAGGGTAAGCAGGGCACCTGCTCCGAAAATCAGCGCGGCAGATGCCATGGTAAGTCCTGCTTTGGCAGCGCCGGTGGGTGTTCCTGCATGCTGTGTATGATATGAAGTTGATTGATTGTTCCTATTAGTTTCCATCGTACATTCTCTTTGAATTTGTTTGTTATTTGTGCAAATGTGCAAACATCATTTGTCACTTATATATTAGCACTTTATGGGTAGAAATACAAATCATTTTGCAGTATAATGGGGAAGTGGTTTCAGACCCAAAGAAAGAATAAAGGACGAGACAGAATGGACATTATTTTAAAAATCAAAGAAGAACTTAGCGTTGAAAAATGGCAGGTAGAAGCAGCGGTGAAGCTGATTGATGAAGGGAATACCATTCCCTTTATTTCCCGTTACCGTAAGGAGGTTACAGGCTCCTTGAACGACGAACAGCTCCGTACCCTGCATGAGAGACTGACGTATCTGCGGAACTTAGAGGATAAGAAACAGCAGGTAATCGGCAGCATAGAAGAACAGGGCAAAATGACCGATGAACTGAAGGAAAAGATTCTGGCAGCGGAAACCCTGGTAGTGGTAGAGGATTTATACCGTCCTTACCGTCCCAAGAGAAAAACCAGGGCCAGCGTGGCGAAGGAAAAGGGCTTAGAGCCTCTGGCAGAATATATTTTAAAGCAGGATGCCACAGAGCCTTTGGAAAATGAAGCGGCCAAGTACATCAGCGAAGAAAAAGAGGTAAAGGACGTAAAGGAAGCACTGCAGGGAGCAGCGGATATTATCGCCGAAAGCATTTCCGATGAAGCGGACTATCGTATTTATATCAGAGATATTACGAGCGCGGAAGGAACCATCGCAAGTACCGCCAAGGATGAGAAGGCGCAGAGCGTTTACGAAATGTATTATGCTTACGAGGAACCTATTAAGAAAGCGGCAGGACACAGAATTCTTGCCCTGAACCGTGGTGAGAACGAGAAGTTTTTGACGGTGAAAATTGTGGCACCCCAGGAACGTATTCTCCAGTACCTTGCCAAGAAGACCCTTACTTCCGAAAATGAATATACCACGCCTTTTTTAACAGAGGTAATTGCTGACGCATATAACAGACTGATTGCGCCTGCGATCGAAAGAGAAATCAGAAACGAATTAACCGAGAAGGCAGAGGATGGCGCCATCAGCGTATTCGGTAAAAACTTAGAGCAGCTTCTGATGCAGCCGCCCATTGCAGGTAAGGTTGTGCTTGGCTGGGACCCTGCGTTCCGTACCGGCTGTAAGCTGGCAGTGGTAGATGCTACAGGTAAGGTGCTTGATACCAAGGTGATTTATCCTACCGCTCCCCAGAACAAGGTAGAGGAAGCCAAGAGAGAATTAAAGAGAATCATCAGTAAGTACAATGTTTCCTTAATCAGCGTAGGAAACGGTACCGCATCCCGCGAATCCGAGCAGGTGATTGTAGAACTGATTAAAGAGTTAAATACACCCGTCCAGTATGTAATTGTAAATGAAGCAGGCGCTTCCGTTTATTCCGCAAGTAAACTGGCAACGGAAGAGTTCCCTAATTTCGACGTGGGACAAAGAAGTGCGGCTTCCATTGCAAGAAGATTACAGGATCCCCTTGCGGAGCTGGTAAAGATTGATCCCAAGTCCATCGGCGTAGGCCAGTATCAGCATGACATGAACCAGAAGAAGCTGGGCGAAGCCCTTGGCGGTGTGGTAGAGGATTGTGTAAACAAAGTAGGTGTGGATTTGAATACTGCATCCGCACCGCTTCTTGAGTATATTTCCGGTATTTCCAAGACCATTGCGAAAAACATTGTGGATTACCGTGAAGCAAATGGCCGTTTTGTAAGCCGTGCTCAGCTCCTTAAGGTACCTAAATTAGGACCCAAGGCGTACGAGCAGTGTGCCGGTTTCCTTCGTATTTTGGAAGGCGAAAATCCTTTGGATGCAACCAGCGTACATCCCGAAAGCTATGAGGCAGCCATGAAACTCCTTGATAAAATGGGACTTACCATGGAAGATGTAAAAGCAGCCCAGAAGGAAGCGGCGAAGAAAGGTGCAACCGGTGCCCTGAAAAAGGATGCCCCCGCACCCAGAGCGGAAAGAAAACCCAAAGCACAGAAGGTGGTTATCAAAAATACAGGTACTGCCATGGGACAGGCCCTTATGGCAGCCATGGGTGGTGTTACCTTAGATGCTGCCGACACAGCACGCAACAACAAAGGCGGCAAAGCAGCAGGAGAAGCAGACGGCGCCATGACCGGTGCGGCTTCCGGCGCAGTGGCTGTCAGCTCCTTAGAGCATAAAATCAAAGACAAAAAGAAACTGGCAGAGGAACTGGGAATCGGTGAAATCACCCTGACAGATATTTTGAAGGAACTGGAAAAGCCCTCCAGAGACCCCAGAGAAAATATGCCGGCGCCTATTTTGCGCAGCGATGTCCTTGATATGGAAGACTTAAAGCCCGGCATGATTTTAAAGGGCACCGTTAGAAACGTCATCGACTTTGGTGTATTTGTGGATATCGGTGTTCATCAGGACGGTCTGGTGCACATTTCCCAGATTACGGATAAGTTTATCAAGCATCCGTTAGAAGCTGTCAGCGTCGGAGATATTGTGGAAGTACAGGTTCTTTCTGTGGATGTTGCCAAAAAGAGAATCGGTCTGACCATGCGTATCAATCAAAATAAGTAGTTATAAATTGCTGAAGTGTATGGGTAATACAGAGAAAAAATAACGAATGAATTTTCTTGAAAGAAAGGGGATGACAAACCCTTTCTTTCATGCTATAATACTTTAGTGTGGTAGTGTGATAAATAACTAGGAGTACTTACAAATGAAAAACAAAATACAAAGACTATCCGGCGGATGTCTTTCTTTTATATCTTTTTGCATTATTATTTTGGCATGGTGCGTGATTACTTACGGAGGCTTTGTGGACAAGATTTTTATCCCGTCGCCTACGGATGTGTGGAACAGCCTGAAGGACATGGCCGCTGACGGCAGCCTTTGGGAGCACTGTTATCTTTCCACCAAACGTGTTATGGTAGGTTGGTTTTGGTCAGCAGTACTGGCACTTCCCATTGGTATGCTGATGGCACGTTCCTCGAAATTTGCGGCGATTATCCAGCCGGTAATTGAATTCGTACGTTATCTTCCGGTGGTGGCCCTGGTGCCCCTTACTATTTTATATTTAGGAATTGATGAAAATCAGAAGTATGTGATTATTTTCCTGGGAACCTTTTTCCAGCTGGTACTGATGGTTTGTGACACAGTATCCTCCATTGATAAGAATATGATTAATGCGGCGCGCACCTTGGGCGCAGGCAAACTGCAGGTTTATACAGAAGTGATTTTCCCTGCGGCATTGCCGGGGCTGATGGATGATTTCCGTATGACCATCGGATGGGCATGGACCTATCTGGTAGTAGCAGAAATGGTTGCGGCTTCAGCAGGACTTGGATACATTATTTTGAAGTCCCAGCGATTCCTTGCGACGGATGTTATTTTTGCAGGCCTTATTATGATTGGTGTGATTGGTCTGATTACGGATTTCTTATTAAGAGGTCTGACCAAGATGATTGTGCCTTGGCATGAAAGATTAGGGGACTAGGAGAGCAGTACAAATGGAAAAGATGAAACTAAAAGTAAGTAATTTACAGAAGATATTTCCGGCTGCGAACAAGAAAGAAAAAGACCTGGTAGCCTTAAAGGATATCAATCTGGAAGTAAAAGAATCTGAATTTGTGGTAATGGTAGGACCCTCCGGCTGCGGAAAATCTACTTTAATCAATATTATCGGCGGTTTGGAAGAAGCCACGGCAGGCTCCGTGGAGATTGACGGAATGCCGGTGACCGGTCCCGGAGCTGACAGAGGTATGGTTTTCCAGGGATACAGTCTTTTTCCCTGGCTGACGGTACAGAAGAATATCGAGTTCGGTCTGAAGATGAAAAAGATGCCAAAGGCAGAGCGTGCAGCGGTGGCCAAGGAGTTTATCCAACTGGTAGGACTTGCGGGATTTGAGAATGCACTGCCCAAGCAACTGTCCGGCGGTATGAAGCAAAGAGTGGCAATTGCAAGAACTCTTGCAAATCATCCTCAAATTTTGCTGATGGATGAGCCTTTTGGGGCTTTGGATGCCCAAACAAGGGTAGTTATGCAGGAATTACTTGCAAAAATCAGCCGTGAAACCGGAAATACCGTTTTATTCATTACACACGATATTGATGAGGCGATTTTACTTGCCGACCGTATCTATGTGATGAGCAGGCGTCCCGGTACCATCCGAGAGGTACTTCCCGTAACCATTGAAGGTGAGAGGAATCATGAAATTTTGGTTCACCCCGAATTCCTCAAAATGAAACGGAAAATCATGGAGATGCTCTGGCAGGAAAGCCAGGATGCAGCTCTTGATAAATAAACCAAAGGAGAAAAGTTTTATGAAAAAGTTTTTAGCATTATTTCTTAGCGTAGTACTTACCCTTTCCCTGGTAGGATGCGGCGGCAAAGCAGAAGCACCTAAGGCAGAGGGAGAAGCAGTTCCCGTGAAGATGGCATTTTGTACCTGGGCAGGATATGCACCTGCATTTATCGGTGTAGAAAAGGGCTTCTTCAAAGAATTAGGCTATGATGTGGAAATCGTAATTATGGAAGATGAATCCGCTTACGGTGCTGCATTTGTATCTAACAGTATCCAGGCACTCGGTCAGGTTCTTGACCGTGACATCATCCAGTATGAAGCAGGCGCGCCTGAACAGTATGTATGTACCATGGACTGTTCCACAGGTGGTGACGGTCTCATTGCAACAGCAGAAATCCAGACCATGGACGACCTTGCAGGCAAGACGGTAGCGCTTGACAAATCCGCAACTTCTTATTTCCTCTTCTTACAGATGCTTGCTGACAGCAATATTACAGAAGACCAGATTAACATCGTAGAAATGAGCAATGATGCGGCAGGTGAAGCATTTATCGCAGGTCAGGTTGATGCAGCGGTTACTTGGGAACCTGCATTAAGCAACTGCAGCCAGAGAGAAGGCGGACATATTTTATTATCCTCCGCAGATTATCCGAAGGCAGTTATTGACGTACTTACCATCAGCACCAAGTTCCTTGAGGAACATCCGGATGCTGCTGACGCTTTAAGCGCAGGCTGGAACAAATCCGTTGATTACTTAAACGCAAACTTCGAAGAAGGTTGCGAAATTATGGCAAAGGGTCTTGACCTTTCCGTAGAAGATGTTAAGGCAGAATGCGCAGGCATCACTTTCTATGATGAAGCAATGAACAAAGAATTCAATGACCCTGCTAAGCCCGAAAACGTTATGGAAATCGCACAGATGGCTGCAGATTTCTGGGTAGAAAAGGGCTATATGAAGAGCAATGACGTATCCGGTTTCTTTGCTTACTTAACCGGTAAATAAACCGCAACCGATTTTCTTAAAATAAAATTAAAATTTTTTTAGAATAAACCCATAAAAAGGAAATTCCTCCCGCGTATCTTAGTTACAGTTAAGACAACTGATACAAGGGAGGAATTTTTTATGAAAAAAAGGACAGTAGCAAGTGTATTGGCAATTACCATTTTGGCAACATCAATTTTTATGACCGGTTGCGGGGCAAAAAGTGAAGCAGCGGCTGACGGCGGTTATCAGATGACCACAGAAGAAGCGCCTGCAGCAGAAGCACCTGAGGCAGAGTGGAACGGACCGGCGGAAGAAATTTATTTTGAAGTCCAGGCAAACGAATATTTTGAAGAAGCAGCGGCAGAAGAAGCGGAATTTGAGGGCTCTGTGACAGATACAGATTCTGCCGGTCAGCTTATGGCAGATATGGCACCGGCAATGAAGGAATCGGCTGTAAGCGGCGCCATGGAAAAACAGGAAGGGGAAGGGTATCTGGAAAGCTGCTATGATTATGCGGTAGTTGAGCCCCTGCCTAATGAAAACACTGAGGAATACAGCAAGTGGGAAGAAAAAGGTTATACTTCCGTAAAGAAAGAGCCTCTTTCTACTTTTTCCGCAGATGTGGATACGGCATCTTACAGCAACTTACGCAGAATGATCCGGGATGGCTATGATGTGGAAGATTTGCCGAAAGGCGCAGTAAGAATTGAAGAACTGCTGAATTATTTTTCTTATGAGTATAATGAACCCAAAAAGAACGAGCCCTTTGGCGTAACCACGCAAATCAGTAAGTGCCCCTGGAACGAAGAGGCGGAGCTTGTGATGATTGGCCTGCAGACACAGAGCGTTGATTTTGAAGAAACCCCTGCTTCTAACTTAGTATTTTTATTAGATGTGTCAGGCTCCATGTACAGTGATGATAAGTTACCTCTTTTGCAGGAATCCTTCTGTATGCTGACAGAGAATCTGACGGAAAAGGATAGGGTTTCCATCGTTACCTACGCAGGCGATGATACTGTTGTACTGCGCGGCGTATCCGGAGACAAAACGAACAAAATTCAAAATGCCCTGATGGATTTGGAAGCAGGCGGCGGTACCCACGGCAGCAAAGGAATTGAAACCGCTTATGAAATTGCGGAAGAAAACTTCATCAAAGGCGGCAACAACCGTGTGATTTTGGCAACCGACGGAGACTTAAACATCGGTCTTACCAGTGAAGATGAATTAGAGGAGTTAATTACTGAAAAGAAAGAGTCCGGCATCTTTTTATCCGTACTGGGCTTCGGCAGCGGTAACATCAAGGATAATAAAATGGAAACCCTGGCGGACAAAGGAAACGGCAACTACGCCTACATAGATTCCGTAAGAGAAGCAAAAAAAGTGTTAGTAGAAGAAATGACCGCAACCCTGCTTACCATTTGTAAGGATGTGAAATTCCAGGTGGAATTCAATCCTGCAGTGGTTTCCGAGTATCGCCTTTTGGGTTATGAAAACCGTGCCCTTGCCAAAGAGGACTTTGCAGACGATACCAAGGATGCGGGAGAAATCGGCGCAGGCCACAGTGTGACGGCTCTTTACGAAGTGATTTTGAAAAATCCCTTATCCGATATGGATAAGTCTGATATTAGTGAACTGAAATACAGTGAGGAATACATAGAAGAATACGGCGTAGAAGATGTAGAAAGAAATGAAAATGCGGCTTTTGATAAAGAATGGTTTACCTTAAGCATCCGTTACAAGAAGCCTGCAGGAGACACCAGCAGCCTTCTTAGCTACCCCATTGATTACAGTTCTTATCAGAAAAAGCCTACCGATGATTTCCGTTTTGCGGCAGCGGTTGCGGAATTCGGCCTTCTTGCATCCCACAGTAGCGCCCCTGCAGATGCATCCGTAAATAATGTAATAAAGACCTTGAGACAAATCGATTTAAATGATGAGTATAAGGAGGAATTTTTGGAACTGGTACAGGAAGCGGAATAAGGAAAAGTTGTTTGGCGAAAAAGTTCTTGTATCAGCAGGAAGGATGCGTTATAATAGCAAAGGAAAATAGAAAAGTTCTTCGGGGCAGGGTGTGATTCCCTACCGGCGGTGACAGTCCGCGACCCGCGATTAGCACGGTGCATACAGGCACATGAGCCTGCATCATGATTGGGTATGTGTTAATCAAGGCTGATTTGGTGAAATTCCAAAACCGACAGTATAGTCTGGATGAGAGAAGAAAGATGGTCTTTTTACGTAAAAAGACTCATTGTGGTATGAATTTTAGCCCCGGATGATTTCATCCGGGGCATTTTTATGCGCAGCTCGCGGAGAGGAAGTTTATTGCTTACGCAATACCGCTCGCGCGCTTAGATTGCGCTTCCGCGCAATCTATCTTGAGGCAGCTCGCGGAGAGGCACACGTAGAATACCACCAAGAAGAACCTTTCTGAAAAACAGGCGAAGGCCGGATTTTAGGAGGATAAGAAAATGAAAAATGGTTTATGGACAAGTATTATGGAGAACGCAGTATTTGCGTTAGAGGTTTTGGGGATTGCCCTTGCCCTTGTGGTGGTGGCATACATAGCGGAGAAACTGATTAAGAAGAAAAACGGTGATACCGAGCGGGTTCTTTCTACCCGTAAGATTGCGATGATTGGTGTATTTTCCGCCATTGCCACAGTGCTTCATATTTTTGACTTTCCCGTTTTTTTTGCACCCGGATTTTATAAGCTGGACTTCAGTGAAATCCCCGCATTAATCGGTGGTTTTGCGTTTGGTCCCGTGGCCGGTGTGATGATTGAGATTTGTAAGATTTTATTGAAACTGATGATTAAGGGAACCTCTACCGCATTCGTTGGAGATCTGGCAAACTTCGTCATCGGCTGCAGTTTTGTTTTGCCCGCATCCATCATTTATATGGTGAAGAAAACCAAGAAGAATGCCATTGTTGCCTGTGTGGCAGGTACCTTCTGTATGACGGTGTTTGGTTCGGCTTTTAACGCAGTGTATCTGCTTCCTGCATTTTCCAAATTGTATGGAATGCCACTTGAAGTGATTATCGGTATGGGTACGGAAGTAAATGCGGCAATTACGGATATTACCACTTTGGTTTTATTTGCGGTGGTGCCTATGAATTTGTTGAAGGGAACCATCGTTTCCGTTGTGACCATGCTGGTTTACAAGAAGTTAAGTCCCATCTTAAAATCAGCAACAACAAAGGCGGCAAAGAGAACAGAGAAGGAATAAGTATTGCACTTTGTCCATTTTTTAGTATAATAATATCAGAGTAGAGAGCACCTGCTTATGTAGGTGCTTTCGTTACATGATAGGGTTTCCTGAATGGGGGTCCGAAACAGGAAGTTCGAAGCTGAATTTCAAGATAGGAAGGGTTGAAAATGGAAGTAAAGTTTGACGTCAAAATCACTTCCGGTGATTTATATGATTATATGTTGCATCATACCTACGGCAGCTTTTCCGGATTAGTCGGTGCTGTGGCCGGTGCGCTTATGGTAGTTGCTTATTTTATGGGAGCAAGGTTTTTGTGTCTGGTTGGCGGAATCGTGATTCTTTTATACTTACCGGTTTCATTGTTTTTAAAATCCAAACAGCAGTATTTAGCAAACCCTGCATTTAAAAATCCGCTTCACTATGTGATGACAGAGGAAGGAATTTCGGTTTCCCAGGGTGAGGAAGTGCAGATGCAGGCGTGGGATGCCATGTACAAGGCGGTTTCCACTACCAAAAGTCTGATTGTTTATACATCTCCCGTGAATGCGGCGATTTTTCCCAAAAGGGATTTAGGGGAGCAGGCATCTGCAGTGATTGAAATGATATCCACCCATATGCCGCCGAAGAAAGTGAAAATACGTTTTTAATGAAGATAGCAGGTGACGGAATGAAAATAATCGAAAGTTTCCGCCCGGAGGATACCTTTGCTTTAGGCCGTGAAATCGGACAAAAGGCAGAGCCCGGAGCGGTTTATACATTAATAGGTGACTTGGGCGTCGGAAAGACGGTATTTACCCAGGGACTGGCTGAGGGACTTGGCATAACAGAGCCGGTGAACAGTCCTACTTTTACAATCGTGCAGGTTTATGATGAAGGAAGGATTCCTTTTTACCACTTTGATGTGTACCGTGTAGGTGATGTTTCCGAGATGGATGAAATCGGTTACGAGGAGTATGTTTACGGCGAAGGAATCAGTCTGATAGAATGGGCCAACCTGATAGAAGAAATTTTACCGGAGCATTACACGGAAATTACGATTTTAAAAGATTTGGAAAAAGGGTTTGACTACCGTAAAATTACCATAGAGGAAAAATAGGATGAAAATAATTGCACTGGACAGCTCCGGTTTGGTGGCTTCTGCAGCGATTGTAGAGGATGATGCCTTAATCGGGGAATATAATATTCAATACAAAAAGACACACTCCCAGACACTTCTTCCCATGTTGGATGAACTGAAGAAGATGGTGGAACTGGACCTTGCCACCATAGATGCCATTGCACTGGCAAAGGGGCCGGGATCCTTTACGGGACTTCGAATCGGTTCCGCAACAGCAAAGGGATTGGGCTTTGCCCTGCAAATACCGATTATTGAAATCCCCACCTTGGATGGACTTGCCTGTAATATGTACGGCACAGACAAACTGGTGTGTCCCATTATGGATGCCCGCCGCAACCAAGTGTATACCGGCGTGTATGAGTTTGTGAAAAACCAGGACAGTCCGGTGACTTACGGGTTAAAGGTGCTGACAGAGCAGTGCGCGGTATCCGTTGAAGAAATTGCGGAGATTTGCAACGGCTACGGCCGGGAAGTGATTTTCTTAGGAGACGGTGTGCCGGTATTTACCGATAAATTGGCAGAGCTGATGAAAGTACCCTACGGTTTTGCACCTGCCCATATGAACAGGCAGCGTGCGGCAGCCTTCGGAATTCTGGCAAGTACCTATTACAAAGAAGGAAAAATGGTGCCTGCGGATAAGCATGCACCGGAGTATCTCAGATTGTCACAGGCAGAGCGTGAAAAAAATGAAAAAGCTAATCATTAGGGATTTGGTGGCTGCGGATGCACAGGCAGTCAGTAAAATAGAAGAAGAAACCTTTTCCATGCCGTGGAAGGCGGAAGACTTCCTGGAGATGGCAGAAGCGGATTACGCCTACTATTATGTTGCAGAGGTCGACGGCGAAATTGCAGGCTGTTGCGGTGTGCGTAATATGGCAGGCGAAGGCGAAATTACCAATGTGGTAGTTGCGGAGAAGTTCCGCCGCCAGGGAATCGGCAGAGCCCTCATGGAATATATGTTAAAGGAAGCTCCCGGAAACGGAATCGGGGAATGTACCCTGGAGGTTCGGGTGAGTAATGCCCCGGCCATTGCACTTTATGAGTCCTTGGGATTTCGTGGGGAAGGCGTCCGCCCCGGCTTTTATGAAAAGCCTGCGGAGGATGCACTGATTATGTGGAAAAGATAGGCAGTACATGGAAGATTTACCACTGTTTCTTGATTTGGAATCATGTATAATGAATATAGATAGAGAAATGGAGGATGAAGCCATGCGTATTTATGCAGATGATGATAGAAAAGAACCGGTAGCCGTGATTTGCAACCGCTGTAAGAAAGAGATGCGGGTAGAAAAGGGAATCGTAAAAGAAGGATGCTTTTGCGGGGATGCCCGGTTCGGATATTTTAGTAACAAGGACGGCATGGAATATTGCTTTGATCTTTGTGAAGAGTGTTATGATAAAATGATAGCAGGATTTGCCATTCCCGTGGAAAAGCGGGAGGTGGAGGAGCTTCTTTAAGGATGCGGGTGAGAGCCCGCAATCCGAAAAGCGCAGTATCCGGGGGAGATTCTGTGAAATGGAGGAACTATGTTAGATATTTGTTTGCTTGGTACAGGCGGAATGATGCCCCTTCCTTACAGGTGGCTGACATCCATGATGGCCCGGTACAACGGACAAAGTATATTGATTGACTGCGGGGAAGGTACCCAGGTGGCGATGAAGGAAAAGGGATGGAGCCCGAAGCCCATTGATGTCATCTGTTTTACCCATTTTCATGCAGACCATATCAGCGGACTGCCCGGTATGCTCCTTACGATGGGGAATGCAGAAAGGACAGAGCCGCTTCTTTTGGTGGGACCAAAAGGTCTTTCCAAGGTGGTAGCATCTCTTCGGATTATTGCACCGGAACTTCCTTTTGTGATTGATTGTCTGGAACTGACGGAAAGTGAGCAGACCATTGTTTTTGACGGTTTTAAGATAGAAGCATTCCGTGTGAATCACAATGTTCCCTGTTACGGATACAGTATTGTCGTTGACCGAATTGGTAAATTTCAGGTTGACAAGGCAGTCGCTTTGGGAATTGAAAAGAAGTACTGGAGCCGCTTACAGCGCGGAGAAACCATAGAAACCGAGAATATGACACTTGTGCCGGAAATGGTTTTGGGTAAACAAAGAAAGGGACTTAGGGTAACTTATTGTACGGATACCAGACCTACGGAATCCATTGTCCGTCATGCCACGGATGCAGACCTGTTTATCTGCGAGGGGATGTATGGGGAGCCGGACAAACTGGTGAAGGCCAAAGAAAATAAACATATGACCTTTTATGAGGCGGCGGAACTGGCCAAGCGTGCGAATGTACAGAGACTGTGGCTGACCCATTACAGTCCGTCCTTAAACAGACCGGATGAATATCTGCCGCAGACACGTAAGATTTTTCCGGCGGCAGAAACCTGTAAAGACGGTAAAACGATTGAACTTGTTTTTGAGGATGAAGAGGATTAAACTATAAGTATATAAATTATCATTGCCGGTTGCCGATAAGTAATATATAAAAGGAATAGATAAAGTAAAGGCAGGACCGAGGGAATATTTAGGGAAAGGAGGACCTTTTGTGAATAAGAAGAAAAAGAAAAGCCAAAGCGGCGTGAAAATCGTAATCATCGGTATCGTGCTTCTTTGTCTTGTGCTTGGCTACTATTATTATTTGTCCAATAAGAGCAAACCGAAAACAGAAGAGACTCCGGCGAAAATAACTCCCGTTCAGGAGGTGCTTCTTTATAATTTTGACAGAAGCTATCCGCCTACGCCCAAGGAAGTGGTGAAGTCCTTTGCGGAAATGACGAAGTGTTTATACAATGAAGAATACACCGAAGAAGAATTTTTGGCACTGGCGGCACAGATTGAGCATTTGTATGATGCGGAACTGATTGCCAACAAAACACCAAATCAATATATAGAAGACTTGCGCTGGGATGTGGAACAGATGAAGGGAATGGAGGTAGTCCTTTCCAGTTATGCGGTATCCTCCAGCACAGATGTGGAATATTTTACCCGGGACGGTTACGACTGGGCCAGATTGTATTGCAATTTTACCTTCCGTCAGGGCACGCAGATGAAACCCTCTAACCAGGTGTTTGTCCTGCGTGAGGATGAAGACGGTCATTTCAAAATTTACGGATGGAAACCGGTAGAAGAAGAGGAAGAATAAGATGGAGAAAGATGTACTAATCCTGGCGATAGAAAGCTCCTGCGATGAGACGGCGGCAGCGGTTGTGAAAAACGGAAGAGAAGTTTTGTCCAACGTGATATACTCTCAGATTGCGTTGCACACGGAATACGGCGGTGTGGTACCGGAGATTGCATCCAGGAAGCATATCGAGAAAATTAATCAGGTAATTAATCAGGCTCTTACGGAAGCAGACAAGAAGCTGGAGGACATTACAGCCATAGCGGTAACTTACGGCCCCGGATTGGTAGGGGCTTTACTTGTGGGAGTTTCCGCTGCAAAGGCCATCAGCTTTGCGACAGGAATTCCGCTCATTGGTGTGCACCATATTGAAGGACATATCAGTGCTAACTTTATAGAGAATAAAGAACTGGAACCGCCTTTTGTATGTCTGGTGGTTTCCGGCGGACATTCCCATTTGGTATTGGTAGAAGATTACGGAGAGTATGAAATCTTAGGGAGAACCAGAGATGATGCCGCGGGAGAAGCCTTTGACAAAGTTGCCAGGGCGATCGGGCTTGGATATCCCGGCGGGCCTAAGATCGATAAGGTATCAAAAGAGGGCAATCCCGATGCCATTCATTTTCCCAGAGCAAAGGTTGCTTCAGCGGAATATGATTTCAGTTTCAGCGGCCTGAAGTCAGCGGTACTGAATTATTTAAATTCCTGTCAGATGAAAGGGGAAGAGTTTAATCAGGCGGATGTGGCTGCTTCCTTCCAAAAGGCAGTAATCGACGTATTGGTAGAACATTCCATGGATGCCGTAAAGCGTTTGGGCACTACCAAGTTTGCAATTGCCGGAGGCGTAGCTTCCAATACGGGACTGCGCAGCGCATTAGAGGAAGCCTGCAAAAGAGAAGGAATTACTTTTTACCATCCTTCCCCGGTTTATTGTACGGATAATGCCGCAATGATCGGAACAGCCGGTTATTATGAATATCTGAAGGGTGTACGCCACGGATTTGATTTAAATGCAGTACCGAACCTGAAATTGGGAGAATAAAGAATGGAAAAAAGTATTTATCGATGCGGAGCCGTTGTACTTGCGGCGGGAGCCGGTAAAAGAATGAAGACAGATAAAAAGAAACAGTTTCTGGAAATATACGGGAAGCCGATTATTTATTATTCCCTGAAAGCATTTCAGGAAAGCTTTGCAGATGAAATTGTTCTGGTGGTATCAGAAGAAGATGCGGCATTTTGTCAAAAGGAAATTGTTGAAAAGTATGGGTTTACCAAGGTTACGAAAATAGCAATAGGCGGAAAAGAACGATATCATTCCGTAGCCGCAGGGCTTGCACACCTTAGCGGATGTGATTATGTGTTTATCCATGACGGCGCAAGACCCATGCTTACAGAAGATATTTTGAACCGTGCCTATGAAACAGTAAAAGAGCAGGGCGCCTGCGTAGTAGGAATGCCTGTAAAGGATACGATTAAGATTGCGGATGAGAATGGTTTTATTGCTACGACTCCGAATAGGAATCTTGTATGGACGGTCCAGACGCCGCAGGTTTTTTCCTATTCGTTAATAAAGGAAGCCTATGATGAACTTCTGATACGCGAAGAAGAACTGAAAAAGGAAGGCGTTAATATCACAGATGATGCCATGGTGGTGGAGACACTGAAGAATAAATCCGTGAAGCTGGTGGAAGGTTCTTATGAGAATATCAAAATTACTACACCCGATGATTTACATTCGGCAATGGCCTATTTAAAGAATCCGAGTGAAGGGTGACGTGGGGTTTTGTTAGGAAAATCAAGGGTTTTTCCACTCTTCGAAAAAAATGTAAAAAATTCTAAAAAAAATTATTGACATAATAAATTAGTTTTGTTAGAATAATCCTTGCCGTTGACGAAACGGCACACGACATGGAGAGGTATCGAAGTGGTCATAACGAGGCGGTCTTGAAAACCGTTTGTCCGAAAGGGCGCGTGGGTTCGAATCCCACCCTCTCCGCTGGAGATACCTTCTCCGACGAACCTTTTCCGGTTCGTAATAATCAAATGTTAGTCAGCTTAATTTGGAGAAGTACCCAAGAGGCTGAAGGGGCTCCCCTGGAAAGGGAGTAGGTCGTTAATAGCGGCGCGAGGGTTCAAATCCCTCCTTCTCCGTTTGGTAGTCTTCCAGATTACCTGATGAATATGAACCTTGACAAATAAACAGCAATGCAACCCTGAAAATTCTAAAGAGTAAAGCATCAATGCGATGCACCTCTGAGAAGATTCAGAGAAGTTTCTTGAATGAAACGAACCAAACAAACAGTATAACGGTTAAATTAGCTAGAGTTAATCTTAACCTGGAACAAACAACATTTA
>JAFZDQ010000097.1 GCA_017561085.1 Lachnospiraceae bacterium
ACCCAAAATCAAGTCAGTACAGGACGGAGTATCCAATCAGGAAATTTTTGAATATAATCTGAAGTTATTGCGTATGTGTCTGGAAGACGGATATCATTTTGTGGATGTTGCCCACGTACTTCGGGATGAAAACGGTTATTTACCGGATGCGTATTGTAGTGACCCGGATACCATGGGTATGCACTTTAAGGATGAGGCCTGTGGGGTTTGGATTGATTATTTAAAAACCCATACAAAATAAATTTGATAGCCACTTAGTTGGCAGAACGGAGTGTAAAATGAAAAAATTAATGGTAATGTTAGTATGTATGTTAGTGTTCCTTTGCGGTTGCGGTGCCAAAGAGGAAGTTGTATCTAAGGATGTTAACATCAGTAAACTTTTTGATGATATGAAGGCAACCCTTGACCAACAGGGTGCGTTCATTGAAATGATGGATTTTACTTCTGATGATATGACTCTTTTATACGGAATTGAAACTGCAGAGGTAAGTCAGTTTGCAGGAAGTATCAGTAAGGTGGGAACGAACAGCGACGAAATTCTTCTTCTGGAAGTGTCAGCTTCAGCTGATGCGAAAAAAGTAGCAGAAAAGTTGGAAACCCGTTATCAGGCAAAGGCAAATGAAGCAAAGGATTATCTGCCCAAAGAGTATGAAAAAATCCAGAATTGTACTGTTTTGCAGAACGGTAATTTTGTAGCACTTATCGTACATAGTGAATATGCAACCTTAAAAGATATGTGGACACAAGCTGTGCAATAAGGAGCCGGTCGGGAATGAACAGATGGAAAAGAAAGAATTTCTTTAAGGTAGTCCGAACCATCGCTGAATTTATCATTGTAGTGATTATGCTTTTTATCATTATCCGTGCTTTGTTTTGGGAGCCTGATTATGTGCCTTATGATGAAAAAAGCATTACCAAAGGAGAGGATGGCGGCTTTATTGCGCTTTCTTACTTCGGTGTTGAAAAATACGAGAGTGATTCTACGACGCTGATTGATGAAAAAAGATTGGAAGAGCATCTGAAAGCCTTATATGAGTCCGGTTATGTGACCATCTCCCAGCAGGATGTTCTGGATTACTACGAAGGAAAGAAAACACTTCCTGAAAAAAGTCTCTTCCTTATGTTTGAGGACGGACGAAGAGATACCGCTATTTTTGCGGAAAAAATCATGGAAAAATATAATTTCTGCGCAACCATGGGTACCTATGCCCGGAATATCATCTTAACGGACAGCAAATTCTTGTCAGGAGATGATGTAATTGCCTTGGAAGAGCACTCTTTCTGGGAACTCGGGGTAAATGGTTACCGT
Organism: Lachnospiraceae bacterium; assembly: GCA_017561085.1. Classification (GTDB taxonomy): domain Bacteria; phylum Bacillota; class Clostridia; order Lachnospirales; family Lachnospiraceae; genus Suilimivivens. The sequence continues at coordinate 1,310 of JAFZDQ010000097.1, forward strand.
CTGGAATACATCAATGTATTTGACCAGTTTGAAAATTATTTCGGGTATTTAAATTCCAATGAATTTGCCATGGTTTCCAAATATCTGGTACGTGATTATGACCATTATCTGATGGATTTTATCAGGGATGCAGACAGAGTTCCCTTGGAATCCAAGGAGGAGATGAAGGACCGTATCCGCTTTGATTATGACCAGATGAAAGAAATTTATGAAAAGCAGCTTGGAAAGCTTCCGCCTTTTTATGTGCTGATGCATTCCAATACAGGGGCTTTTGGTACCAATGAGCAGGTCAGCATGGAAAATGCGACTCATATTTATGATAAGTTTAAAGCCAATTTTAACTGGGAAGGTACTGCATTAAATCAAAAAAACGGTGAAATTGACAACAGCATTTATCAATTAACGCGTTTGCAACCCCAAGAGAACTGGTACACCAACCATTTGCTTATGAGAATTGCCGATGAAACCGGTAATGAGATGGCCTTTGTAACCGGGGATGAAGAACGCAGCAAAGCCTGGACGGTACTTAATGGTGCTGCTGAGTTTAAGAAGAATCATATTGTTCTGACATCACCCGTATCCGGTGAAGCAAAGATGCTTTTAAAGGGATGCACCTTTGGCGACGGAACGGTTGAAACCATTTTAAACGGAAATGTGGCCGGAACACAGAGTATTTATTTGCGTGCTGACGAAACCGGTAATACAGGGATCGGTATCCGCCTGATTAATAATGTTTTATCTGTTACACAGGTAAGCGGCGGAAGCGAAAACACCCTGTATTCCCTTGATTTGTTTGAATTTGATGGCGGTTCTGAATATTCTGATCCTGAGGTAGAACTGCAGGGACTTATAGAAAAGGAAAAAGCCATTATCCAGTTTGCGGAACATGAATGGCAGGTTGAAGAAGCCAAGCTGCGGCTTGCGGAACTTGAAAGCAAGAAGGTTGCTTCCATGGATGAAGGCGCAGAAGGTTATGTGCCCATGATTGATTTGAATGATAAAGGGCAAAGAAACCTGCGCATTACTTTGGACGGAAATTATCTGACGCTGACAATTGATGAAACGGACGTGGTAAAGAATTTAAAGATTGACGCACCGGAAAAAGGGAATATTTTACTGGCCGGAAATCCGCTTTCCTCAGATGAAAGATTTAGTCAGCGAAATCTGACGGATGTCGTATATGATAGTGTATTTACCGATTTTCATGTAGTAAAAGGAGAAACAGTGATTTATTCCAATCGTCTGACCTCTTTTGAAAAGGTAAAGGAAGCAATAAGGAATGGTTTTGAACAGGTGATTATTTGGTTTATCAATCACTTATAAATTGGAGAAGGGAATTGGTATGAAGAAAACAGCACTTCTGTTAATGGCAGCACTGTTTGGTATTCTTCTGCTTAGCGGCTGTGATGAAAAGAAACCGGGTATTACGGTGGAAGAAAAGCCTACCGTAGAAGAGATAAGCGGTGCAAATGATGCGCCTGTTTCCGTAATGGAAGCAGAAGAGAATTATCTTTGGCTTGCATACTGGAATTATGAAGGTTTTAATGAAGAACTGGCATGCTTTGAAGGAACAGACAGGGCATTGTCAGTATTTGGTGTGCTGTTTGATGAAGATGGCGATAAGCCCTTTTTACCGCCGGAGACCTTGGAGCTTCTTCATAATGTAAAAAAAGTAAGAAAAGCAGAGGATAAGATTTATCTTTCCTTTATTAATGATTTGCGGCTTTTAGACGGAAGTTACAGTAATAAGGACGTGGCGCTTTTAAAACGGCTTCTTACAGAGGAAGAAAGCCGTGAATTACACGCCTCTGACATCCTTGAAATTGCGCTTCAAAGCGGTGTGGACGGCATTGAAATTGATTATGAAAATATCAAAAAGGATGAAAGTCTCTGGGAACCGTTTGCATTGTTTTTGGAAGTGTTAAAAGAAAAATGTGACGAAAACAATTTAAAGCTTCGTGTGGTACTGGGCGCATATGATGTAAATAAGACTTCGTTCCCGGCCGGGATTGAGTATACGGTAATGTGCTATAATTTGTATGGTACCCACAGCGGTCCGGGACCCAAAGCAGATGTTGCCTTTTTGAAAGAAACCTTTAAGCGGTGTGAAAATTTACCGGGCGGGGTATCTGCCGCATTTGCTACAGGCGGATTTGTCTGGGCGGATGGTAAGTACGAAAAAGCCGTTACGGAAAAAGAAGCTAAGGAGTTATATGTACTTGCAGGTGAACAGGCAGGAGAGCCTCTTAGGGATGAAGGAAGCGGTGCTTTATACTTTACCTATGAAGAGGATGGTGTAAAGAAAGAAGTCTGGTATGCAGACGGCGAAACCTTAAAACTTTGGAAATCTGTAGCAGGAGAATACGGCATTTTCAAATTCTCATTGTGGAAGGTTGGGGGAAACAGCCAAAGGAGCCTGTCTTTATTTGCGGGCAAATAAGCTTATGTTGTAAAAAGGGAGTTAATGTATGGTTTTTAGTAGTCTGGTATTTATGTTTGTATACCTGCCTGTGGTTTTACTTGTCTATTACGTCAGTCCGGTAAAATGGCGGAACCTTGTTTTGTTTTTGGTCAACATGGTTTTCTACGGCTGGGGAGAGCCGGTTTATCTGTTTCTGATGATGTTCTCCATCATTGTAGATTACCTGCTTGGAATCGGTATTGAAAAATTTCGTGACAGGAAAATAATAGCCAAAAGCTTTGTGATTTCGTCCGTTGTTTGGAATATCGGATTATTATTTTTCTTTAAATATTTTGATTTTCTGTTACAGTCCCTGCAATCCATGGGACTTTTTCAGCGTATTTCACCACTTGGACTTTCTCTGCCGATCGGCATTTCTTTTTATACGTTCCAAAAGCTTTCTTATACGGTTGATGTGTATAGGGGTGAGTCAAAGGGACAGAAGAATTTCATTGATTTTTCCGTGTTTGTAACCTTATTTCCACAGTTGATTGCCGGTCCGATTTTACAGTATAAGGATTTGGCAGACCAGCTGAAAGAAAGAAGTGTTAATTTAACCAAAATGCGTGACGGAATCCGCATTTTCACGGTTGGCCTTTGTAAGAAGGTATTGCTTGCCAATTCCATCGGAAAATTGTGGGATGATTATCGTATGATGGAACTGTCAGAGCTCAGCGTGCTTGGTGCATGGCTTGGACTCTTGGCATTTTGTTTCCAGATTTATTTTGATTTTTCGGGTTATTCGGATATGGCAGTAGGACTTGGAAAAATGCTGGGCTTTGAATTTGGCGGAAACTTTAATTATCCGTACATTTCACGCTCCATTACAGACTTCTGGAGACGTTGGCATATTTCTTTATCCTCATGGTTTAGGGATTATGTTTATATTCCGCTTGGGGGAAACAGAAAAGGCAAAACAAGATGGATGATAAATCTCTTAATTGTCTGGGCGGCAACCGGCATTTGGCATGGAGCCAGTTTTAATTTCCTGCTTTGGGGATTATATTATGCACTTCTTTTGATGATAGAGAAGCTTTGGCTGCTTAAGAAGCTGGAGGGGCTTAAGAAAGGTGCCGTGGTCTTTTCCCATGGGTATGCTTTGTTTTTTATCGTGCTTGGCTGGGGGATTTTTGCAATTCCCGATGCTACGGCAGGGATTGGTTATCTGGGCGCCTTGTTTGGGGCATCAGGCGTGCTGAAAGTGTCAGGGGATTTGTTCCGCATTGTAAACTACGGTCCGCTTTTTATCATACTTATTTTGGCAAGTTTACCCACTTTTGCAAAATTGTTTGGTAAGTTATCACCCAAAGTAAGGAATGTGGCAGAACCTGTATTAATTCTATGCGGTTTATTATTATCTACAGCTTATTTGGTGGATTCTACTTATAATCCTTTTCTTTATTTCAGATTCTAGAAAGGAGCGGTTATGAAGAAAAAAAGTGATTTACTGATCGTAATACTGTTTTTGGTTTTCCTATACGGAACCGCTCTTTTAGGAATTGTGGTAAAAGACAGGGAGTTTTCCCAAATGGAAAACAGAAATCTGATGCAAATGCCGGATTTAAAAGTTGCGGATATCTGGTCCGGGAAATTTATGGAAGACTACGAAACCTACATTACCGACCAGTTCGTAGCCAGGGATTTCTTTGTGGGTGTAAAAAGCCTGGGAGAGAAGCTTCTTGGGAAAAAAGAAAATAACGGTGTTTATTTTGCAAAAGACGGTTATCTGATTGAGCAGTTTAAAATAGAAGATGATTCCCTGCCCATGCGCAATGCTTTGGCGGTTAAGAAGTTTGCAAAGATGCAGGAGGCAGAAGTGGTATTTGCCCTGATTCCTGGAAGTGTGGAAATCAACAGGGATAAGCTTTTTACCCATCTGCCGGATGAAAGCCAGAAAGATACCATCAGCAAAATATACGATGAATTGAAGGCGGAAGGAATTTGGTGTGCGGATGTTCAGGGAGCGCTCCGTGAACATAAGGAGGAAGAACTTTTTTATCACACGGACCATCACTGGACCTCCTTAGGGGCTTATTACGGATATAGCGAAATTGCTGAGACTTTTGGTCTGATACCGGTAGAACAGGATAAATACATGGAAACGGTCCGTTCGGATGCATTTTACGGAACTCTTTATTCCAAAGCAGGTGCATTTTGGATTTCTCCTGATGAAATAGTTACTATGGTAGAGGATGCCAATATTACTGTTACCAGGATGGAAGGTACAAAAGAAGAAACCGGTACGCTGTATGATTTGTCGAAGTTGAAAGAGAAGGACAAATACGCCATGTTTTTAGGCGGAAACCATCCCCTTATTAAAATTGAAAAAGAAGGGACAGATGGGAAACTGCTAATCATCAGAGACTCCTATTCGGACAGTTTGGCGCCCTTTTTAACGGCGCACTATGGTGAAATTTATTTATGGGATTTCCGTTATAATAAAGAAAACATTTCTGATTTCATAAAGGAACAGGAAATAGACAATGTGCTTATTTGTTATAGTGTAGATAATTTCTGCGAAGATACCAATATAGCGTTTGTACTGGGACGCAGTGCAGGTAATGAGTAAAAGAAAGACTGTGAAACTGCTTAGAAAATTATTCTTGATTTTTATAATATGGTTTAGTATAGTTAAATAGGTATATATAGTGAGGTGTATTTATGGCTGAAATGGTTAAAGTTGCAGTAGATGCCATGGGAGGAGATAATGCTCCTGTTGAAATCATCAAAGGCGCAGTTGCTGCAGTGAATGAAACTGATCATGTTAAGGTCTATTTGGTTGGACTTGAAGAAGTGATTAAGGAACAGCTTTCCGGTTATACATATCCCAATGAGCAGATTGAAATCGTGAATGCCACAGAGGTAATTGAAACTGCGGAACCGCCCGTAATGGCAATCCGTAAGAAAAAAGATTCCTCTATTGTAAAGGCCATGAATCTGGTTAAGGACGGCACATGCGATGGTTTTGTTTCTGCAGGCAGTACCGGTGCTACCTTGGTTGGCGGACAGGTGATTGTAGGCAGAATCAAAGGCGTTGAGAGACCGCCGCTTGCACCGCTTATTCCTACCGAGAAGGGCTGTGCCCTTTTGGTTGACTGTGGTGCCAATGTGGATGCCAGACCATCCCATCTGATTCAGTTTGCTAAAATGGGTTCCGTTTATATGGAAAACGTAGTAGGAATTAAGAATCCTAAGGTTGCCATTGTCAATATCGGAGCCGAAGAAGAAAAAGGAAATGCCCTGGTGAAGGAAACCTATCCTTTATTAAAGAACTGTCCCGATATTAACTTTATCGGAAGTATCGAAGCAAGGGATATTCCTGCCGGATACGCGGATGTAGTTGTATGTGAAGCCTTTGTCGGAAATGTAATTTTGAAATTATATGAAGGCGTAGGAAAAACATTAATCAAAAAGGTAAAAGCCGGTATGATGACATCCCTCCGCAGTAAAATCGGTGCGCTGCTTGTAAAGCCGGCACTGAAGGAAACCTTAAAGGCATTTGACTTAGAGCAGTATGGCGGGGCACCGATGCTTGGACTTAACGGTCTTGTGGTGAAAACCCACGGCAGCTCTAAAGCCGGAGAAATTAAAAATTCTATTTTGCAGTGTGTTACATTTGCAGAGCAGAATATTAATGAAAAAATGAAAGAAAAAATCACTATGGAAGAGAAGTAAGAAAGGAATTTTGGAAATGGAATTTGAAAAATTAAAAAAAGTAATTGCAGACGTACTTAACGTCGATCCTGATGAAATCACAATGGAGACCACTTTTATTGATGATTTGGGAGCGGATTCCTTAGACGTTTTTCAGATTATTATGGGAATAGAGGAAGAGTTCGATATTGAAATTCCTGCTGAAGATGCAGAAAGTATCGCTACAGTAGAAGAAGCGGTTAATTTAATTAAAAGTGCAATTAATTAATAAAAAAGCCCTTTTTTCCAAAAGGGCTTTTTTCCTTCATAGAAAATTTCTATGAAGTGAAAAGTAAGGATGCGTAGCTCGCGGCATGGAATGTGTCGCTTTGCGACCCGCTCGCGCGCTTGAGATTGCGCGACCCGCAATCTTTTTTATATAGCAATTATTAAGCAGAGGTAAGTATGGTAAATAGAAATGCGGAAGAACTGGAACTGAAAATAGGCTATTGTTTTACGGATAAGAATCTTCTTCGTCAGGCACTTACACATAGTTCTTTTTCTAAAGAACAGAACATTAATAAATATGAGACTTACGAGCGTTTGGAGTTTTTGGGTGATGCAGTACTTGAGCT
>JAFZDQ010000098.1 GCA_017561085.1 Lachnospiraceae bacterium
CGCCTTCCCTCCAGATATCCGTATCAATGTCACAGGTTCTGAAAAAGTAGGGTCTTTGGCTTTTGGAAGTCAGCGTCATGCAAGAGCATCCTGCTATCGGTAATTGTCTTTTCATCAGAAACTCCTTTTTTTATTTTAGGGTGCACCAAAAAGACCGTTTTCAATCAAGAAGCGCGTTTTTCAAGCAACAAAAAACAGGACCATCCGGTCCTGTCTATCAATTTCTGATTTTTTCAAAGTATTTGTCCAGATACACTTTATGGGCCACTGTAATAATAGTGTTCCGCAGCATCGTCTTTTCCTCTGTATCATCCACGCCGATTACATCGGGTGACTCCTTCATTCCAAAAATATACTGAATAATATTTTCAAATTCCAAACAGAAATAATCATATGCAACCTGTGGACCATAGGTCTTTTTCTGCATTTCAACCATCAGACGGATATCATCCATGGACAATGCCATTTTCGCTACCGCGATAAAAAACAAATACGCAATCTGGTCCCTGTCATACTGCTTCTTCATCGGATTACTTACCAGGCCTTTCTTCACATAATTACTGATCATGGACCCTGTCAAAGTAATATTCCCAAGCGGTTTCAAATATTCAGATATATATTCCGCTACCTGCTCCAGATAAAGTCCCACATCAGGAATTTCCTGATAACGGGGAAGTCTGAATCCCTTCACGGATTCTCCTATTTCCATTTTCATATTCAGACTCATACCAATCCCTCCGTTTTATCTTTTATCATTTTATACCCAAAAGCCGGCCTCGTCAATGAAACTTCCTTCCCTCTAAGGAACCAATAAATTTCATCCGCCACCCTTGACAGTAAACCAAAAGAGTTTATAATAATTGTAGATGCGGTTATCTGAAAACCGATGAAGCGTTTTTGATAACAAATTTATGTCGTTTTGTGAGGTTTTTTGTATGAATTATAAGATAGTTGCGGATTCTTCATCCAATCTGTTTACATTATCCGGCATGCCTTTTTCTTTCACATCGCTGAAAATTATTACAGCCGAAAAAGAATATGTCGACAACCCGGATTTGGACTTGAAAGAAATGACCGGTAACCTTGCTACTACCAAAGCAAAGACAGGTACCTCCTGTCCCAATGTACATGAATGGCTAGAAGCTTTTGAGGGTGCTGACCACATTTTCGCTGTGACCATTACCAGTAATCTGTCCGGCAGCTATGCTTCCGCAGTACAGGCGGCAGAGGAATATATGAACACTCATCCGGGTGCGAAGGTACACGTAATCGATTCCCTCTCCACCGGCCCTGAAATGATTCTCTTAATTGAACGGCTGAAAGAAATGATTCAGGAAAATCTGTCCTTCGAATCCATCAAGGGTAAAATCTATGACTACCTGAAGAAAACACATCTGCTGTTTTCTCTTCAGTCCCTTACAAACCTTGCCCGGAACGGACGTGTCAGTCCCACAGTAGCCAAGGTGGCAGGCGTACTCGGTATCCGTGTGGTTGGCAAGGCTTCCGATGAAGGAACTTTAGAGCCCTTACACAAATGCCGTGGTGAAAAGAAAGCCTTGGATTCCATCCTTTCCGAAATGATTGCCCACGGTTTTTCCGGTGCGAAAGTACACATTTCCCACTGTTTTAACTTAGAATCTGCCAATGAATTAAAGCAACTGATATTAAGAAAATTCCCCGGCAGTGACATCCAAATCAGTAAATGCGGCGGTCTTTGCAGTTATTATGCTGAAATCGGCGGTCTGCTCATCGGATTTGAATCATAATCCCAGATTTTCCATAAGTTTTATATAAGCAAAAAACAAGGCGTTCCGGTTCATCCGAAACGCCTTTTCTTATCAGGTTTTTGGTTTCAATAATCCTGCTCTTTATTCATCCTGCTGCAATTTCTTTGCTTCTTCATCAAGCATCATCATGATACCGGAAACTTTCGCAATACTGTCTAAGTTCATGTTACAGCTTTCTAAGGTTTCACTTGCACTTGCAATCACTTCTTCGGTAACTGCAGATACATTTTCAATGGATTCCATGACACTCTTATTGGCAACGGATACGGCATCAACAGTCTTCTTCAGATAGTCAGCCTGTTCTTCCATTTCTTTGGTGCTGGTATCAATTTCTTCAAAATTCTCTGCGGTACGGTCAACATACTCATTCTGCTTGCGGTTGCATTCCAGCAGGGAATCTACCGCTTTCGCCACTTCTTCAATGGAAATTGTAATATTTTCGATCAATCTGTTGATATCACCGGTAGCACTGTTGGTCTGGGATGCCAAACTGGAAATCTCACTTGCCACCACCGCAAAACCTCTTCCTGCTTCACCGGCCCTGGCTGCTTCAATACTTGCATTTAAAGCAAGCATACCTGTCTGATTTGCAATACTGCTGATCAGTCCCATAACTGTCTGCATCTTGTCCGCATTATCTTTAAGGCCTTCCATTTCCTTTGCTACCAGCGTACTGGAGTTCTCGGAAACCTTCACCTGCTCTAACAGACCGGCCATAACTTCATTACTCTGTTTCACCTTTTCACCGGTCTTATTTAATTCATTTAAAATGTTTGCCGTAGCAGTTTCCACTTCGTTGATATGCTCGTTAATAAGCTCTGTACTCTTTTGCTGTTCGCCGATAGCATCTGCAGCATCATTGGTACCTTTGGTTAATTCTTCCATGGCCTGCTGGGTAGAATTGATTGCATCACTTAATAATCCGGTTTCTTCCGTAGCTACACCGATGTTCTCTGTAATGCTTCCCGCTACTTCCAAAGTAGTTTTAAGAAGCTTGTCAGCCTGCTCTTTCTCGGCATCTGCCTTTTCAATATTGGCATTGTCAATTTCTTCAACCTTCTTAATGGCCAGAATAGAGAAAATACAGGTAAGCAGGATACATACAAGAATAATTTCCGCATTGGTAATCTGATCCGCTGTCAGGGTACCTGCCAATATCTTCTTCACAAGAAGTACAATATTAATAATCAGGGCCAGCACTCCCATTCCTACGGAAAACTTCACATCCACATAAATGGTCATCATACTCAGCACTACCAATATGTAACAGAACGGCATTTCATTCGTCGCTGTAAACATTACGGTAAAATAGAAAAGCATAAAGCCGATTCCCATCACATAACGCACCGCCCTGGTTTCCGGCTTTTTTAAATAAGCAATCCATCCAAGAATAGTCGGCACAATCACACAAGCTGCAATAAATGCATAAGAACCAATGGTTCTCGCACCCTTTAATACTTCAATAAAATAGGCTGCCGCCAAAATCAGGTTCATAATTGTAAGTCCGATTAACGCAGTCTTGTTCCTGCTCTTGTCCGCGATTTCGCGTACTGATAAATCTAATTTCACATCTTTCATATTTTAGGACTCCCTTCCTTTATCTTCTGATACATTTGTATATATATTATATACCAAAACAAGCCTCTGTACAACATGTTTTTATACATTATTCACAATTTCTCGTTTGTTTTTGCCCATTTCTTGTTGATTTTGTTAAATTTTTTCCCATTTATCGTACATATTCTTACTCTTTTGGGACAAAATAAAAAGAAAACCCAAGGAGGTCTTCTTTTATGATAAATAAAGATACGATTCACTTATTAAAAGAATGTGACGCCGGCACCAAAATGGCCGTCACTTCCATTGATGATGTACTGGAGGATGTCAAGCACACCGAACTGAAATCCCTGATGCAAAAAAGCAAGGAGCATCACGAAAATCTGGGAAATGAAATCCACGCACTTTTAAACGAATATGACAGCGGGGAAAAGGATCCCAATCCCATGGCCAAGGGAATGTCCTTCATGAAAACCAATATGAAAATGGCCATGGATAACAGTGATGCCACCGTTGCCGACCTGCTTACGGACGGTTGCAACATGGGCATTAAATCCCTGTATAAATATTTAAACCAGTATCCCGAAGCAGAAAAAAAGGTCAAAGACATTTGCCAAAAGCTCATTGATATCGAAGAGGAGCTTCGCAGGGACTTGCGGGCATATCTCTAACCCCCGCTTCCTTCTCTCTTTCGAGGCAAATACAGACACAGATACTTTAAACCGCTTTTTCTTTGGTAATCCACGCCCGGTTTACCTTATTAAACATGTTTACAAAAGGTCCCAGGCAAAAGGCTGCAAGCACGGTTCCCACACCTAAGTTACTGTCTGCCCAGGAAATAAAACCGGTACAGGCCGCTACCACAATCAGCATGACACAAAAAGCATCCGTAATCACGCGGTTTACAAAATACGGCGGTTTAAAATGCTCCGTCATGCCAAGCGCCAGATAATCATAGGGGGATACACCCAGATTGGCTATCTGGTACATAGAAAGTCCAAAGGACAAAATAATCAGGGAAATCAGCATATAAATAAAGCGGCACATAAAACTTTTTTCATTTCCGTCACCTACCAGAGTCTGAATAATGGGCATAACAAACTGGATGATATATCCCAGAAAGCACATATTTACGATGGAACCAAAGCCGATATAGGCCCTGCCCCAAATCAGCTGGATTATCAGAAGCAGAACATTTACCAAAAGCTGGTAATTGCCAAGTCCCATATGAAATCCTTCGGAAAGGGCCATATTGGCTGCCGTATAGGGGTCATTTCCCATAAGGGAAAGCCTTAGCCCTGCCGCACCGATTCCGATAAAAACATTTCCCAAAACTACCGCCAGTGCTTTGCGCCCGGTAAGCGGCCTTATAAAACAATTGTATAATCCCTGAAAAATCTTCATGATGTTATCCTTTCATACAGATGGATTACAAATCTGTGCATTCACTCTCGTTCCTGCCCGTATTTAAACTTCCTGCAAAACACAAAAGGCCCCGGCACATTTACCGAAGCCTTATTCTTATGATAACACAATTTCCTTTTCATGCCTATATCCTAACGCACGCTTTCTTTCAAGTCCTGCCCGGAATTTGAAATCAGGGACTGTCCGGAATTTGAAGTCAAATCAAGCCCCGAAAGTTTAAGCATTCTTTTTCTGTGCGGTCTTCCATAAACCGACTAACATCAACACGCAGGCTAAAATCATCAAAGGAATCGCAATATAATCGGACAAGCTGTCCTTGACCGTCAACATACAGGAATTGATTAAGAGACCTGCCATCATCAAAGGGGAAACCGTTCTTCCTTCCGGCACGCTGATGCCGGTCTGCTCTTCCTTCAGAGAGTTTATCTTATCTGTCGTCTTCGCTATCGCATTAAAAAATA
>JAFZDQ010000099.1 GCA_017561085.1 Lachnospiraceae bacterium
CCGCCCTGACCGAATCCGAAAAAAACCGGCAAAAATCCGATAAAAATCGCAAAGGTCAAAAGCCCGAAGGCAAATCCTTTATACCCTTTTAATATCTTTGCCGCCAGATACAAGGTAATGGGCATGGACATATGAAAGAAAAATACACCAATCAGCGCAAATAACGGGTACTTTGCCAAAAGGAAGCCTCCTATAGCGGCACACATAGAAAGCATTATGGTTTTTCCGGTTCCGATCCGGTCAGAAAAAAGACCACCTGCCACTTTTCCGAAAACCACGGCAACTAAAGAAAGTATCCCGCCTATTTTAAGCTGCTGAAAGGAAAATCCGCTGACAAATCCCATATAAGAGCGCAGTACGACCACAAAAAACAGACAGATCACTGCCATTATGATTTTGCAATTTACCGCCATAGGTATCCGATTGCCTGTAGCCGGTTTCGCCTTCCGTTCCTTTTCACTACAGCATCTATCCCCTCGCATCAGAAAATAAAGCCCCGCAAACAAAAGGAAACCATATATGCCAGCCGGGAAAATTTTATTTCCGCCGGCAAATATGGGGCCCAAAAAGATTCCCACCGCTCCCGGCGCCACGAAAATACCAAGGGGAGAAAGCCTCTCCCCGCTTTCATCCAAAACTTCTTTTCCCGCGCCTACATGGAACAGGCAATTTCCAATTCCCGTCAAAATCACAAGCAAATATACGCAAATGACAAACACTGTTCCGCTTCTGTTTCCATTTGCAATCACCACCGAAAAAAGGCCGGCCACTGCAGTAAGCATGCAGCCTGCGTATGCCGCTTTTTCATTTTTGCCAAAACGGTCCGCCAAAAGACCTGCCGGCATCTGCAGTGCAAAGGCACAAAAATTGTATACTAAAAAGCATCTGTAAAAGTCAGCCTTTCCTGCCGTCAATCCATAGATGCATAAAGCACAACAAAAATCTACTAAAAAATGTAAAATCGCATAGCGTGCAGTCTTTTCCTTTGTCATTTGCCCTCTCCTTTGTCCGTCTTTTTATTATAACGCATCTTTAACCGTAGGAAAAGCAATGCTTCCCCAAAAACCAAAAGACCATACTTCTCACTGAAATATGGCCTTTCCGTTTATGAATGTTACTTTTAATATAATTATTTGGATGCAAAACCGGCAAGACCAAATGCTGCAGGACCACCGTGTGTGGTAATCACACCACCTGCCAAAATCCATCTGATTTCATGAAAACCGCATGCTTTGGCAGTTTCTTCTGCTACAGCCTTTACTTCTTCCTCCAAACCTACGGTGTGGACAAACCACAGGGTATTCTTATCCAACTGATATTCCCCGGCATAATCCTTTATCAGATTGGCAGCTACCTTCGTCATTTTGCCGCGATACTTTTTGGTAGCAACCAGTTTACCGTCAAGTAATTCAATACAGGGATGAATATTCAAAATACGGCTGCCCAAAAATGCCACGTTGCTGACACGTCCTCCGGCACGTAAAAATTCCAGATTATCCGGCACAAAGCACATTCTGGCACGGGCAATATAGTCCTCTGCAATTTCTACCACTTCTTCTACTGTTGCCTGCGGATGATTTTTACAATAGTCGGCTACGCCGGTTACTACCGCTGCCTGTCCTGCGGAAACCATCTTCGTATCTATAATGGTAACATAATCCCTGCCTGCGGATGCAATCACCGCACTCTGGCAAGAGCAGGTTGTAATTGCGGAATAGGCAAGATAGATGATATGTGCCTCCGGCCACTTTTCATGAATATCATCAAAGGCCTTCCTAAAATCTTCCGGCACACTGCCGCTGGTCTTGGGTAAATTTCCTGATTCCTGATAATACTTAACTATATCTTCCACCGGAAAAGAACCGTCATCATAGGTAACCTCTCCGAAATTCACATGCATCGGCACAATGTAAACGCCGTGTTTTACTGCCATCTCCTGATTAACATCCGAACCGGTTTCAGCCATAATAATAATTGAGCTCATACTACTTCCCTCTCTTTTAAGTTATCTTGTATTATGTTACATAGTTTTTATTACTATGTCAAGAACTTTACAAAAACTTTGCGTATGAATAGTATTTTTATTGCAGGTTTCCACTGAAATAGAATGCCGTGTGCGGTATTCCTGCGCGCGAGCGGGTCGCGCAGCGACATCTTCCGCTCCGCGAGCTGCGCATCCTGATGTTCTTTTTATTTCAGAAAATCTGAAATAAAAAGAACCACTTCTTCCGAAGTGGTTCTTTCGTATGTACTATTATTATTTCACAGTAACTTTGGTAATATGCGGATTTACGCCTTCATACCAGTAAAGGAAACCTTCCATATCAACAACATCGCCAACCTTTAAGTTCTTAACTGCGTTGTATACTTCTGTTGTATTGTCGCAAAGATAAGATTCTACTGTAAAGTTGTAGGTTTCACCGTTTAAGGAAACGTTGAAGTATAAGTCATCGCCGTCCTGTCCGGAACCATCCCAGCTGTAAAGGAAAGCAACTTCTTCGCCATCAGCATTGGTAGAAGGTGCTACAGTCATACCCTTGAAGGATACGAATTCATTCTGGTGTGCGATTAATTCATCTGTTCCAAGCCATGCAGTTGCATCAGCTGCCTTTGCAACATAGTTGCCCTTCTGGATTTCAAAGGTAGCATCTACTACTTCAACTTCGCCTGCCCATTCAGCCTTGTAACCGGTTACTTTAATCTTGGTACCGGGTGTTAACTTTGCAAAATCTTCTTCAGAACAAGCCATGTTGTATAAGAAGTATGCGCCGTCCTTATCCTGGGTGTAAACAGTTGCTTTGTTGTCCCACCAGGACTGCTTAGCCTGTACATAAGTTTCGATTACTACTTCTGAATCAAGTTCAGCTGCCACATATTCAGCATGTGTCATAACGCCTTCAGATTTCACATCTGCTTTCTTTCCGCATGCAACAAGTGCAAGTGCCATGGAAAGAGCTAATACTGCTACTACTAATTTTTTCATAATAACTCTCCTTTTCGAAATAAAGATTCAAAAACTTCACTCTCATTATACATAAATCAGGAAATAAATCAATGTTTATCTTCCCACATTTGACAATTTTTTCTTAATCACCGTATCCCACAATACATAAAGAATTATCAAAATCCATACCGTAATTAAGGACACCAGCAAGATAACTGCCGTTTTCGGAAGCTTACCAAGGTCTTCTTTTTCTCCGGAAAGATTCTTGCCTTTCCCGATTTGGTCCAAACGGTACAAAGAAGAAATATCATCCTTTAGTTTTTCCATATAAGCATCGTCAATGTTCTCTTTCCGCCTTACGGACTTCGTTACATTTTCAACAAGCTGTCCGGAAGCATCACGGAGCGATGCCGAGCCGTTAAATACCGGCGTTACAAAGGTATTGTCCATATTGTCCATTAACAGCTTGGAAGCCTTGATTTTTACATCATAATAGGTCTGATTGTCTTCGCCGCATCTTAAAAGATAATCCTGATATTCTGCGCTGTCCTGTGCTTTATGGGTAACCGGGAGATAACCTTCCGTACCGGCATAGGCAATCTGTACCTCATTGGTCAGAATATACTGGGCAAACAGCCAGGAAGCCAAAACCTCCTGGGAATCCGGTTTATTAAAGACGCAAACCGAAGGTCCCTGGGAAATCATCTTGGGATTTGCCGGGTCAAACTGCGGAATCGGCAAAACTGCCGTTTCAAATTCCACAAATTTATCCTCGCTGATATCCGAAAGAGGTGCATAGGTTCCCATCCAGGTGGCACCGGCCGTAGAATCCACCGCAAATACACACTGTCCCGCATTCAAAAAGTTAGCAGGATAACTGGAAATCTTAAAGGTAGAAAACGCGCCTGTTTTTACATGCTCCGCAACGGTATATAAAAGTTCCTCCGTGGTATCATGGAACAGTTCGATATCCCCTTCCCCGGTGGAATAGGGAGCGTCTTTTTGCTTCAGCATCTGAATCATCATATTGTCCGTGGATTTATAGATAAAAGGAATCATAACCTTCTGACCGTTTAACAGATAGGTCCCGTCCTCTGCCTTGGCAGCTGCCGCATCGGAAACCTCCCATACAAAATCCCAGGTCAGCACTTCAGGCAGCTCGTATCCCAGTGCTTCCACAAAATCCTTATTCACATAACAGGCCTCTGTGGAGCGCATATAAGGCATTGCATAATAATGCTCTCCGATGATACATTCATCCAGGAATTTTTGGACAATTTCTTCCTTCACAGGTCCGTCAAATCTAAGCTCGCTTCCGCCAAACCCATACTTTTCATTGCCAAAAAGTTCATCTAACGGGACCACACTGTTATTTCCTGTCAGATACGTGGCAATATGGTCAGGATAGGTAATACAAACATTGGGTGTCGTCCCTGTGGATATGTTGGTAATTACATCATTGTAAATTTTGCCGTAATCCGTATATAGACGCAAATTTACCTTAATACTTGGGTATAACGCTTCAAAGTCACGGATTGCTTTTTCATAAATTCTGGTTTGTGTTTTGTTGGTATCATTCTTGGCCCAAAAAGTAATTTCATATTCCTTGGACTCGTCAAATTCTTCCGGCATCACAAAGGCATTTAACCCTCTTGCCCCGTGACAGGCCGTCAAAAACAGACAGGAAAGTAATACAAGCAAAAGGCCAAGTAATCCTTTTTTGCGTAATTTCATCATCCCTTGGTACCTCCTCTTGCAACACCTTCCATAATCTTCTTGTGGAAAATCAAAAACAGTACAATCAGCGGTACACTGATTACCACTA
>JAFZDQ010000100.1 GCA_017561085.1 Lachnospiraceae bacterium
ATGGAACGGGTATAGTCTGCCTTATCTGCCTGGGCACGAAGGGAATGAACCGCAGGACCATTAGAAACATTCAGCATTTTGGACTGAATGAAAGTCTTATCAATATTCTTACCCATTTCTCCGCCAAGGGCATCTATCTCTCTTACTAAATGTCCTTTAGAGGAACCACCTATATTCGGATTACAAGGCATCAATGCAATACTATCTACACTAACAGTAAAAATTACCGTATTTAATCCAAGTCTTGCACTTGCAAGAGCTGCTTCACAACCTGCATGGCCTGCACCTATTACACAAACGTCAACTACTTCTCTGATACCGGGCATTTTTTACACTCCTCTGTCTGTTTCTCCATACAAATTTTTCATACTAAAATAATTCTTTATTATTTTCCCATACAGAATTTTGAGAAAATTTCCTGCATTAAATCATCATCTACTTCTTCACCAATAATAAAACCAAGTGAAGTATAAGCACTCATCAAATCGATAGAATAAAAATCTTCAGGCATATCATCCATCAGACTTCTTTTTACCTGTTTCAAACTTTCATAAGCATCTAAAAGACATTCCTTATGACGCATATTGGTAATATAAATTTCTTCATTCGCCGTTACTTCACCGCTAAAAAACATATTTTTTACGGTTTCTTCAAATTCTTCCATACCTGTTATTTCTTTGGTAGAAGTTTTGATAATTACCGTATCTTCTTTTATTTTAGATTTTAAATCCTCTTCTGTTACCTTGGGTTCTAAATCTGTTTTATTTAAAAGAACAATACATTTTTTATCCTGTATTAATTCTAAGATTTCCATATCACTTTCATCAAAATCTACGGAAGAATCTACCACGTAAATAACAAGGTCTGCATCGGTAGCATATTTTTTGGCTTTTTCAACACCTATTTTTTCAACAATATCTTCCGTATAGCGGATTCCTGCCGTATCTATGATATTTAATCCGATTCCATGTAATTTAATGGATTCTTCCAAAACATCCCTCGTTGTTCCGGCAACATCCGTAACAATTGCTTTTTCTTCTCCTACTAAAAGATTTAATAAAGAAGATTTTCCTGCATTGGGTTTTCCTACAATTACCGTATTAATTCCTTCTTTGATTAATTTTCCGTTATCAGCAGAATGAATCAGTTTATCAACTCTCTTTAATAAATCATCTGTTTTTTGACCTAATTTTTCAGGATAACCATCGAGACTGATGTGCTCCGGATCATCCAAAGCAGATTCTATAAATGCGATTTCATAAATAATTTCATCCCTAAGTTTGTGGATGATATCGGAAACAGAACCTTTTAACTGTTTCAAGCTGCTTTTTAATGCCATTTCATTTTTGGAAGAAATAATATCCATTACTGCTTCTGCTTCTGATAAATCAATTCTCCCGTTTAAAAAAGCACGCTTGGTAAATTCACCGGGCTCTGCCAGTCTGGCTCCGGCCCTTATTACCAATTCCAAAATACGGTTCATAATCAACATTCCGCCGTGACAATTAATTTCAACCGTATCTTCCGCAGTAAAACTTTTCGGTCCTTTCATAAAAGATACCATTACTTCGTCAACTGCTTCCTTTTTTTCATCAAGAATAAAGCCATAATGAATGGTATGACTTTTCATCTGTTTCATAATAGGATTGTATTTTTTATCTACAAATAATTTATCAGCAATCAAAACCGCATCATTACCGCTGATTCTGATAATTCCGATACCGGAATGGGTCATTCCCGTAGCAATTGCAGCAATTGTATCTGTTTTCACAAAATCACCTCATGTTTGTGTGCAAATAAAGTTGGGAAATGAGATACTTCTCTTTTCCCAACTTTATGAGATTATCTTTTCATTCAATTATTTCTTTAATGTAACAACTACTCTTCTGAAAGGTTCTTCACCTTCACTGTGGGTGGTTACATATTTGTCATTCTGAAGTGCAGAATGGATAATTCTTCTTTCATAAGGATTCATAGGCTCCAAGGAAACAGATCTCTTGGTTCTCTTTACCTTATAAGCAATGTTCTTTGCAAGATTTTCAAGAGTTTCTTTTCTTCTCTTTCTGTAATCTTCGGTATCTACCTTTACACGGATATAATCTTCAACATCCTTATTTACTACTAAGGAAACAAGATACTGAAGGGAATCTAAGGTCTGTCCTCTCTTACCGATTAAAACTCCCATTTCATCTCCGCTTAATTCAATATCAAGATTTTTGTTTTCTTCATCGTATTTTACATCAATAACCACTACAAGGTTCATTGCTTCAAATACTTCCTGTAAGAATTCTTTTGCTTTATCTGATACGGAAGATTTTACTTTTGCTTTGATTACCGCAGGTCTTGCACCAATTCCGAGAAAACCTGAAGAACCTTCATCAACAACAGTATAATCTAATTTATCACTTGTTACTGTTAATTTCTGACAAGCTTCTGTAATAGCATCTGCTACTGTCTTTGCTGAAATTTCAATAAATTCCATCTCATCGTCCCCCTATTTATTATTCTTTTCGTTGTACTGTCTCACCATATTTGCTTTTGCAGCGATACTGCCGGGCTTTGCATTCTGATTATAATAATCAGTAGATTTCTTCATAGCAGCATCTCTTTCTTCCTGAGTCATAGGTTTTACATTTGCTTTAGAACTCATGGAAGGTCTGTTTGCATTATTCACACTCTTGGTGCTCATATTTGCATATCTGTTTACGGTGTTAGGATCAATACCTGCTTTTTCTAATTTTTTCTTACGTTTTTCTTCATTCTTCTTAATTAATTCATCAATATCCATCTTATCGATGTGTTTATTGATGAAAATCTGCTGGATACTTCTTACCACAGAACCGGCAATCCAGTAAAGACCCATACCTGCAGGTAATGTATAACAGAAAAATGCAGACATGATAGGCATCATGCTGTTCATCATTTTCATGGACTGTTCCATAGAAGCCTGCTGGTCTGTTTTATTACCTGAAGAAGATGCCTGAGGCATTAACTTGGTATTAACCCACTGGGTAAATGCAGCTAATAAAGGAATAATAAATGCTACGATAATTCCAATCCATTTTGCAGCGCCTTCTGCATTCCATGCCTGGCTTACCATGAAGGAAGGAGCATTTCCTATATTAATTCCAAGAAAATTGTTGTATCTGTCAAGTAAAGCTAAAGTATTTTCTACATCTCCTGCAAGAGAAGGAAATTTTTCAACAATACTTGCAAATTCAACGGAAGATGCTTTATTTAATACGTCAATATAAGTATTCTGAACGTATACATTATCTACCATGCCTTCTACAAAAGCTTCATTACCAAACTGCTTGGAATACATAGCAGCATTTTTAAATGTCTGAAGAAATTCAGAACTTCCTGCCTGTCCGATTAAATTCGTAACAAGAGGGAAAAATGCTTCTTTAATTTTACCTACATAAGCAGGCATTGCATAAATAACACGATAAAGTGCAAATAAAATAGGCATCTGAATCAAAAGCTGTACACAGCTACCTGTAGGAGAAACACCGTATTTTGCATAAACAGCCTGTGTTTCCGCATTCATCGCCATCATGGAATCGTTGTCTTTTTTATTTTTGTATTTTGCCTGAATTGCCTGAATTTCAGGGTTCATTTTAGCAGAAAGTTTAGAGAACTTCTGCTGTTTAATTGTAAGAGGCATCATCAAAAGATAAACAACGATTGTAAATAAAATAATAGATAAACCAATGTTGGGAATTCCTATTTTGTCTAAACAGAAGAAAATTCCTTCCATAATATAACCTAATAATTTAGCAATAGGTCCTATTATTTTTCCGCCGTATTGGGTTAAAATAATTCCTGACAAATCATTTCCTCCTAATCGATTCTATAAAAAATTCAAGGTACCGGATCATATCCTCCCTTTGAAAAAGGATTACATCTTAAAATTCTCCAAAAAGCAAGAAGCCCACCTTTCAGTGCCCCGTATTTTTGAACCGCTTCAAGTCCGTATTCTGAACAGGTAGGGTAATAAGGACATTTCGTGTGCTTCATGGGAGAGATGTATTTTCTATAGAATTTAATCAAACCAATTAATAATTTTTTCATTTCAATTTCAATTTACTTCATCTGCTAATATCTTATTTATTCTTTAATCATTATAAAAATAAATTTTTATCATATGATGAAGTTTCGCAAGATGTAATAAAGCGCTTTCTATTTCTGCATAGGATACTTTAGAAGCACTGTTTCTGGCTATGACTACTATATCTAAACCACTATTAAATATATTTTCGTGTAGTCTGTAACTTTCTCTTATCAATCTTGTAACTCTGTGTCTTACGACACTGTTTCCAACTTTTTTACTTACGCTTATTCCCAGTCTGTTTTTGTCTGTATTATTTTCCACAACATACATTACCAAATATTTGTTGGCATAAGATTTGCCTGTTTTATAAACATTCTGGAAATCGTAATTCTTTTTTAAAGATTCGGAAAATTTCATATTAAATTTCCTCTCCTCGAGCTGCGCTGTTTAACATAATTTTCCTTAATGTAAAAAATGATTAAAATAAGATTTCACTGGTGAAATCTTTGCGCGCGAGCAGGTCGCGAAGCGACATTTACCTCTCTGCGAGCTGCGCATCAAAATTAATCTTATTATAGAAGAATGAAATAATAAGATTAAAAAAGGCCACATAATTGCGGCCTATGCTGATAATTTTTTTCTTCCTTTTGCTCTTCTGGCTGCTAAAACTTTTCTACCGCCGGGAGTACTCATTCTTGCTCTGAAGCCGTGTACTTTAGATCTCTGTCTTTTCTTGGGCTGGAAAGTCATCTTCATATCGGGTGCACCTCCTTTACTGAACCTTAATCTATTTTAAGGTAAACAAATATTTGAATTTATTGCAAAAAGGCATAAACACACCTTTCTGTGGAAAATATCAGTTAGAATTATATAGGAATAAACCGCAAACGTCAAGCAAAATCAACGATTTTTAAAAATAAAAAATTAAGAAAAATAGTTATCCACAATCATAAATTAACATAATTATATCCACAAATTGTGTATAAGTTGTGGATAACTTTGTTTATATCTAAATTTACTTTTCATAAATGCCTATTTTTCAACCTTTTTTCATTGTTGATAATGTGTATAAAGTTATCCATAAAATTAACAATACCTACATTATCCACATTTTTTATGTTAACTTGTGGATAATTTTGAGGATAAATTAACATTTGAAATTTATGCCCATCTATTATAATATATAGTAGAGGAAATATTATTTATCTCTATCATTACTTTTGGGGGATGTCATGGATTTTATTAAAGAAAATTGGGAACTTATTAAAGATACACTCAGAACAGAATATGAAATTTCAAATATTTCTTATAATACATGGGTAAAGCCCCTTACTTTTCATAGTGTGAAGGATGATGTTGTTACTATCATGATTCCTTCCGATCAGGCCCATTCCCTGAAATATATTTCAAGTAAATACAAAACCTATTTCCAGGTAACCATTTCCGAGATGATGGACCATACATATGACATTGCTTTTGTACTGGAGTCTGATGATAATAATGAAATGTTATCTTCACCCGGTTCAGGCTCTGTTTATAATGTACGTTCAGAAAGTGCAAATCTTAATTACAAATACAGATTTGATACCTTTATTGTAGGAAACAATAATAAGTTTGCCCACTCTGCTTCCCTTGCCGTAGCAGAATCTCCGGGAGAAGCTTATAATCCTCTTTATTTATATGGAGGAGCCGGACTTGGTAAAACTCACCTTATGCATTCCATCGGACATTTTATTTTGGACCAGAATCCGGACATGAAGGTTTTATATGTAACCAGTGAACAGTTTACTAACGAAGTTATTGAATCCATCCGTAGCGGTATTTCTTCCAAAATTAATAACTTCAGGGAAAAATACAGAACCGTAGATGTATTATTAATTGACGACGTTCAGTTTATTATAGGTAAAGAAAGTACCCAGGAAGAATTTTTCCACACTTTCAATGCCCTTCATTCTGCCGGTAAACAAATTATTCTTTCCTCAGACAAGCCTCCCAAAGAGATGGAAACTTTAGAAGAAAGATTCCGTTCCCGTTTCGAATGGGGATTAATAGCTGATATTCAGGCTCCCGATTATGAAACCAGAATGGCTATCCTGAAAAAGAACGCTGAAAACTGTAATAAGGAAATTAAAGAAGAAGTATTCCAATACATTGCTACCAATATTAAGTCAAACATCAGAGAATTAGAGGGTGCATTTAATAAGGTAATTGCTTTTGCTAAATTAAATAATGTAGAAATTACATTAGACCATGTGGAAGAATCCTTAAAAGATATCATTTCACCCAATGCAGCAAGACAGGTAACTCCTCAGCTGATTATTAATGTAGTAGCCGAACATTTCGGAATTACAGCAGAAGAAATTACTTCTAAGAGAAGAAATGCGGAATTTGTACAGCCCAGACATATTTGTATGTATTTATGCCGTAAGCTGACAGCCGAATCTCTCCAAAATATAGGAAAAGCTCTTGGAAAGAAAGATCATACCACTGTTCTTAACGGTATTGAAAGAATTTCAGAAGATATTAAGACAAATGCAGAATTAAATAACAGGATTGATATTATTATGAAAAAAATAAATCCTTCCTAAGAGTTATCCACTACTTATCCACTTTTTCAACATTTTTTATGTGGTTAACCTGTTGATATTTCTTTTATCCTGTTTACAAGGTTTTAATGAAAAATTTTAAGATGTTGATAATTAATGACTTATCCATAATAAAAAATTAATTATCCCCACCTTTATACATTCCATTTTTCCTTGAAAAATAGTATAATAAAAGAGTTATACACATATCTACAACCATTATTATTAATACTACTGAATTACTTATAAATATATAACATAAGCAAAGCAGTTTTTCCCACATCAATAAAGAAAGGAAGTTATACACAAATGAAATTAGTATGTAGTAAATCTAAATTATTAAGCGGTGTACAGATTGTATCCAAAGCAGTTCCCAACAAAACAACCATGTCTATCCTTGAATGTATTTTAATTGATGCGACTGAAGGACAGATTAAGTTAATTGCAAACGATATGGAACTTGGTATCGAAACAATTATTGAAGGTGATATCATTGAAAAGGGACAGGTTGCTCTTGATGCAAAGATTTTCCATGAAATCGTTCGTAAACTTCCTGATAATGATGTAACCATTACAACAGATTCTTCTTATAAGACAAATATTACTTGTGAAAAAGCAAAATTTAATATTATCGGTAAGTCAGGAGAAGATTTCTCTTATCTTCCTTCTATCGAAAGAATTGATTCCATTATCGTTTCCCAGTTTACGTTAAAGGAAGTTGTAAGACAGACTATTTTCTCAATTGCTGATAATGACAATAATAAATTAATGACAGGTGAATTATTTGAAATTAACGGAGATGTTCTGAAGGTTGTTTCTTTGGACGGACACAGAATTTCTATCCGTAAAATTGAATTAAAGGATAATTATCCTGCAAGAAAAGTGGTTGTTCCCGGTAAGACTTTAAATGAAGTAAGTAAGATTTTATCCGGTGATGCTGATAAGGATGTTTCCATTTTCTTTACAGGTAAGCATATTGTATTTGAATTTGATAATACAACAGTTGTTTCCAGATTAATTGAAGGTGAGTATTTTAAGATTGATCAGATGCTTTCCAGCGATTATGAAACAAAGGTTTCTATTAACAGAAAAGAACTCCTTGAATGTATTGACAGAGCTACTCTTTTAGTAAAAGAAGGAGACAAGAAACCGATTATTATCAATATTACCGATGACGTACTGGAACTGAAGATTAATTCTACAGTAGGAAGTATGAATGAAGAAATTGACATTACCAAACAGGGTAAGGATTTAATGATTGGATTTAATCCTAAGTTTATGATTGATGCCCTGAAGGTAATTGATGATGAAGAAATTGATATTTATCTTGTAAATCCTAAGGCTCCCTGCTTTATCAGAGATGCGAAGGAAAAATATATTTATCTGATTCTTCCCGTAAACTTTACGACAGTTTCTTAATATTTATTTTTAAATATTGAGAAAGTATTTTCTAAAAGTAAGAGGAAAAAAATGAATACAATTAAATTAAGAGATGAGTATATTAAATTAGGACAGGCTTTAAAAGCAGCCGGTCTGGCAGAATCCGGTGTAGATGCTAAATTTGTGATTCAGGACGGTTTTGTAAAAGTAAACGGTGAAGTGGAATTTCAAAGAGGCAAGAAACTTTACGACGGAGATGTTGTAGAATTTGACGGAGAAGTAATAGAGATTAAGGCATAATTATTTTAAAAGAGGTATGAAATGATTATTAAATCCCTTGAACTGGCTGATTTCAGAAATTATGACAATTTAGAAATCAGTTTTGATAAAGGTACCAATATTCTTTATGGTGACAATGCCCAGGGTAAAACCAATATACTGGAAGCAATTTATGTATCGGCAACTACGAAGTCCCATAAAGGAAGTAAAGACAAAGAAATTATTCATTTTGATAAAGAAGAAGCGCATATCAGAACTTATTTACAAAAAGAAGATGATGAAATAGGGGTTGATATGCATCTTCGTAAAAATAAATCAAAAGGAATTGCCATAGACGGTCAAAAAATTAAAAAAGCCGCAGATTTAATGGGACTTTTGAATATTGTTTTCTTTTCTCCGGAGGATTTGGGAATTATTAAAAACGGTCCTTCCGAAAGAAGACGTTTTGCTGATATGGAGCTTTGTCAGTTAGACAGCTTTTATCTTTATAATTTAAATCATTACAATAGGATTATTAATCAGAGAAATAAACTTCTTAAGGATATGTATTTCCAGCCGGAACTTAGGGAAACCTTGAATATATGGGATTCCCAGCTTGTTTCCTTCGGAAGTAAGATTATTGAAAGAAGAGCGCAGTTTGCTAACCAGATGTGTGAAATCATTACGGATATCCACAGTAAATTATCCGGCGGAAAAGAAGAATTAATCATTCAGTATGAGCCGGATGTAACCATTGATGAATTTGAAACTAAAATGAGAATGAGTCAGGAAAAGGATATCAGGGCGAAGGTTACTTCCGTAGGTCCTCACAGGGATGATTTTTCTTTCATCGTAAACGGAATTGATATCCGTAAATACGGTTCCCAGGGACAGCAAAGAACTGCAGCACTTTCCCTTAAATTATCTGAAATTGAATTGGTTAAGAAAATAAGCAAGGATACACCGGTTCTTCTTTTGGATGATGTATTATCGGAGCTTGACAGTAACAGACAGAATTATCTTTTAAACAGTATCGGTAATATACAGACAATTATTACCTGTACGGGTTTGGATGAATTTATTAATAACAGATTTGAAATTAATAAGATTTTTAAAGTAACAAACGGTAGTGTAGTGTGTGAAAACTAGACGTATATAACAGATAGGAGAAATTTTATGAGCAACGAATACGGAGCTGATCAAATTCAAATATTGGAAGGTCTTGAAGCTGTCCGTAAAAGACCTGGTATGTACATAGGAACTACTTCCAGCAGAGGTCTTCATCACCTTGTTTATGAAATTGTAGACAATTCGGTAGATGAAGCGCTTGCTGGTTATTGTGATACCATTCAGGTAACCATTAATGAAGATAATTCCATTACTGTTATAGATAATGGTAGAGGTATTCCTGTAGGAATTAATAAAAAAGCAGGTCTTCCCGCTGTTGAAGTTGTATTTACCATTTTGCATGCCGGCGGAAAATTCGGCGGTGGCGGATACAAGGTATCCGGTGGTCTTCACGGCGTAGGTGCGTCTGTTGTAAATGCACTTTCCGATTGGCTTGAAGTTGAAATTTATCAGGATTCTAAAATCCATAAGCAGAGATATGAAAGAGGTCATGTTTGTTATCCTTTGAAGGTAATTGGTGAATGTCCTGCAGAGCAGACAGGAACAAAGGTTACTTTTAAGCCGGATGCAACTATTTTCCAGGAAACTACTGTTTATGAATTTGATGTTTTAAAACAGCGTCTCCGTGAAATGGCTTTCCTGACTAAGGGACTTAAAATTATCCTTACAGATTTAAGATTGGAAGAAGACCAGGAAAAACCGAAGGTAAGAGAATTCCATTACGAAGGCGGTATTAAGGAATTTGTTACATATTTAAACAGAAGCAAAACAGCTATTTATGAAGATGTAATGTATTTTGAAGGCAGCAAAAACAACGTTTATGTAGAAGTTGCCATGCAGCATAATGATTCCTATACGGAAAGTGCTTACAGCTTTGTAAATAATATCAATACTCCTGAAGGTGGTACCCATTTAATCGGTTTCAGAAATGCACTGACCAAAACTTTTAATGATTATGCAAGAAGTAATAAATTATTAAAAGATAATGAGCCGAATCTTTCCGGTGAAGATATAAGGGAAGGTCTGACTGCCATTGTCAGCGTGAAGATTGAAGATCCTCAGTTTGAAGGACAGACCAAGCAAAAATTAGGTACTGCGGAAGCAAGAGGTGCTGTTGACGGTATCGTAAGTGAACAGCTTACTTACTTCTTAGAGCAGAATCCTACCGTTGCTAAATTAATTTGTGAAAAATCTATTTTGGCACAGCGTGCAAGAGATGCAGCCAGAAAAGCAAGAGATTTAACCAGAAGAAAAACTGCTCTTGAAGGAATGGCTCTTCCCGGTAAATTAGCGGATTGCTCTGATAAAGATCCTAAAAACTGTGAAATTTATATCGTCGAAGGAGATTCCGCGGGCGGTAGTGCGAAAACTGCAAGAAGCCGTGCGACTCAGGCAATTTTACCTCTTAGAGGTAAAATCTTAAACGTAGAAAAAGCAAGACTTGATAAGATTTATGCAAATGCCGAAATCAAAGCAATGATTACTGCATTCGGTACCGGTATCCAGGATGATTTTGATATCAGTAAACTCAGATATCATAAGATTATTCTTATGACCGATGCGGACGTTGACGGTGCCCATATTGCTACATTACTTCTGACATTTATTTACAGATTTATGCCGGAGCTGATTAAACAGGGATATGTATATCTTGCACAGCCCCCTCTTTATAAATTAGAGAAAAATAAAAAGGTTTGGTATGCTTACAGTGATGAAGAATTAAATAAAATTCTGATGGAAGTAGGCCGTGACCAGAATAATAAGATTCAGCGTTACAAAGGTCTTGGTGAAATGGACCCTGAACAGCTTTGGGAAACAACCATGGATCCCGAAAGAAGAATTCTTCTTCGTGTTACCATGAATGAAGAAGCAGAATCAGAGGTAGACCTTACCTTTACAACCTTAATGGGTGATAAGGTAGAGCCCAGACGTGAATTTATTGAAGAAAATGCGAAATTTGTAAAGAATCTTGACATTTAAATTAGGAGACTAAAATGGAAGAAAATATTTTTGATAAAATCCATGACGTAGACCTGAAAAAAACGATGGAAACCTCTTATATTGATTATGCCATGAGCGTTATTGCGTCCCGTGCGCTTCCCGATGTAAGAGACGGTCTGAAACCGGTACAGAGAAGAGTTCTTTATTCCATGATAGAATTAAATAACGGTCCCGACAAGCCGCACCGTAAAAGTGCACGTATTGTCGGTGATACAATGGGTAAGTATCATCCTCACGGTGATAGTTCTATTTATGGTGCGCTGGTTAATATGGCTCAGCCCTGGTCTTTCCGTTATCCTTTGGTAGACGGACATGGAAACTTTGGTTCTGTGGACGGCGACGGCGCAGCTGCGATGCGTTATACGGAAGCACGTCTTTCTAAAATTTCAATGGAACTTCTTGCGGATATCAACAAAGATACCGTTGATTTTGTTCCGAACTTTGACGAAACCGAAAAAGAACCTGTTGTTCTTCCCAGCAGATATCCTAACTTACTTGTAAACGGTACAACCGGTATTGCGGTAGGTATGGCTACCAATATTCCTCCCCACAATTTAAGGGAAGTGGTTAGTGCCATTGTTAAAATTATTGATAACAGAATTATTGAGGACAGGGAAACTGATATTGAAGAAATTCTTCCTATCGTGAAAGCACCCGATTTTCCTACAGGCGGTATTATTTTAGGTACCAGAGGAAGTGAAGAAGCTTACAGAACCGGCCGTGGTAAGGTAAGAGTCCGTGCAGTAACGGATATTGAAACCATGCCGAACGGTAAGAGCAGAATTATTGTTACAGAGCTTCCTTACATGGTAAATAAGGCAAATCTTATCTTAAAGATTGCCGAGCTTGTAAAACTGAAAAAGATTGACGGTATCACAGACCTTCGTGATGAATCTGACAGAGAAGGTATGCGCATTGTTATTGAGCTTCGCCGTGATGCCAATGCCAATGTGATTATGAATCAGCTTTATAAGCATACACAGATGCAGGATACCTTTGGTATCATTATGCTTGCGCTGGTAAATAACGAACCTAAGGTTATGAATCTTCTTGATATGCTGAATCATTATATTAAGCATCAGGAAGAAGTAGTTACCAGAAGAACCAAATATGATTTAAATAAGGCAGAAGAAAGAGACCATATTTTACAAGGTTTATTAATTGCTTTAGATCATATTGATGAAGTAATTCAGATTATCAGAGGCAGTCAGACAACACAGATTGCCAAAGAAAGATTAATGGAACGTTTCGGCCTTACGGAAGTACAGTCTCAGGCTATCGTCGATATGAGACTTCGTGCTCTTACCGGTTTGGAACGTGAAAAACTGGAAAACGAGCATAAAGAATTACTTGCAAAAATTGCAGAATTAAAAGCAATTTTGGCTGATAATAAGATTCTCTTAGGTGTAATCAGAACTGAAATTACCGCTGTTGCGGATAAATTCGGTGATGACAGAAGAAGTGTGATCGGATTTGATGAATTTGATATTTCCATGGAAGATTTGATTCCTATGGATAATACCATTATTTCCATGACTAATCTCGGATATATCAAGAGAATGACAGTGGATAATTTCAAATCCCAGCATCGTGGCGGTAAGGGAATTAAGGGAATGCAAACCATTGAGGATGATTTCATTGCAGACCTTTTGATGACCACAACCCACCACTACATCATGTTCTTTACCAATTTCGGACGTGTTTACAGACTGAAAGCATATGAGATTCCGGAAGCTTCCAGAACCTCCCGCGGTACAGCGATTATTAATTTATTACAGCTGAATCCCGGTGAAAAGATTTCAGCCTTTATGCCTGTGAAAGAATATGAAGAAAATAAGAACTTCTTTATGATTACCAAGAACGGTATCGCGAAGAAGACAAGTATTACAGAATACAGTCATATCCGTAAAAACGGACTTACCGCAATTAATTTAAGAGAAGATGATGAATTAATTGAAGTAAAGATTACGGATGCCGATACGGAAATTTTCCTTGTAACCAAAAACGGTATGTGTATCCGCTTTAAAGAAACAGATGTCAGAGCAACCGGCAGAAGTTCTATGGGTGTTATCGGTATGAATCTGACAGATGGTGATGAAATTGTAGGTATGCAGCTTGATCATCAGGGTGATTCCCTCCTGATTGCTTCCGAAAAGGGTATGGGTAAACGTACTTACTTAGATGAATTCACCATTCAGAAGCGTGGCGGTAAGGGTGTGAAATGTTACAAGATTACCGAGAAGACCGGCGAAGTAATCGGTGTGAAGGCAGTAAATGACGATCACGAAATTCTGATGATTACTACAGGCGGAATTATTATTCAGATTCCTATGAGTGACGTTTCAACTATGGGACGTATCACCTCCGGCGTGAAGTTAATTAATCTGGATGATGATGTAACGGTAGCCCAGATTGCCAAAGTAAGAGAAAAAGTATCTAACGGCGACCAGGAATTTGAAAACATTGATGATGCCATGGAAGAGATTCCTGAGGAAGCAAAAATGATTCCGGAAAATGCTTTAGAGGAAGAGGAAGAAATTACACTTCCTACGGAAGAAAATGAAGAATAATTAAATAATTATGTATGATTAAAGAGGTTACAAACTTTTTGTAGCCTCTTTTTTTATACAATTTATTATGTATAATTCATTTTTATATAAATATATATTCAAATTCTTTAATTATTTATGTAAAGTGACTATTGCTTTTCTTAGGAAACGGGTATAAAACTAATATGGACTAATACTAGTTTTAAGAGGAGACAAAATTATTATGGAAAGTTATTTGGTTTTAAAGGATCTTGCAATCATTGTAATTGCTGCAAAAGTCTTTGGTATTGTTGCCCGGAAATTAAAAGCGCCCCAGGTTGTGGGAGAAATCATTGCCGGTCTGATTATCGGTCCCAGTGTTCTCGGATTTGTGGAACAGACTGATTTTCTTTTGCAGATGGCAGAAATCGGTGTTATTTTATTAATGTTTTCTGCCGGTCTTGAAACAGACTTAAAGGAACTGTTAAAAACAGGACCGCTTGCGACATTGATTGCTTGTGCAGGTGTATTTATTCCTTTGGCAGTCGGTGCACTTTACTATATGTTATATTACGGAATGTCACCTTGGGGTTCGGATGAATTTTATAAAGCAGTTTTCATGGGAGCCATTATGACGGCAACTTCGGTAAGTATTACCGTCCAATCGCTAAAAGAAATGGGGAAACTAAAGGGAAAAATAGGTACTACCATTTTGAGTGCGGCAATTATTGATGATATCATCGGTATTATTGTTCTTACTTTTGTGATAGGATTTAAAAATCCGGATTCTAACCCCGGAACAGTAATTATGAATACGGTTTTATTCTTTGTACTGGCGGTAGGTGTCGGTTTTATTTCCTACAAAATTTTTAAAATTGTAGATAAAAGATATCCTCATACCAGACGTATTCCCATTGCGGCACTTGCTTACTGTTTTGCAATGGCTTATATTGCGGAAAGATATTTCGGAATTGCCGATATTACAGGCGCTTATGTAGCCGGTATCATTCTTTGTTCCGTAGATGATTGTACTTACATTGAAAGAAAAGTTGATATCAATTCTTATATGTTATTCGGACCTGTCTTTTTTGCAAGTATCGGTTTAAAGACAAATATTGACAATATTAATGGAAGTATCTTGTTATTTTCTGTAGGATTTGTTATAGTTGCATTATTAACAAAAATAATCGGTTGCGGCATTATGGCAAGGCTTTGTAAATTCAAAGGACATGATGCTTTGAAAATCGGTGTGGGTATGATGACCAGAGGCGAGGTTGCCCTGATTATTTCCCAAAAAGGTCTTTCCGTAGGACTTTTAGAGCCGGTATATTTTACTTCCGTAATTTTATTGATTATCTTTTCTTCCATCGCAACGCCGATTATTTTGAAATTCCTTTATTCGAAAGATAAGGAACCGGAAGAGATTCAGACAGCTTAGGCTGATTGAATAAATACATAAGTGAAAGGGAAGGAAACTAAAGATGTTAGCAGTAATTATTGGTGTGGTTGTAGTAGTTTTACTTATCATTGTATTTACGGGTTATAAGAAAGCGCCCCCGGATACAGCATTTATCATTTCCGGTCTCCGTAAGAAAGTAATCATTGGTAAAGCAAGTGTCAAGATTCCTTATTTGGAAAGACTTGATAAGTTGAGTTTGAAGCTGATTGCAATTGATGTAAAAACACAGAATGCCGTACCTACGGCAGATTACATCAACATCCGTGTTGATGCAGCTGTAAACGTTAAAATCAGCAGTGAAAAAGAAAAATTATCTCTTGCAGCTGAAAACTTCTTGAACCAGAACACCCAGTATATTGCAGGTATTGCACGGGAAGTTTTGGAAGGTAACATGAGAGAAATCGTTGGCCGTATGAGACTGGAAGAAATGGTTAGCGACCGTCAGAAATTTGCAAACCTGGTTAAGGAAAATGCAGAACCTGACCTTGCAGCTATGGGTCTTGATATTGTCAGCTTTAACGTACAGAATTTCTCCGACGGAAACGGCGTTATCGATGACTTAGGTATTGATAACATTTCCCAGATTAAGAAAAAAGCAGCAATTGCCAAAGCAGAAGCTGAAAAAGAAATCGCAGTAGCGAAAGCTGAAGCAGATAAGCAGGCAAACGATGCAAGAATCAATGCAGAACGCGAAATCGCGAAGAAGAACAACGAACTTGCCCTTCAGAAGGCAGAACTGCAGAAATTAGAAGATACCAAGCGTGCGGAAGCTGATGCAGCTTACAGCATCCAGGAACAGGAACAGCGTAAGACCATCGAAATCGCTACCCAGGAAGCTAGTATCGCTAAGCAGGAAAAGGAAGTTATCTTAAAACAGCGTGAAGCAGAAGTTAAAGAAAAAGCATTAGATGCAGAAGTTAAGAAGAAAGCAGAAGCTGAAAAGTTTGCACGTCAGCAGCAGTCTGAAGCTGAACTTTATGAAAGAATGAAGAAAGCGGAAGCTGAAAAGTTCGAACGTGAAAAAGAAGCAGAAGCATTAAAGGCAACTGCAGAAGCACAGAAGTTTGCGAAAGAACAGGAAGCAGAAGGTATCCGTATGGTGGGTGAAGCGGAAGCGGAAGCCATCAGAGCAAAGGGTGTTGCGGAAGCAGAAGCAATGGAAAAGAAAGCAATCGCTTACCAGAAGTACAACAACGCAGCGATGGCTGAAATGCTTATCCAGGTACTTCCTGAAATCGCAGGCAAGATTGCAGAACCTCTTACCCAGATTGATAAGATTACCATCATCGGTGGTGACGGAAATAACGGCGTACATAACGTAGCTGATAATGTACCTGCTGTTATGACCAAGTTATTCGAAACCATGAAAGAAACCGTAGGTATTGATCTTGGTGAAATCGTGAAAGCCGGAACCTACGATGCAAAGGTTAACAGAAATATTAACTTTACCGGACTTCCCGAAGATGCACAGTCTGAAGTAGTGGCTGCTATGGCTGGTGCTGTTGCAGAAGAAGTAGTAAATGATACTGAGGAAGTATAAGATTTACATAGAATCAGTGATTCATGAAAGATGTATGAGAAATAAGTAATTTTTTGAAAGGTGTAACTCCTGTTGGAGATACACCTTTTTCAATTGCTTTAGAATTGTTTTTTTAATCAAAAGGAGTATACTTGTAAAAAGAGGTATTATTGCTATGCAGACATCAAAAGTTGATTTTTCAAAAGGACCCGTTTGGAAGTGTATTATTGCGCAGGCGATTCCGCTGACTATCGCCCAGCTGGTGCAGCTTCTTTACAATGTGGTAGACAGAATTTACATAGGACATATGGAAGGAGGAAGTTCGTTAGCACTCACCGGTGTGGGACTTACCTTTCCTATCGTAACATTGATTATGGCTTTTACAGCCCTGTTCGGAATGGGCGGAGTACCGCTCTTTTCTATGGAAAGAGGTGCCGGAGAACAGGAAAAAGCAGAAAAGATATTGGGAAATTCCTTTGCCCTGTTACTGATAAGTGCAGTGACTTTAACGGTAGTAAGTTTCGTTTTCAAAAGGCCCATTTTATTTGCCTTCGGATCCAGTGAAGCATCCTATGTGTATGCAGATGCTTATCTTAGGATTTATCTGTTTGGAACCATTTTTTCCGTATTGACTACAGGTTTAAACGGATATATTAATGCCCAGGGTTTTCCGAGGGTTGGTATGATTACTACCATTATGGGAGCAGTCATCAATATTATTCTGGACCCGGTTTTTATTTTTGGTTTGGGAATGGGTGTATCCGGTGCGGCTTTGGCAACGGTAATCAGCCAGGCAGTATCCGCTACTTGGGTTCTTCGATTTTTAACAGGTAAAAAAGCTGTGGTGCCGCTGAAATTACAGAATATCAGAATCAGTAAAAAGATTACGGGGGACATTTGTGCGCTGGGAGCTTCTAACTTTATCATGAATGCAACCAATTGTCTGGTGCAGGTGGTTTGTAATAAGACGTTACAAATGTACGGCGGCGATATTTACGTAGGTATTATGACAGTTGCCAATTCCGTGCGGGAAATCACCGTGCTTCCAATCGGCGGAATCGTAAACGGCGGTCAGCCGGTAATCAGTTTTAATTACGGAGCAAAAGATTTTAAGCGGGCAAAAGCCGGCGTCAATTTCAATACGGTTTTGGGATCGGCATATACGATGCTTGCCTGGATTTTGGTAGTTGCCGTTCCCGGGTTTTGGTTCGGTCTTTTTTCAGATGATTTGCAAATGATGAATATCGGTGTGGACATGCTGAAAATTTATTTCTTCGGATTTGTGTTTATGGCATTTCAGTTTTCCGGACAGTCCACGTTTCAGGCGCTGGGCGATGCGAAACATGCGATTTTCTTTTCCCTGCTTCGGAAAGCAATTATTGTAACACCGCTTACGATTCTTTTGCCTATGGCGGGTTTTGGCGTAAAAGGTGTATTTCTGGCGGAGCCCATTTCTAATGTGATTGGCGGCCTTGCCTGTTATATCACCATGCGGCTGACGGTTTATAAAAAATTGTTTGGATAAAAATAGAATTGACATCTATTGATTCAAGTGTTATGATACGTTCAAATAACATGAGAAAAGCAATGACGGAAAGAGTAGTTTGCGGGAATCATCCAGAGAGAGTGGCAGTTTGGTGGAAGTCACTTATGAAGAAAGCTTACGAAAACCATTCCCGAGCTGTAATACCTAAAACGAAAGTTATTAAGTATTACCGTAAGCCCGCGTTAAGGGATAAGATTTGTTGGAATCTGAAGTGAAAAGTTAAGGTGGAACCGTGCACAATGCACCCTTAGATTACTGTATAGTAATCTAAGGGTTTTTTTAATTCATAGGAAATCCTATGAATTAAAAAAACGTAAGAATGCGCATGACGCGTAAGCGGAAAATGTCGCATAGCGACAACGCGTCAGCGCAAGAATGTGCGAAGCACATTCTTATCTATGCGCAGCTCGCGAGAGCATTTATGCAAGCTTTCTTATGTTATTCGAAACTAAATATTTTTTTATTCGAAAGGAGACATGAGAAATGAAGGTTTTACAGAGAAACGGAGTAGTAAGCGAAGCAGGTTTTGACAGCAAGGAAGGAAAAGAGGCGTTTTGGCATACGAGTGCCCATGTGCTTGCCCAGGCGGTAAAGAGATTGTACCCTGAGGTAAAATGTGCCATAGGCCCGGCGATTGCTAACGGA
The DNA here is from genome assembly GCA_017561085.1 of Lachnospiraceae bacterium. Taxonomy (GTDB): domain Bacteria; phylum Bacillota; class Clostridia; order Lachnospirales; family Lachnospiraceae; genus Suilimivivens. Next base: position 19,104 of record JAFZDQ010000100.1, read on the forward strand.
TTTTATTATGATTTTGATTTTCCTTTTTCTTTTTCCGAAGAGCAATTAGAGGAAGTAGAAAAGGAAATGAAAAAAATCGTGAAGGACTCCTTATCCCTTCAGGTTTATGAGGTAAGCAGACAGGATGCCATTGCTTATATGGAGGAGCATGAAGAACCTTATAAGTTAGAATTAATCAGGGAACTTCCCGAAGATGAAATGATTTCTTTTTACAAACAGGGTGAATATGCGGAGTTTTGTGCAGGTCCCCATATCGGAAACGTCAGTGCCATTAAGGCGGTTAAGCTTCTTTCTGTGGCCGGTGCTTACTGGCGCGGCAGTGAAAAAAATAAAATGCTGACGAGAATTTACGGAATTTCTTTCCCTAAAGCAAGTCAGTTAGAAGAGCATCTTCATATGATAGAAGAGGCCAAGAGAAGAGATCACAGAAAGCTTGGCAAGGAACTTGGTTTATTTACGATTTTTGAGCAGGGTCCCGGGTTCCCGGTATTTTTACCCAAGGGACTGATTTTGAAAAATCTGCTTATAGACTACTGGAGAGAGGTTCATCAGAAGGAAGGCTATGTGGAGGTTTCCACGCCGGTGATGTTGGATAAGAGTCTTTGGGAGACGTCCGGACATTGGGATTATTACCGCGAAAATATGTACACGACGGAAATTGACGGTGCACAGTTTGCGGTAAAGCCCATGAGCTGTCCCGGCGGAATGCTGGTTTATAATTTACAACCCAAGTCCTACAAGGAACTGCCCCTTCGAATGGCAGAGCTTGGTCTGGTACACAGAAATGAAAAATCAGGAACGCTCCATGGTCTGATGAGAGTCCGTGCCCTTACGCAGGACGATGCCCATATTTTTATGATGGAAGATCAGGTGATTCCGGAAATCCAGAACGTGGCGAAGCTGATTGATAAGGTTTATGCCAAGTTTGGTTTTGAATATGAGGTGGAATTATCCACGAGACCGGAAAACAGTATCGGCAGCGATGAGGAATGGGAGCTTGCAACGAATGCCCTTAAGGAAGCTATGGATGCCATCCATGTACCTTATAAGATTAACGAAGGCGACGGTGCTTTTTACGGACCGAAGCTTGATTTCCACTTAAAGGATTCCATCGGCAGAACGTGGCAATGCGGAACGATTCAGCTTGATTTCCAGTTGCCCCGCAGATTTAACATCGAATATATCGGGCCTGACGGGGAAGCCCACAGACCTATTATGATTCACCGGGTGGTATTCGGCTCTATGGAACGATTCATCGGAATCTTAATCGAGCATTATGCAGGAAAATTCCCGGTTTGGTTATCGCCGGTTCAGGTAAAAATTCTTCCCGTATCCGACAAATATTGTGATTATGCAAAAGAAGTACTTGCAGGATTACGGGAAAAAGGCATCCGTGCAGAAGTAGACTTCCGTGATGAAAAGCTTGGCTACAAAATCCGTGAAGCTCAGCTGGATAAAGTTCCTTATATGATTATCCTGGGTGAAAAGGAAGAAAGGAACCGCAGCGTTTCCGTCAGATGCAGGGACGCAGAAAAGGATGGAGAAAAGAACGGGCAGGATTTAGGCGAAATGCCTGTTGAGGAATTTGCACAGGTAATAAAAGAAAGTAAGTAATTTCTGTTTTCTTTTGGGAATAAAACAGAAATTACTGTAGAATAACCCACCCCATATATGTTATGATAAGGTTACAAATTCTATAGAAGTAATATGGAGGAATAGCATGGATACAAAATTATTGATTCAAGAAGGCAAGGCTGCCTTAGGTATTGAATTTGGTTCTACCAGAATCAAAGCAGTTTTAATCGGAGAAGGTCACGAAACATTGGCACTGGGTACCCATGACTGGGAGAACCGTCTGGTGGATGGTATCTGGACTTATACCTTAGAGGATATTTGGGGTGGATTACAGGATTGTTACGCAAGCCTCTTAGCAGATGTAAAGGCGAAATATGATACAGAGATTACTAAGCTTTCTGCAATCGGTTTTTCCGCAATGATGCATGGTTATCTGGCTTTTGACAAAGAGGACAACTTACTGGTACCCTTCCGTACCTGGAGAAATACCATTACCGCACAGTCAAGTGCTGTATTAACTGAAAAATTAGGCTTTAATATTCCCCAGAGATGGAGTATTTCCCACCTTTATCAGGCAGTTTTAAATAAAGAAGAACATGTAAAGGATGTAGCATTCTTTACTACTTTGGCAGGATATATTCATTACAAATTAACCGGCGAAAAGGTACTGGGCGTAGGTGATGCTTCCGGTATGTTCCCCATTGATGCACAGACCAATGATTACAATCAGAAGATGATAGCACAGTTCGATGAACTGATGGCAGGCGAAGGCTTCTCCTGGAAGCTGGCAGACATTTTACCTAAGAGCTTAAATGCAGGTGAAGCAGCAGGTACCCTTACCGCAGAAGGTGCGAAACTCCTTGATGTATCCGGTAAATTAGAGGCAGGCATTCCTCTTTGTCCTCCCGAAGGTGACGCAGGAACCGGTATGGTAGCTACCAATGCAGTAGCAGTAGGAACCGGTAATGTTTCCGCAGGTACTTCTATTTTTTCCATGATTGTAACCGAGAAGGATTTAGACGGTGTGCATGAAGAAATCGATATGGTAACTACTCCCGACGGTAAGCCTGTAGCAATGGTACATTGCAATAACTGTACTTCCGATTTAAATGCATGGGTGAACTTATTCAAGGAATTTGCTGATACCTTTGGTATGAGCGTTGATATGAACGATTTGTACGGAACTCTTTACCGTAAGGCTTTAGAAGGCGATGCAGACTGTGGCGGACTGGTTTCCTTTAACTACTTCTCCGGCGAACCGGTAACCGGTTTTGCAGAAGGACGTCCCATGTTTGTACGTAAGCCTGATGCGAAGTTTAATCTGGCAAACTTTATGAGAACCCATATTTTATCTTCCCTTGCTACCATCAAAATCGGTAACGACATTCTGATTAAAGAAGAAGGCGTGAAAGTGGATTGCATCATGGGTCACGGCGGTCTCTTTAAGACTCCCGTGGTTGGACAGAAGCTTTTGGCAGCAGCCCTTAATACTTCTGTAACCGTTATGGATACCGCAAGTGAAGGCGGTCCTTGGGGTATGGCGGTTCTTGCAGCTTATATGGCAAACAAGGCAGAAGGCGAAACCTTAAGCGCATACTTAAATGACAAGGTATTTGCAGGACAGAGCGGCACTACTTTGGCACCCGATGCAGCAGATGTAGCAGGCTTTGATGCATTTGTTGAAAGTTATAAAGCATGCTTCGCAGCAGAACACGGTGCAGTTGACGCGTGGAAATAAATCTTTGAATAAAATGATGCGGAAGGGATCCGGAAAGTAAAACCGGTACCGGAAAGGAACTGAAATGTTAGAAGAATTAAAAAAACAAGTATATGAAGCAAATATGGCACTTCCCAAATACGGTCTTGTAACCTTTACCTGGGGAAATGTCAGCGGAATCGATGCAGAAAGCGGCCTTTTCGTCATTAAACCCAGCGGCGTGGAATATGACAAATTAACACCAGATGATATGGTGGTTATGGATCTTGACGGAAATAAGGTAGAAGGTAAATACAAACCTTCTTCTGATACTCCTACCCATTTGGAGCTTTATAAAGCTTATCCCGAAATCGGCGGTATCGTACATACCCATTCCTCCTATGCAACCAGCTGGGCGCAGGCAGGCAGAAGCATCCCTTGCTATGGAACCACCCATGCAGATTATATCTACGGTGAAGTTCCCTGTGTACGTTGTCTGACCAAAGAAGAAATTGAAGATGCTTATGAAACCAATACAGGTCTTTTAATCGTAAACGAATTTAAGCGCCTGAAGAAAGACCCTATGGCAGTACCGGCAGTTCTTTGTAAGAATCATGGTCCTTTTGCCTGGGGTAAGGATGCCATGGATGCAGTGCACAATGCGGTAGTTTTGGAAGAAGTTGCTAAGATGGCATACCGTACCGAAACCATTCAGCCTAAAGTAGCAGCAGCTCCCCAGGAACTTCAGGACAAGCATTATTTCAGAAAGCACGGAGCAAATGCTTACTACGGACAGTAATATACGGACAGTAAAGATGAAGACAAAATTTTTTTCAAGAATTAAAAACGATCCCTTTTACAGCCAGATGTGGAAGCTGGTGCTTCCCATTGTAATCCAGAATCTTTTGAGTGCGGCTGTAAACTCAGCGGATGTTATGATGTTAAATTATGTGGGACAGTCGTCAATTTCGGCTGTCTCCCTTGCGTCACAGTATGCGGGTATTCTGTTCTCGGTTTATTACGGACTGGGAACCGGCGTTACCATGCTTTGTGCCCAATATTACGGAAAAGGAGATATGCGTGCCATTTCGGTGGTAGAAGGAATTGCCATGCGGTTTTCCGTAATCTTTTCTTTGGCTTTTGCCAGCTGTGCGCTTTTTATTCCTGAGCAGATGATGCTGGTATTTACCAATGATGCGGAACTGATTTCTTTGGGCTCGTCTTATTTGCGGATTCTCAGTGTAGCATATCTGTGTTGGGGAATTGTGGAGGTTTATTTCTCCGCGCTTCGAAGTGTGGAAAGAGTTGCTATTTGTACTATATTGAATATGGTGGCCTTTTTCCTGAACATTTTCTTAAATGCTGTATTTATCTTCGGGCTTTTCGGCGCACCGAAGCTTGGTGTTGTAGGGGTTGCAATTGCAACATCTGCTTCCAGAGTTGTGGAACTGATAGGTTGTATCATTGTATCAGTCAGGTCCAAAGATGTGAAGCTGAAGCTTTCTTATATGTTTATTAAAAACAAAATGCTGTTTAAGGATTTCGTGAAGTTATCCTTGCCGGCCCTTGGAAATGATATCGTATGGGGACTTGCGTTCTCAATGTATTCTGTGATTATCGGCCATATGGGTACGGATGCCGTGGCAGCAAACTCTTTTGTATCGGTTGCACGTAATCTGGGCACTATCCTTTGCTTCGGCGTAGCCAGTGCCGGTGGTATTTTGCTTGGAAAGATTATTGGTGAGAACAAATTGGCAGAAGCCAAGGTAGGTGCAACGAAGGTTATTAAGATGACGGTGGTAAGCGGCGTAATTGGCGGGTTAATTGTATTTGCAAGTATGCCTTTTGTTTTGGCTTATGCATCCACATCTTTAAGTGCGACGGCAATGCACTATTTGAAAGTAATGCTTTTGATTAACACCTATTACATTATGGGTGCCGCAGTCAATACAACACTGATAGCCGGAATCTTCCGGGCGGGTGGTGACAGCCGGTTTGGATTTATCTGCGATACCATTGATATGTGGGGTTATGCGGTTCCGCTGGGATTTTTGGCAGCATTTGTATTCAAACTCCCCGTACTTTGGGTGTATTTCCTGCTATGTACCGATGAGTTTGTGAAATGGCCTTGGGTAATCAAACATTATCGCAGCGGCAAGTGGCTCAATAATATTACAAGGGATGATTTATTTGAAAATGAACAAACATAAATAGTAAAGAATAAAGGTGGGACTAATTCATATTTAGCCCCACCTTATATTTTTGTATTGGGATGACAGTTTAAATCGACCATATTAAACTTAAAAGATTGTATCCTAATAATCTTTATTAATTTGAATTGCCCGATATTTAGAAAAATTGAATTTAAGAGGGTTTTTGTCCAAATTAACATAATCATTAATAATGTTATATTGATAATCCGTAAACCACCAATAGGTTTCTATATATTCTTTTGAAGGATACCATTTATCAGGATCCGTATGATTCCTGATATCCGTCATTTTTGCAAAGATTACAGGAGCCGCGTCCTTTGACAATTTGCTTATATAGTGGAGGTCTTGAGTTTCAGCTAAATCATAAGTAATTTTATCTGCTGACTCGTTATAAACCTTAATATAAGTATGGTCCAAATTGTACTTGGCAATCCAGTAATCCGGATGGGCAAAGGAAAACAGCAGATACAGAACCGTAACGGTAACCGCATAGCTTTTTACCAAGGGAAAATCATTCCGGTATACCTTAATCAGTGCGCCCGTCACCAGAAGGAAAATTACCAAAAGCGCCCAAAGTACAAATACCCGAAGGAAAGTCAGCTGATACACTTTGATATAAAGAATCATACGGTAAGCACTGGAAAAAATCATGATATAGGTACACCCGCATACGAAGGTCAAAAGCCCGTTCAGCACGGCGTGGTTTTTAAAGTATTTTTTGCAAATCAGTACCAGAGACAAGTTAATCATACACACAAACACCAACTGGAAAAATCCTTCTCTGGCATAGGAAGCGTAGGTATAACCCTCCGGCAGCGTGCCTATACCGCCAAATAAGAAAACAACCTGAATCAAACAAAATACCGCATAAACAAAGGATAAAACAGAGGTAAAGGTAATGGCAATTACAGGTTGCTTTGTGCGCTTATCTGAGATTTCTTCTTCAAAATTCCGCTCTGACAGGCGGTACATCAGGCAAAAAGCGGAAAAAAAGGCGAACAAAAATAAGCCTGTGATTTGAAAGGCATGTTTCCCCCATTTTTTGTTCATATCGAAGGTAAACAGATTCTCCAATAAGTTTCCGAACACTGCATCGGCGCTACCAAGTAAAAGAAGGATGACAAACAGCATCGGCACGGAAATCAAAAGACCGTAAAGGACGTATTTTCCGTTTCCCGGCATTTTCTCTTTGGAGCCTTGCCGTTCTTTGCAATAAGCACTCAGTTCCGTGAAAGGTTTCATCAGATACGCAAGACTTCCCAAAATCACATCACAAATATTGAAAAAGTAAGTTCCCAGGTCCCACTTTTTGTCCTCATAAAAGCAATGAAGCATGAGATAAAAGAACAAAAGAAAGATTCCCAGTTTATTCAGAAACAGTAAGGTCCACGCATCCGTCATGCAGGTGGAAAACCCCAGCAGCATCAGGCTGATGGTCAGAAAGATAGAGAACTTTTTGGCGGTACGACCTGACTTTTTCAAAAAGTAAAAGAAAAAGAAGCAGGTTCCGCCTACGAAAAAAGGGAAGGTAATCCCGTTTTTGTTCTGATATAAGCATAAAGCATAGAAAAAAGCGTATACGAAGCTGCCCACTGCCATAAACGGAAACAGTGGATGTATTTTTTTGTTATTTTCAGATTCCATAGTGATATCTCCTTTTGAAAGAAAAGATTAGTTTCTGCCCTCCGTATCATCGGCATCTTCCACGTATTCCAGAATATCTCCCGGCTGGCAGTGGAGTGCCTTACAGATGGCGTCTAAAGTGGATAAACGGACGGCTTTCGCCTTATTGTTTTTGAGAATGGATAGGTTTGCAAGGGTAATATCCACTTCGCCCGCAAGTTCGGTGAGTCCCTTTTTTTGCTTGGCCATTTCCACGTCAAGATTTATTTTAATTGCCATAATCGTGCCTCCTTACAGTTAAATCGTCAGGTCATTTTCTTCTTTGTAGTTGATTGCCTTTTCGAAAACACCGGCTAATACTTTACTGAAAAGACCGGCAATGACAAATACCAGAATCACTACGAGGACAGCCGGTGTCAGATAAAGAAACATGCGGCAGCAGGTAATGACTGCGATAAAGAAGCTGTAGGTGCCCATTTTGCGGAGGCTTACCACATTTTCGGAGACAAAGCAATCATCCGCCAAAACTGTGCGGAACATCTTGCGGAGCTCGTAAATAATCAGAACGGCAAAAATTCCCGATAAAATGAAAATGAGTGAAAGTTCCAAAACATTTTCTGCAAAGTAGGTATTGTACTTTCCGTAGAACCGTATAATAAAGGGAACCAGAAGGGTAGTTGCGATTCCGGCAAAAAACATAAAGTCAAGTAACCCCTTTGTAAACAATGTCAGTTTATCTTTCATAAGTATCCTCCTTATCCGCCTCTAATGAGACGATGCTAATCATGATTATGATTGTAATATAGCACCCTGAAATCCGAATGTCAATAAAAATTTATTGCAAATCAATAAATTATTTCCCTATTTCAATAAATGGGAGCTGTATTTAAGAAAAAATCAGGATAAAAACGGGGCAAAAGGATGCGCATTAGGAAGCCGATATTAAGATAGTGTTAAGAAAAGATATTTTTCCTTAAATTTAAATTTTAATCTTAATTTCAAAAAATATGTATGTTATACTTTATTTTGTTAGTATAGGAAAGATTTTCAGCTGATTACTTTTTATAGAAAGGCGTTTGATATATTTGCGTTTTAACAGATCAAGATTCAAAGAAAAATTAAGTGAAACTTTAAAGGCAGTATTCCCGATTCTTGCAATCGTTCTTTTGTTATGCTTTTCGATTGCACCGATTTCGCCCAGTATCCTGATGGCTTTTCTGATAGGTGCTGTGCTACTTATCGTGGGTATGCTGCTTTTTTCTATTGGTGTGGAATTGTCCATGACACCTATGGGAGAGCGAGTCGGTACTACCATGACCAAAAGCCGGAACTTGCCGGTAATCATCATCGTCAGCCTGATTATGGGTATGGTGATTACGATTTCGGAGCCGGACCTTCAGGTATTAGCGGAGCAGGTACCGTCCATTCCGAATATGGTATTGATTATGGCGGTGGCTATCGGAGTCGGTTGTTTTTTGGTCATTGCCATACTCCGTATGTTGTTTTCCATTGCACTTCCCCATATGCTGGTGATATTTTATTTAATTGTTTTTGTCCTGGCGTGTTTTGTTTCAGAGGATTTTCTTTCGGTGGCATTTGATTCCGGCGGTGTTACCACGGGACCTATGACGGTTCCCTTCATTATGGCACTGGGTATCGGTATTTCTGCCATCCGAAGCGATAAACATGCAGCAGACGACAGCTTCGGTCTTGTTTCCTTATGTTCCATCGGACCGATTCTGGCGGTACTGATTCTGGGAATGATTTTCCGTCCGGAAAACTCGGAATATGTTCCCGCATCCATTCCGGAAATCGATAATTCCGTGGAATTATGGGCACTGTTTTCCCATGAATTACCGGAATATATGAAGGAAATGACGATTTCCCTGCTGCCTATTATTTTTTTCTTTTTCCTGTTCCAGCTGGTTGCCCGGGACTTGAATAAAAAGGCGTTAATTAAAATTATAATTGGTTTAGTATATACATATATCGGTCTGGTGCTTTTCTTAACCGGCGTAAATGTGGGTTTTATGCCTGCCGGAAATTATCTGGGCCATGTCATTGCGGGACTTCCCTATGCATGGATTATTGTTCCCATCGGTATGATAATCGGTTATTTCATTGTAAAGGCCGAACCGGCAGTATTCGTCCTGACCAAGCAGGTAGAGGAGATTACCTCAGGTGCCATTCCTGCGAAAGCAATGGGTACCAGTTTATCCGTTGGTGTGGCGGTATCCATCGGGCTTGCCATGATCCGTGTACTGACAGGAATTAACATTATGTGGTTTATCATTCCGGGATATGCAATTGCATTGGTTTTGACGTTTTTCGTACCTAAGATTTTTACAGCCATTGCATTCGACTCCGGTGGTGTGGCTTCCGGTCCCATGACGGCTACCTTCCTTTTACCCTTTGCCATGGGTGCCTGTGATGCGGTTGGCGGAAATATTGTAACAGATGCATTCGGTGTGGTTGCCATGGTAGCCATGACGCCGCTTATCACCATTCAGGTGCTGGGACTTATTTTCAAATTAAAGACGAAGCATTTGGAAAAAACAGAGGCTGCCGGCGATACGTCTGCTATCGTATATGGCGATATGGAAATTATCGAATTATAAGGGACTTGTTTGAAAAGAAAGAGGTGTCTTGTGAGTAAATTATATTTAATGACCACAATTATCAATAGAAATTTAAGTAAAAAATATTCTAATTTCTTTGATGAAGAGGATTTGAAGGTTATGTTCATAACACTGGGTTCCGGAACGGCTTCCGATGATGTACTGGATTATCTGGGGTTAGAGGATACGGAAAAAGCAGTTGTTTTTACAGTCCTTGAAAAAGAAATCTGGAAGAGTGTGAAAAAAGGACTGCAAAAGAAGCTGCAAATCGATGCACCCGGCGGAGGAATTTCCTTTATCGTACCGCTTAGCAGTATCGGAGGAATGAAGACCTTACAGTTTTTAACAGCAGGTCAGGAGTTTGTGAAAGAGGAGGAATCAGAATTGAAGGCCACAGACCATGAACTTATCGTAGTAATTGCGAATCAGGGATATATTGAGCTTGTAATGGATGCTGCCAGAGGAGCAGGTGCTTATGGCGGAACCGTAATCCATGCCAAAGGAACCGGCATGGAGCAGGCTGAAAAATTTATGGGCGTTTCTTTAGCAAGTGAAAAGGAAATGATTTTCATTGTAGCACAGAAACAGCAGAAGAATGATATTATGAAATCCATTATGGAAAAGGCCGGAATGGATTCCAAGGCGAAATCCGTGGTATTTTCATTGCCCGTAACGGATACAGCCGGTCTTAGACTGATAGAAACCGATAATGAAGACGAAGTAGAATAAAGGTAACTAACCGGAATTAAGGTTTATCTAAAAGAAAGCATAAAGATACCGCATGTGAGTTTTTCAATATTTCACATGCGGTTTTTGCTTTTCGGAAATTTTGATGTCTTCTGCTCGTGCGCAGAGATTGCGCGGATGCGCAATTTTTTTAGATTTCAATAAATAATCCTACGGGACAGTGGTCGGAACCTAAAACATCCTTGTAAATCACGGCATCCTTTAAGGAATCCTTCAGGGCGCCGGAGGTAACAAAGTAGTCAATACGCCAGCCTGTATTCTTGGCCCTGGCCTGGAAGCGGTAGGACCACCAGGAGTAAGCGCCTTCCAAATCAGGATAAAAATGGCGGAAGGTATCAATAAATCCGGCATCTAACAAAGCGGAGAATTTCTCTCTTTCCTCATCGGTAAAGCCGGGGTTTTTGCGGTTGGTTTTGGGATTTTTTAAGTCGATTTCCTTGTGGGCAACATTTAAGTCCCCGCAGAAAATAACCGGTTTCTTTGCTTCTAAGCCCTTTAAGTATGCAAGGAAGTCATCTTCCCATTCCATACGGTAGTCAAGACGCTTTAATTCATCCTGGGAGTTGGGGGTATAGACTGTCACCATGAAAAATTTTTCAAATTCCAACGTGATGACACGGCCCTCATGGTCATGCTGCTCAATACCGATTCCGTAGGATACGCTTACCGGCTCCTCCTTAGTAAAAATAGCAGTGCCGGAGTAGCCCTTTTTCTCGGCATAGTTCCAATACTGGTGATAGCCGGGCAAATCCAGCGCAATTTGTCCTTCCTGTAATTTCGATTCCTGTATACAAAAAATATCCGCGTCTTCCGCCTGTAAAAACTCTACAAAGCCTTTGCCTACGCAGGCTCTTAAACCGTTTACGTTCCAAGAAATCAGTTTCTTCATAAAAACACCCCGTCAGTCTAAAAATATATTTCATCAAAATATTAAATACGATAAAATCTTTGATATGTACAGAATAGTAAAATAAAGGTATAATGTCAATGGAAACATGAACCATCAGGGCTCGCCGGAGGGGAAGAGAGAAAAATGAATTACATTGTACTGGATTTGGAATGGAATCAGAGTAACACCGGCGAAGAACCGGAGGTGAAAGAAATTCCATTTGAAATTATAGATATCGGTGCCATAAAATTAAATCATGAAAAGGTAATGGTTGGGGAGTTTAACCAGTTAGTAAAGCCTGCCGTTTACCTCCACATGCACAAGATTACCAGCAAGATTATCCACCTTCACATGCAGGATTTGTTAAAGGGAAGACCCTTCCCGGAGGTAATGGAGGAATTCCGCAGCTGGTGCGGTACGGATTTTGTTTTTTGTACCTGGGGACCTTTGGATTTATTTGAACTGCAGAGAAATATCCGTTTTCACGAGCTTTTGCCCTTAAGTGATGTGCCGATCCGTTTTTTGGATATCCAGAAGCTGTTCAGTATTGCTTACGAGGACAAAAAGACCAGGAGAAGCTTAGAATATGCCATTGACTTTTTGGAAATAGAAAAGGACATTCCTTTCCACAGGGCCTTTAGCGATGCCTATTATACAGCGAAGATTTTAGAGCGGCTGGAAGGGGACGTTTTGGATAATTATTCCGTGGATACTTTTGTACTGCCCCGATCCAAGGAAGAGGAAATCCATATTAAATTCCATGATTATATGAAATATATTTCCAGGGAATTTGAGGATAAGCATGAAGCCATGGAGGATAAAGAGGTTATCAGCACCAGGTGCTACCTTTGTCACAAAAATATACGTAAAAAAGTCCGCTGGTTTACGCCCAACGGAAAGCATTATTATTGTGTATCCACATGTCCCGTTCACGGATTTATGAAGTCCAAAATCAGAATCCGCAAATCCGAGAACGAAAAAATATATGTGGTAAAAACCTCAAAATTCATCTCAGAAGAAGATGCCCTTAAGCTTCAGAAAAAACGAGAAGAAGCCAAAGAGCATCGTAAACTCAAGAAAAAAGCAAGTAAGCTTAAAGACCAAAATCATTAAACCGGGAAGAAGGAAACACAGGGCCTTTATCCCGGTTTCTTTTACGTCTGCGGGGTCTTTTTTTGCGGGACTTGCCATGGGCACTGTCCAAAATCGTATAGTTGGTTACAAGGTCACGGATTAAGAAAAGTACGATAAGTACCGTTCCTGCCAGCAAGGTGAACAAAATTACCCGGATGACATTGATAAAAATAATCTGTTTGCCGTCAGCGGTGGTCACGAATTCCCCTATGGGCATCTTCGTAAAAGTTGCGGTATCCTTAGCGGAATCTGCTACCGCTTCCGGAAGAAGATGAATAGTGGCACTTCCCAGGTAATTGTTAAGATAGGAATAATCAATTCTTGCCACCTCATCCCCGCTTACGCCTTCGTAAGTAATTTCAGAAGACAGATCCGTAAAATGCAGGGTTTTGGGGAGAATGACAAAACTGTTTTTGTTTAAGGAAAAGGTTCCTTCACTATTTCCGAAAATATCGTAGGCCGTATGGAAGGAATGGGTATCCTGTACCTGATAATGTTCTTCGTTTTCATAGATGTTGGTTACCGCGAAATTGGCAAAGCCGTAATCCATTAATTTCACGGTATCATTAAACTGGTCCGGAGATTCTTCCTTCATTACCACGCAAATCAGTTTCATACCATTTCGTTCCGCACAGGTAACCAGGGTCTGGCGGGCTTCGTCGGTGTAGCCGGTCTTACCGCCGCGGATTCCTTCGCAGGCAATTTCGCCGGTAATCAGCTTGTGCTTGTTTCTGGCAATGAAATCGTCCGGCTGGGTAGGCGTTGCTTTAAAATGATAAGAAGCGGTATTTCCTACCTTGGAAAGCAATTCATTTTCAAAAAAAGCCCGTCCGATTAAAGCAAGGTCATAAGCGGTGGTGTAGTGATTGTCATCATACAACCCGTGGGCATTGACGAAGTGGGTATTTTCACAGCCAAGCTCGGCGGCCTTTTGGTTCATCATTTCAGCAAAGGCATCCATGCTGCCTCCCACATGCTCAGCCACTGCATTGGCTACCTCATTGGCGGATGCAACCATAATACCGTAAAGGCATTCTTCCAATGGCATGGCTTCTCCTGCGTCAATACCGATATTGGAGCTGTCCCGTTCAATACCAAAGACAGCATCATGGGAAAAACGGACAGTTTCCTTGGTGCCTGCATTCTCAGCGGCAATGAGACAGGTCATCAGTTTCGTGGTACTTGCCGGGTAAGCCCGCTCGTGGATATTTTTGGCATAAAGAATCGTGCCGGTTTCTGCTTCCAGAAGGACTGCCGACTGTGCGGAAACCTTGGGGCCGTCCGGCCAGTTGACGATTTGGTTGGACTGCACGGGAAGCTGTTTTCTTTCTTCGGCTTCAGCCGCGTAATCCGGCGCCGCCAATACGGTAAGGGCCGTATGTTGTGAAATTGTAAGATAAAGAAAAGCGGATATTGCAAAGAATATCCGTCTGCGTATTCGTTTGTTCATGGGTACTCCCTGTTTTCATCCCAATTTGCTAAAAACATTCTTTGTAGGAATAGGATACACTATTTTTGAAAAAAACTAAATAAATTTTAGAAAAAATTAATGGATATTACAGGAAATATTGGTATAATCTTTTCAAGGACTTAAGGACAAGAGAGGAACCTATTATGAGATTAAAAAATGTACCCGGTTCCCGGGAAGCAATTGCAGACAGTGATTTGGTCATTCATGAGCCGGAGAAGGTGAAAGGAAGCTGGAGAGAAATTTTCGGGAATGACAAACCCATTCATATAGAAATCGGTATGGGAAAGGGTAAGTTTATCCACGAAATGGCAAGACTCCATCCGGAAATTAATTATATCGGTATAGAGAAATATTCCAGCGTGCTTTTACGTGCCCTGCAGAAGATGGAGGCGGAGCCTCTTGATAACCTTTTATTTATCCGGATGGATGCGGAAAATATTGCAGAGGTTTTTGCAGAGGATGAAGTAGACAGGATTTATCTGAATTTTTCCGATCCCTGGCCCAAGGACAGACATGCCAAGAGACGCCTTCCTTCCAAAGAGTATTTAGCCAGATACAATCAGTTTTTGAAAAAAGACGGTGTTTTGGAATTTAAAACCGACAACAGAGGATTGTTTGATTTTGCGCTGGAGGAATTAGAGCCTGCGGGCTGGAAGGCGAAACAGGTAACCTTTGACCTGCACAAGGATGAAGAAATGATGCAGGGAAACGTGATGACGGAATATGAAGTAAAATTCTCCTCCATGGGGAATTCTATATGTAAATACATTATTTATCGATAGAAAGGAGATTAAACATGGAAATTAAAATTACACAGGCAAACTTTGAAGAGGAAGTATTAAAGAGTGAAGTGCCCGTTCTGGTTGACTTTTACGCAGACTGGTGCGGTCCCTGTAAAATGCTTGCCCCCATTATCGGACAGCTGGCAGAGGAATTTGACGGAATTTGTAAAGTAGGAAAATGTAATATTGATGATGACATTACACTGGCACAAAAATTCCGCGTGATGAGCGTACCTACCATTATCATTTTTAAGAATGGGGAAGCGGTGGCTACTTCTGTAGGCGTGGTATCCAAAAATGAGTTAAAAGAGAAGATAAATCAAGCAATTAGTTAAAGAAACATCAAGAAATATTAATAGAAATTAAAATCTTGTTAAGAAAACATTTCTTTCTTGAAAAATATTATTTATCGTTCTATAATCAAAAATTGGTGTTCAAATGGCACTCTGCTAAAGCGCAGCGTGCCATTTTTTAATTCATTGGAAGGTACGATGAATTTTAGGAGGATAGGATTATGGCACAAATATTGGCAATTGTTATTTTCGTTTTGATGTTTCTGCTGATTATTACAGAGGTATTTGAGAGACATATTATTACCATGGCAGCAGGACTTCTTACACTGATTTTGGTGTTCGGCATTGGGATGCACAGCCCGGATGCCATGTTACATACATTGAATTTTCAGGAGATTTTTACGGCCGGGTTCTGGTACCACAGTGGTGAAGCGGCAGAGAATGCCAGCGGCATCAACTGGGCTACCATTTTGTTTATCGCGGGAATGATGGTTATGGTAGAAGGCATGGGCCACGTGGGATTTTTCCGCTGGCTTTGTATGCGGATTGCCAAACTGGTACAGTATAAAACCCTGCCGATTTTCATTACCTTTATGATTATGTCCAGTGTTTTGTCCATGTTTATCGACAGTATTACCGTTATTTTATTCCTGGCGGCGGTAACGGTGGAGCTTGCCCAGCTGTTAAAATTCAATCCGGTACCGATGATTCTGGCAGAGATCTTTTGTGCCAACTTAGGCGGTGCGGCAACCATGTGCGGTGACCCTCCGAATATTATTATCGGAACCTCATTAGGTTATTCTTTTGCAGACTTTATCAGTAATACCGGTGTAATCGTAGCGTTTGCGTTAGTGATAACAATTATGTATTTTTATATAGTTTTCCGGAAGGATTTATGTCATAATAGAGTTAAGGATACGACAGCATTTCCTGACCCCAAGGAAGCCATCAAGGATCAGAAAGGTTTCGTACTCAGCTGCGTGATTTTCCTTTGTGCGGTGGTGCTTTTGGTTACCCATGCACAAACCGGTCTGACTGTTGCCACCATTGGGGTGGCAGTAGCGGTGGTTACTCTTTTGGCAGCAGGCAAGGATGCTTTGGAATTACTGAAAAAAGTTGATTATAAAACCCTGCTGTTTTTCATAGGATTATTTATCGTAGTAGGCGGTCTGGAGGAGACCGGTGTATTGGAAGTAATTGCCGGCTTCATCGGAAAAATCAGCGGTGGTAATGTGAAGCTGATGATTGCCATTATTATCTGGGGCTCAGCAGTGGCCAGTGCATTTGTAGACAATATTCCTTTTGCGGCGACTATGATTCCTGTTATCAAAAGTCTGGCGGCAACACAGGGAGTAGATTTAACGACTCTGGCATGGGCGCTTTCCATGGGTACGGATATCGGTGGAAGTGCAACACCCATCGGTGCATCCGCAAACGTAGTAGGTACCGCAGTAGCAGCGAAGGAAGGCTATCCCATCGGTTGGGGCAAATATTGTAAGGAGCTTGCACCGATTACCGTAATCGTGGTGCTGTTCTCCATGGTATTCATTTTTGTAAGATATTTATAAGCAGTAAACCGGTTTTTTGTGGAATGGAAAAGGAGGAAAAATATGGGTAAACAGTTGATTATTTCCATAGGACGTGAATTTGGCTCGGGAGGACATGAAATTGCTGAAATGCTGGCTGAGCGCTTTGGCTTAAAGCTTTATGACAGTAACCTTTTGGATGAAATTGCTTCCGAAAAAAATGTTGACGGTTATCATTTTGAAAAATATGATGAGGTACCCAGAAATATCCTTTTTTCCAGAAAAGTGAAGGGCTTTTCCAATTCCATGGAAGAAAATATTGCCAATATGCAGTTTGACTATTTGCAAAAAAAGGCTGCGAAAGGAGATTCCTTCGTGGTAGTGGGACGTTGTGCGGAGACGATGTTAAAAGCGTACCCTGCGCTGATATCTATTTTTATTTTAGGTGACTGGGACCACAAGGTAGAGCGTGTTCAAAGATTGTATCACCTGCCTTTGGCGGAAGCGGAAACCTATATTCTCCGTCAGGACAAAAAGCGTAAGAACTACCACAATTATTATTGTAACGGTAAATGGGGCGATTCCCGTAATTATGATATTTCCATTAACAGCAGTAAGCTTGGTGAAGAGGCTACCGCAGATATGTTAGAGGATTATATCCGGAAATGCCTGGCATTAAGGGATTAAGGTTTACGGGTCCTTGGGATAGAAATAATGGAAAAACGAAATGCTGTTATTGACATTTTTACATAAAAATTGTATGATGTACATTGTCGTAAGAGTACGGGGTGTGGCTCAGTTTGGTAGAGCGCTACGTTCGGGACGTAGAGGTCGCAGGTTCAAATCCTGTCACCCCGATGAAAAAGAGAATCCTTGGGATTCTCTTTTTTTGTTGGTAAGAAATAATAAATACAATTTATTTTAAGTAATATATTTAATTGTTATATCATTTAATATTATTCAGTTTGAGATATGTTTGTAGCAGAAGGTTCTGAAGATGATGAATCATTCTTTACATTAATTCCCATAATAGAAATTACTATAGCTAATATGATAGCAATAACTAAAGGAGCTTTACTATTGGTTTTGCCCATAAATAATAAACCTATGATAATGATAATGATGGCGGTTAACCACCATAAATAAAAAGTAAGTCCTGTCATTATTATGCCAAGAAAAGCTGCCGCTACTAATTCTTTTACAAGGCCATTACCAAGGCTAAAATAATATACTTCAAAACATTTGTGATATAGTATCAATAATGCAATCGTCCATATAATCCATACAATTCCAAATAAAGAATCCATAAGTACCTCCCATAATATTAATCTAATAAATTGCATAAAATTACTTCTTTTGCTAATGCCACCATATGGTAGCATTTACAAGGTTATTATGCCACCGAATGGTAACATTGTCAATGAAAGGATAGTGATATTATGCATTGGCAAAGGGTTGAAGATTTAAGGATTGATAACGATTTAACGCAACAGGATATTGCAAATATTCTTAATTGTAAAAGAGAAGTATATCGCAGATATGAAAAGGGAATAAGAGAATTACCTTTATCCTACGCAATTATTCTTGCAAAATACTATGGCGTTACATTGGATTATCTTGTAGGTTTGAGCGATAAAAGGAATTGATTTTTCATAAGAAAAAAAGTATGTTATAATTTAAGAGAAAAGAAATGTATGAAATGAGGAAATAGTAGTGTTAGGGAGATGGAAGGAAAAAATAGATATCACCTTTATCAAATTCGTAATCGTAGGTGTGATTAATACATTGGTGGGAACGGCAGTGATGTTTATCGCTTACAATGTATTCCATTTATCGTATTGGATTTCCTCTGCGGCCAATTATATCATAGGCAGCATTTGCAGTTACTTCCTGAATAAGCATTTTACTTTCCAAAACAAAGAAAAGTCACTCAAGATCGTAGTGAAGTTTATTATCAATATCACGATATGCTACCTGATTGCCTATGGCGGTGCCAAGAGACTTATTTTGTGGTTGCTCTCCGACCTGCCTCAGAACTGGCAGGACAATATTGCCATGGTATGCGGCATGGGACTGTTTGTGATTTTGAATTATTTCGGGCAGAGATTTTTTGCCTTCAAGAAAAAGGAAGAAGCGTAAAAGACCAAGAAAGGGATTAGTCTATGGAAGAAATGAAAAATCCTGATTCAGGATTTATGAAGGAGACAATTAAACGAAGACCCCTAAACAGGCGCAAGCTCCTTAGGAGAACCTTAATTACAGCATTAATGGCAGTGATTTTTGGTCTGGTTGCATGCTTTACGTTTCTTTTGTTAGAGCCGATTATCAGTAAGCGTCTGTACCCGGAGGAAGAGCCGGATACGGTTATTTTTGTAGAAGAGCAGGAGGATGAAATCCTGCCGGAGGATATGTTTGTGGATGATTCCCAGATGCAGCCGGAGCCTTCCGGTGCGCCTGCCCTGGTGGACGAACAGATTGCCCAGGTGCTTTCAGAGGTAAAGTTTGGCATTGAGGATTACAACTCTCTTTATAAGGGACTTTCCGAAATGGCCGCGGAAGTGGAGAAATCCATGGTTACGGTAGTCGGTGTGAATTCGGAAATTGATTGGTTTAACAATGCCTACGAGTATGAAGGAAAAATTTCCGGAGTGATTATTGCCGATAATGGAGTGGAGCTTTTGATTTTGGCGAATGTAGAAGCCATTGAAGATGCGGAAACCCTGAAGGTTAATTTTATTGACGGCAAGCAATGTACGGCCACCATTAAGAAAAAGGATAACAATATTAATCTGGCGGTTCTTTCTGTCAGAAAGGCTGTGATTCCCAGAGAAACCATGGACAAAATTGCCATTGTGGAGATGGGAAGCTCTGCCGGAAGGTCACTTGTGGGAACCCCCATCATTGCCATCGGCCAGCCTATGGGTGTGCCCGGCTCGCTTTGCTACGGTTTTATCACCTCTGCCGGAAGCGTCATTCATCTTCCCGACTCCGTGTATAAGCTGATTACCACGGATATTTACGGCAGTCAGAGTGCAACCGGTATTTTGGTGAATATGAAGGGTCAGATGATTGGTATGATAGATTCGCTGGGTCATAGTGAGGATGCCAAGAACCTGATTTGTGCCATCGGAATTACCGAGCTTAAAAAGGTGGCACAGAATTTGTCCAATGACAGTGAAATTCCCTACTTCGGAATTTACGGAGCGGATGTGACAGTGGATGCCCATCAGGAATTAGGCGTTCCTTACGGTGCATATATTATGGAAATAGAGATGGATTCACCTGCTATGGAAGCAGGAATCCAAAGCGGTGACGTCATCATCAACATGGATGGTTATGAGGTCAATACTTATACGGAATTAATCAGTTATCTCATTGATAAAAATCCGGAAGAAACGACAGATATTGTTCTTTGCAGGCAGGGGCCGGAAGGCTATATCGAGATGGAATTACAGATAACCTTAAGACAAAAAGCAGACTAAGAAAGGAAGACGGCAGCTGCCGTCCGGTAGTAACATGAAATATATTAAAGACTATAAAGAAGGCGACAGAATTTCGGATGTTTATCTTTGTAAGTTTAAATCCTCTGCCGTTACCAAAAACGGAAAACCTTATGACAACGTAATATTACAGGATAAAACAGGTACTATCGATGCCAAGATCTGGGATCCAAACAGTGCCGGAATTGCAGAGTTTGATGCCTTGGATTATATTGATGTGTTTGGAGATATTACCAGCTTCCAGGGTGCTTTGCAGGTGAATGTAAAGAGAATCCGCAAGTGCCAGGAGGGGGAATATAATCCTGCAGATTATCTGCCTGTAAGTAAATATGATATTGAAGAGATGTACAGTGAGCTGCTTGGCTATATCGGCAAGATTGAAAATACTTATTTGAAACAGCTTCTTCAGGCGTTTTTTGTAGAAGATGAGGACTTTATCAAAGCGTTTAAGAAGTCTTCCGCAGCGAAGACAGTACACCACGGTTTCGTGGGAGGTCTTTTGCAGCACACCCTTTGTGTCACCAGACTTTGTCTGTTTTATTGTAAGGCTTATCCCCGCCTGAATAAGGATTTACTGATTAGTGCGGCGATTTGTCATGATATGGGAAAGATTAAGGAATTATCTTTTTTCCCGGAAAATGACTACACCGACGACGGACAGTTTCTTGGCCATATCGTAATGGGCGTTGAGATGGTAGGTGAGAAAATCCGCCAGATTCCCGGATTCCCCGGCATTTTGGCAAGTGAGTTAAAGCATTGTATCCTGGCGCACCACGGAGAGTATGAGTTCGGTTCTCCCAAGAAACCCGCCATCATGGAGGCTGTGGCACTGAATTTTGCGGATAATACGGATGCGAAGATGCAGACCTTTACGGAACTGATGGAAAACACTTCGGAAGCAGGCTGGCTTGGATTTAACCGTTTGTTTGATTCCAATGTCAGAAGCACGAAGGTGGAGTAAGTGGTTGAAATGAAAGCATGAAGACGACCCACGGCGGAATTCGCGGCGGGCGCAAGAGAGAGTATACACATGGAATTTCAAAAAAATGACTATGTAATCGTGACTATCGAAGATATCGGTCACGACGGCGAGGGCATCGGTAAGGTAGACGGTTTCACCCTTTTTATCAAAGATGCCGTTATCGGCGATGTGGTAGAAGCCAAGATTATGAAAAGTAAAAAGCATTATGCTTATGCGCGTTTAGAGAAGGTGATTACACCTTCTCCTTTTCGCATTGAGCCCAAATGTGCTCTTCATAAGCAGTGCGGCGGCTGTCAGATTCAGGCCATGAGCTATGAAAAACAGCTGCAGTTCAAAGAAGCGAAAATCAGGAATAATTTAATCCGTATCGGCGGTTTTGCGCCGGAATTCGTGGATAAGGTGATGGAGCCTATCGTGGGAATGGAGGAGCCCTTCCGTTACCGGAACAAGGCCCAGTATCCCATCGGAACGGACAAGGAAGGAAACCCCATTGCCGGCTTTTATGCGGGAAGGACCCATTCCATTATCGCCAATACGGACTGCTACTTGGGCGTGGAAGAAAATAAAGAAATCCTGGAAATCATCCTGGATTATATGAAGAAAAATAAAGTAAGTGCCTACGATGAAACCACCGGAAAAGGCTTGGTGCGTCACGTGCTGATCCGCAAGGGCTTTACCAGCGGCGAGCTGATGGTTTGCCTGGTGGTGAATGATAAAGGGAAGAAAAATGCGGCTGATTTTAATGCCGGTCGGAAAGGAATGTATTTGCCGGCGCAGGACAAGTTAGTGGAGGCCCTGCAGCTACTTCCCGGCATGACCAGTATTTCCGTCAGCATCAATGCGGAAAATACCAATGTCATCATGGGCAAGGAAGTACACACCATTTGGGGAGAAGACCGGATTAGAGACACCATCCATGTGCGGGATACCGTAAACGGTTTTGCCCTGACGGAGAAGGGGATTACTTTTTCCATTTCCCCTTTGTCCTTTTATCAGGTGAATCCCGTGCAAACCGAAAAATTGTACAGTTTAGCACTTGCCTACGCAGGACTTACCGGCAAGGAAACAGTGTGGGATCTTTACTGCGGAATCGGAACCATATCCCTGTTTTTGGCTGGGGATGCGAAGCAGGTTTACGGCGTGGAAATCGTACCCCAGGCCATCGGGGACGCCAAGAAAAACGCTGAAAATAACGGTATCACTAACGCAGAATTTTTCGTAGGAAAGGCAGAGGAAGTGCTTCCTGAAAAATATGAAAAGGAAGGCATTTTTGCGGATGTAATTGTGGTAGATCCGCCCCGGAAGGGCTGTGATGAGGCCTGCCTTGCGACTATGCTGAAAATGCAGCCTAAAAGGATTGTTTATGTAAGCTGCGACAGCGCTACTTTGGCGAGAGATTTGAAGATTTTAAGCGACGGCGGCTATGAGCTTAAGAAGGTGCGGGGCGTGGACCAGTTCGGACATACCGTGCATGTAGAGGTTGCCACTTATCTTGAAAAGAAGAAAAAACCGATTAGCTACCGGGAGGAAGAAATTCCCGAGTGCGGTTGTATTTATGGGTAAAATATATTGAAGAGTGATACTTAGATAAAGTAATGTGTGTGCAGTTGTTTGATTTTGAAATTTTAGCTCATTTAATTTGTAATTAATGTAGTTATAATTATTAAATAGCAAGTCATAGCATATACTATAGTAGCTGTAAAAATTGCTTGACATGAAGTTTATAGTCAAGTAAGATTAAGACAGTGATCGCGTTGCAGAAACCTGTGAGGCCTGCGACCGGGGGAGAACCTGCGGGGTCTCCTCTTTTTTACTTTAAGGAGACATTGTAGATGCCAAAGATTTTTTTGAGTTATGATCAGCAAATAGACAAATTGAAGAATGAGAAAAATCTGCAAATTGATGATGATACATATGCCAGGGAGATTTTAAAGCAGACAAGCTACTATTCATTAATTGGAGGATATAAGGATATCTTTAAAAATCCAACAACCAAGAAGTACAAGGATGGAGCGAGATTTGAGGATATTGTAGAGTTATATTATTTTGATGAATCTTTAAGGCAGTTGCTTTTGAGATATCTTATTAAAGTAGAAAATGAAATAAAGTCACAAGTCTCTTACTATTTTACAGAGAAGAATGGCGAGAATCAAAAGGAATATCTTGATACTGCAAATTACAATTATGTAGGTAAGAAAAATCAAAGAGATATTGACCGTTTAATAAATATATTAGAGGGGTATGTTACAAAGCCGACAGATTATCATTACATAAATCATGCACAGAGAAAATATGGAAATGTTCCGTTATGGGTACTGACAAATGCATTGACATTTGGAAATATCTCAAAAATGTATATGCTGCTTCCGCAGGATATACAGATTAAAGTCAGCAGGAATTATCCGTGCATCAATGAACGTCAAATGATATCCATTTTGGCTGTAATGGTTAAATTCAGAAATGTCTGTGCCCATGGTGAACGATTATTTACTTATAGAACTACCGACAGTATTCCAGATTTACCGTTACATATGAAATTAAAGATCGCTCAAAAAGGCACACAATATGTGAATGGAAAAAATGATTTGTTCTCGGTTGTGATTGCTTTAAGATATATGCTGAGTGATAGTTGGTACAAGGAATTTATAAAAGAACTTAAAGCACTAATTGATAAGTACCTTAAGAAGCATGATAGTATTACAGAACAAGAGTTATATGAGAAAATGGGTTTTCCAGAAAACTGGCGAAAAATAACCAGATACAGAAAACAATAAAATATAGAATGACTGAAATCAAGCCTCCAAGTCCTAAAAGATTTGGAGGTTTTCTTCTACCCATTTTTAGAGGAAAGTAATTTCCGAAACAAACAATCTATGGTACAATATCCTAGAAGTTATCAACGGGATAAGCGGATCATAGAGAAAGAGCAGAACACAAATCACCCATAAGCCAGTCCGGCTTATATCTCAAAAACAAATCTAATCTTTTTCTATGGCAGGTGCAAAGAGATGCAGCATGCTGATTTTTGCAGGTCCGGCAGGGGACTGTTGCATCATTTTAGAACCCAAACTTGACGAATAAGTCATGGGATGTGCATCTTTATTGTGCACTCATGGCATGTGGAGACGGTATGCTTATTGTCCAAACAGTAGAAAGGGAAACAATGATAAAGAAAAAAATATTAACTGTTCTTATTTTTTTGGTTTTTACAGTGTTATTTATCGCATGTGAGAACGAGGAGCAGATTGTAGAAGAGGTAGTTGCAACAGAAGATTTGTCTTCGGAGATAAGTGATGAACAGACATTAGAGTCAGATATTGAAGAAGATGAATTTAGAGCTTTGGTAAAAAGCATGCTAAATCTTTCATGCGATGAGGTGATAGAAAAATCGGAATGGATTGAAGAGAAAGTTTGTTATAGGGTAGCCGTGGAACGTACCACTGAAGTTGAGGGCGAGTATAAACATTTGACAGATTACATATTTGTAAAGAATGAAACTGTAAAATGTATTAAAGTAACATATCCTTCCAAGCATGATACGATGGATGCAGACCGGTATGTTTATGATGCATGTGATTTTGCAGTCAGATATGAGGACATAACTTTTGACGGACAGAAAGATATTGTTATTTCGCTTGGACATCAGGGAACGGCAGGTACTTGCGTTTCATGTGCTTATGTTTTTGAAGAAAATGATTATGTTTATGTCAAATCTTTGGAACAAATTCCGAATTACTCGCTGAATGAGGAACAAAAATGTATTGATGGTTTCTATAAGGATGAAACTTTTCAATATCATTTTTGGAATGGAGAATTTGTTGAATTGAAGCAGGATATTTCTAAACCTGCACTTTCAAAAGAAACAATTGACAGTTACGGTTATGTAGACGGATATTCCGTTTTGAGATTTAATATTGTACCACAGACAGTAGTAGAATATGATGAATTCTATGTGGTAGATGCGGTTTATACACAGCCGATAGAAGTTCCGGCAAATCTGGCCATTGGAGAACAGATAACAGTGGTTGTTAATGAATTAACCGGTGAACAGAGGACTCTCGAACGTAGGGATGATGGTCTTTATCAACTTGAGGTCAATGAGAATGAGCCGTACTATCCGACTTATTTCAGGTATTTTGATAGTGAAGGTGGTACAACAATAACTTTGATTGACGAAAATTCGGATTGTGTTGACAAAGTTGTTTTTGAAGGAAAGTTGTATGTTCGAAAAGATGCTACGATTGAGTCAACATTTGACTCTAAAATAGAAGAAGCGACCAAAGAAAACCTCAACAGTAAATATTCCATGGTTTATAACAATGTTTATTTTGATGAAAACGGATATGTAACACGGCTTGTATCTATAGGAGATTAGAGCTCAAAGCATTTATGTTTATGAAAAAATGGTGAAATGGATGCAGTTAAATTTGGACAATGGTGATGGTGTTAAACTGGCAGCTGGACAATCGAAACAGTGAGTTGGCATTCAAAAACGGAAAGGGGATTTTATGAACGGAAAATATATTGTAATAAAGAAAATATTGTTCATTTTCTTATCTGTAGCTATATTTTTTGTTGCATTCCAAATATTAGATATTCCGCTTATGTCGAAATCATCAATGGAGGATTTGTCCGGAAATGCTTCTCAATTATCTGAGAATATGGAATTAAGTGCAGAAGAATTACTGGAAGAATTTGTGGCTGGAAATATTCCGGCATTTTATCCTGATTCGGAAGCCCCCTCTTTCTATATTTCAGATCTGGTTACGGATGAGGAGGATTATTTTAGCTATTCTGTTGGTGAAAAAATAGATTTAGATAATGATGGGGAATCAGAATTAATTCTGGAGGGACCATATGGAGGAATCTATCTTGATGCCAGGGAAAATATGATATATGTATTGGATGAAGGAAGAGCAACGACAGAATTTCTGTCTTATACAACTTTTGACGGACAGACCTGGATTGTTCATAGTGATACGATTCATACGGGAAGATTCCTGTATGAATTCAAAAAATATGATGCTTCAGGAAAGGTACAGGATACATTCCGGTTAAGTCAGGAATTTTGGGAAACACCGGATATGCCGGATGGACCGGATACAGTTTATACTTATCGGGATGAAGTAATTACCAGAGAGGAGTATATTTCTTTGAAGGAAAAAATGTTACATTTTTAAGTTTAATAAAAACGGGGTGCAATACATAAAGGGGAGGAAACATATGTATATTTTGGGGCGTACGCAGATGATACCGACTGATTCTTATGAGGACGCAGTCCGTCGCATTATGGCAAAAGGATTTGACGGTGTGGAAATTGGTATTTATAACAGAGCGTTTGAGATTCGGGAAGCTTTTTTTGAGGAAGATTTTCCGGAGCGTATGAAAGTCTGTATGGAGGAGAACAAAGTTAAGGCCTATTCGGTAGGTGCGCATATGGACTATACCGAAAGCCAAGAAAAACTACAGGCCATCATCAAGGCGGTGGGCGTTGCGGCCAAGCTTGGTGCGAAGCAGATGATTATTAACGGAGCCATCCGGAAAGAGGAACTTTCTTTTGAGGAGCAGTGGAAGAAATTTATTGAAGATACCAAGCTGATTTGCGCGGAGGCAGAAAAGCAGAATGTATATCTGGCAATGGAGTTTGAACCCGGATTTGTGGCTGATAATACGGAAAAAATGTTAAAAGCTTTTGCAGAAATTAACTCACCCATGTTAAAAGTAAATGCCGATATCGGGCATGTATTTTTGCAGGATGAGGAGCCCATGGCGGCACTGGAAAGCTGCCGCGGCATGATAGTACATGCACATTTGGAAAATATGGCAAAAGGGATTCATAATCATTTGGTTCCGTGGGAAGGTGATATGGACTTGAAAGCCTATCTTATGAAATTGAAAGAGGTCGGTTTTGACGGAAACGCTTCTTTGGACGTATACCAATATGATTATGAAGCGGTAGCTGAAAAGTCCGTTGCCTATTTAAAGGGCGTTTTGAGAGAAACAGAAGTGTAATTGTTTTGAGGAACGAAGCATGAAAGAAACAGACATTATTTTATTATTCGGAATCGGAACGGCACTCATATGGTCATGTGTTTTCGGTATGACGGAAGGGAAAACCAGGTCCGTTGTAACCTGGGTGGGCGTATTTATTGATATTATGCTGTTTGCCATCTGTCAGAATTTTGTGTTGTTAGTGGCCGGCGTGGTGTCCGGAATTCTTCTTGGGAGTATGAAGGAAGGCTTCAACTATTTATACCGAAAAATCGGGATTTATGACAGACATAAAATGCAGGGGTGGAAGAACTGGGTGGTTCTCTCCGTTATTATGTTTACGATGTTTTATTTGACGATAGGAATTGTGATAACGAAGCAGTAGAAGGAAGAAAAAACATGAAAGTAATTGATGTTTATAAGCAGTATTTCAGCGGAGAGTGTGTGTATAACGGTGTGGAGAGAAAGGGCGTACTTGTTACGCTGACAGCCACATCCGATAGTGGCAATATTATGTATGAGGTCGGCATTTCTTTCTTCCCGCACAGGGATGAGGAAGATTATGCCATCTCCTATGATGCGTATGCAAGTAAGGTGATTTTGAATGAAAGCGGCAGACGCTCCAAGAAACGTGATGAACAAATGCTGGAGCAGGTAAAGGATGTGGCAAGCGCGCTGGCAGAAGAATTGGGCGGTGTCATTTATTGGGATAAGCCACTGCGTGACGCTGTCTACGGATGATTTTCGTTGTTGTGATTAATAAAAGAAAAGGAGAATTCTTGTGGAAAACAAAAATTTTTGCACCAATCCGATTATTAAGAATATGTATACCGCGGACCCCGCGCCCATGGTGTACGGGGATACCTTGTATCTTTATGTGACTCATGATGAGGATGAGCTGATTAATGATTTTTATACGATGATTGACTGGAGATGTTATTCTACAAAGGACATGGTGAATTGGACAGACCACGGCAAGATTTTCTCTTTGGATGACATTGCCTGGGCGGATGACAGGGCATGGGCGCCCCAGGCAGTGGAGCGTAACGGTAAGTTTTATCTGTATTGTCCCGTGCATAAAATTGATGGCGGCATGGCCATTGCAGTGGGTGTTTCAGACAGTCCCACCGGACCTTTCCGGGATTTGGGATATCCCCTGGTGGACGAGGGAGACTGGAATGATATCGACCCTACCGTATTTATTGATGATGACGGACAGGCGTATCTTTACTTCGGTAATCCGGAGCTTCGTTACGTGCTTTTGAATGAGGATATGATTTCCTATAATCAGGAAGTAGGAATTGTTAAGATCCCCATGACCGAAGAATCATTTGCAAAAGGCAGCCACTTTACGGGAACTACCTACGGGGAAGGTCCTTGGTTTTATAAAAGAAACGGCCTCTATTATATGGTATATGCAGCCTTCAGAGAAGGACAAAAGGATGAAAGTCTTGCATACTCCACATCGGTTTCTCCCACCGGCCCTTGGGTATACGGAGGTGTGTTGATGACGGAGGAAGGCGGCGTATTTACCAACCATCCCGGAATTATTGATTTTAAAGGACATTCTTATCTGTTTTATCATACCGGTGAATTGCCCGGCGGCAGTCTGTTCCACAGAAGCGTTTGCGCAGCGGAATTTACTTACAATGAAGACGGAAGCATTAGCACGATTCCTAAATGCGACGGGGTTTACGGGATAGAATAAGCTGTCGAAACGCTGTATTATGAATAATAGTACAAAAGAAATGAAGGGAACGGGTATGAAT
>JAFZDQ010000101.1 GCA_017561085.1 Lachnospiraceae bacterium
ACCCATATATCTGCTCCTCCGGCAGATAGTATTCGACTCCTTCAATATAGCACAGAATTTATCCTCTCTGTTGCAATAGTAAATGTTCACTTTTTTATGGATTTTTTGCTTCGATTGCACATTTACTTTTGCAATCTACGTCCTACTAATTCCTATTATACTCATGAGCAGTACCATAAAATGGACTACATTCCTTCATCAATTTCCCTGAAATTCATTTTTAACCCGTTACTCAACGTGAGAATCACAGTCTTTTCTCACTCATCATCCCTCAAACTTCATTCAGTTCCAAAACCCTTTTGATATATTTCACTTTCCGCTCAGCGGGAATCAACCCGTACTGGTAACAAAAAAGCTGCTCCATGATTTCATTGATGCTCTTGGTCCCGCAGTTTCTGATTTTGCGCAAATCCTCACTGTCTTCAATGGCTTCCACCACTTCCCCAACGGTTCGAAAACCCGCCCGGTGCAGGCAGTTATCGGCACGCATGGACAGTTCCAATACACTTATATCCGCCTCCATCAACGACTGATTGATATAAATCGGAAAGCGGATTTTGCCCTTTCTCCTCTTTTTAATTTCCTCCACATTTGCAGTTGGCACTAACCTCATAATCTCCTCATAAATCGCGCGGCATTTGTCGCTCATCTCTGACTCCTCCCTTTTGGAGACATCGGCTTCAAGCACCTTGCACCGATTGTAAAAACCGCTACTGCGGCTGCTCTCCTTCCAAATACTCAGGTTTTTGATATCGTACATATTCGACGCCTCCATCTGCATCTTTTATCGTCGAAAGCAAAAGATGCCAACTGAGCCTGCGAATTCCTTTGGTACTCCTAAACAAATGATTCACATGGCTCGACAACGTGTTCATGTTCGGAGCAAAACCCATTGCATGTAATTTACAATCACCGGTGGTGGTGTACAACTGACGGATATATCTGTCGGTAGCCAGCGCATCCACCACTTCCTGATAAAGCGCCGGAGTCGCCTCCACATCCAGGATGAACTTCACCCCTTGGGGCACCCTGGTGGTATCAATGACAGCCTGATAGCCTTGTATCACACCGCTTTTTTCCATCGCTTCCATCCGGTTCTTGACCGCCACACGTGAAAGACCAACCTTCTGCCCAATCTCGGAAAAAGTGGCCCGTGCATTCTCTTTCAAAATAGTTAATATCTGATGATCCAATGCATCTAAACCTTCTATGTTCATGTTGGTCCTCCTTTTTGCTCCTTGGTTACAGCGTCGACTCTGTATGATTGATTATAGCAGAGTTATTTGGGCGCTACAATATGGCCGCTTGCGGTGTGAAAGTGCGCGGTTACGTTATGTAAGTTTGAGTGGCAGTTCTGTGGCGAAAGGGAATTTTAGATTTCTCTTGCTTTTCAAACCGCTCCTTTTAACAACCGGCATTTGTGATAATACCAGCATAAACTATTACAAGTCACATTGTACGGACAACAAAAAAGCACCAAGATTTCTCCTGATGCCTTAGTTATCACTATATAGTACCCGTACGGTTCCGAACTAGAAACTTTTATAAAAATCCAAAGCAAGAAACCCTCGGAAAATATATATATTTTTTCCTACATACTGCAATTTCCATAAAAAAGACTCTCCATAATGGAAACAAAGTCTGTAGCTACTAGTCACTGTATCCAATGAAAACTGTGCAAAATAATAACTAGAAAAATTTCCTTAGGGGTCTCAGTTACTTTTACAAATATTTTGACCGCTGCCTGTTTGCCATGTTTCAAAACAGAGTATAACTAACAGTTTTGCTATCATTATACACCTTTTTACACTTCGAATAAGCCTATTTTAAGCACTTTTATATTTTATTCTTATTTCACCTTGCAATTAGTTTTACATTCAATCCTTGAAAATAGGCTCTCCGGAGTTAATTCCGGAGAGCCTTACGTGTATATATTATTTTCCTTATATTTTCACATCATTCAACTTCTCTTTTAATCAGCCATAACTCCACATGCCTCTAAAGCATCATACACACACCGAAATGCCCACGTATTGTATTCGCTCTCTTCCGCTGATTTTTGCTTTGCCGATTTAAATGCGCCCTTTAACTTATTGGACTGATATTCCATATTTAGCATTCCACCACCAATATGTTGTGCAGAAGCAGTTCCTGCGGAATACATTGAAATGACACGAGTTTTATTTAAATTTCTTATCACTAATACTATTGTATGATAATCCAAATTCTGCGGATTGTATATAACTAAACACGGGTCTTTTGATAAAAGACCTGCTTTTATCCCATCCCTTTTTGTCGCTATAGGAACACCCTCATTCCTAAAATTCTGTACAATTACTTCTTCCAAATAATCTAATGTCAAGTCACCACACGGAATAAATTCTGTATCAAAAATAGAACCCATTTTGTTATAATCAAACATAACCCACCTCGTAAATTCTTTTCATAACTTAACAATCATTGGATAAATCTGACGGGGATAAAATCGTATAGATTTTATCCCCGTTAAAGATTCCTTAATACTAGTACTAACATTTAGTGATCATTCTGATACATAGATTTTACACAATGTCCACCGGCACAAGATGTCATTTCACTAGCTTCTGACTGAATCTTGATAGATACTTCTACCTTCTGTACTTCAGGCTTCTGATAACTCATATCATTTTCCTCCTTTCATATTTTTCTTATAAATCAGCCTGTTTTAAGGCTTCATCATAATCCACTTCTCCACAATAAAATGCTTTTCTTATTTTAGCCACTTTGCATTTTGTACAATCTACAACTTCCATATCTCCGTATTTAGCATCCATCTCTGCCGGACAACTATCACAGAAATAAACAGCATCACATTTTTTGCATTTATTCTTTTCACTTGCTTCATATTTCTTATAAATAGAAAACTGTTCCCAAATATAATCAAATGAATGCGTTAGCAAATTAATACCTTTATGCCTTAGTTTCATACACGGAAGCATATTTCCTTTATAATCAATAACAAAACTATTCATAGCCACATTACAAGTATATACATGTGTATCACTCTGTAACTCTTTAGTTTTCAACATAATATCTTCTCTTGATGTTACCTTCTTATGATCTGCAACTTCTGAATCCTCTCATCAAATTCGTAACGAAGAGCATCAGACAATTTCGTTTGATATTCCCTGGGTTTTTCCGAACCATCAATAGTATCATGGATATCAAATGAAAAAACTATTTGAAGTCCCATTTCATCTGCAACCTGCTTCATATCCTGCATTTCAAACAAAGTATATGTTAATATAGGAGACTTTAATGCTACTCTAACTCCTGCATTCTTCAATTTGTAACAGTTCTCTTTTACTACAGAAAAAGCACCTTTTATTCCTGTTATCTTTTCATATGTATTATCATTTGCCCCATACAAAGAAATAGATACCAATAGCGGTGGATATTCTTGTAACGCAAGAATAATTTCATCACTAAAAAGATAACCGTTCGTAAATAACTCCACTAAAAATCCCTTTTTCTTGGCATATAAATATATCTCTAGAAAATCTCTCCTGGCTAATATTTCTCCACCTGTCAAAGTCAAAAACAAAATCCCTTTTTCGCACAATATATCAAGTATATTTTTTACTTGTTCTGTTGTTAATTCATCCGGCACATGAAAATTCTGAAGATAGCAATGCACACAATTAAAATTACATTTAGAAGTAAGTTCAAACAACACGGCATATGCTTTTCTTTCATTCATCCACCTCGTCCTTGTTGTTTCATCAAACTTTAAAACTTGAGAATAGAGACTCTCATTTAACTCTTCCATTTCATCCCTCCATTTTCACCAAATATCCTTCACAACAAAGAAAATTCACAAAATCTTTCACATCGTCATAGACAAGTTTCCAATCAATATCATCATTAATTTCCTTTATCAATAAATCAGTCATAGACTCGATATCATCAACCAAATCAAGAGACTCCCAAATATAGTTCCCTATTTCATTAATCTGATATAGATAACATCTATCTTGAGAATAATTCATCTTAATATCTATCAGATAAAATAAGTCGTGAATTTTACGATTAACAATTCCTTCTCTTCTATATATTTTTTTCATAATAATCACCTCATCCATATGTTTATTACAAAAAGTGTTATCATTATTTTATATAACAAATTGTGTCTTACTTATTTTGTATCATCATTGCTACATCTTTAATATCAGGCATTATTACTATCATATCTTCCTTTACCTCTACTATATCATTCCCATTCTCCTGATATTTTTCTTTTAAAACACTTCCCATATGCCTTACATATTGTTTCAGTTTGGAGCCATTAATATCATACCCCTTAATAATTGTACTTATCTCAATACTATCATTTTCTAATAATTTTACTGCATACCCGTCTTGCCTAACTTTATCAGTATCTATATTACTTGCATTGTCCCTCACAGAAACACACATATATCGTGTCGGATAGCCATCATCCGTAAAATTACGATGTATTGCAATTAATCTCCCACCAAAATTATTACGCATTTTTTCTACCTCGTAATATACATATTGGGTAAAAGAGTCTCCATTGTTTTGAGTCAAGGAATTTAAAAAAGCGTCATTATTTTTCTTATCCCAATTAATTCTCAAAATTCCTAATACCAACCATCCAATTCCACAAGTAAAATTACCAACTATAAAAATAACTAATCCATGCAAATACCACGGTCTTTTCATATTATTCCTCCACCCCTTCATTCTCACACAATTCCATTGCCCACCACATAAACGGGGCATTTCTAATTCTCTCGCAGTCACATTCTGGCCAAACACTATCTCTTAGCAATTCTTCTTCAACTAATTCCTGATACTCCTTTATCGCATTAGTTTGAAAAATCAATTGACATGCTGTTTTCTTGGAAAAGAATTCGTCTTCACCAATGTACGCTACAACCATACCATACATAGCTGCAGCATTCTTATTGCCGCTTTCTGCCAAAATAGAAAGTCCATTTTCAAGAACTTTGCACATTTTCTCATCCTTTTCATTTGTAAACATAGTCATCTGCATAATCATGCTATTAATATGTTTCATATTTTCTTCATAAACTTTAACTAATTCTTCTTTTTTCATGTATATGTACCTCTCTGATTCAATTTCAATTCCTGAATATTTCTTCTGTAATCTCTACATCTGATTCATTTGTAATATCATTAATTGACGTCACTTGAGAATAAGAGAATGCACCTTTTCCTATTTCCCGTAAACTTTTGGGTAAAAGTATATTCTTTAAATTTGATCCTCGAAAAGCATCTTTTCCTATAGACTCAACACCCTTTAAATCTATACTTTCCATCATTTTAGTTGATAAGAATGCTCTACTACCAATTTTTTTGGTTGTATCTGCCAATACAATCGAAACTACATCACTTCCTTCAAATGCTGCATTTCCGATTTCTTCAACTCCTTCCGGAATTACCAGTTTCTTTTCATCACCTAAATACCCTATCATGCAACCATCTGAAGTAATAACAAAGTCATCTTCTCCATTCCATCCGTGATTTATAGCCGTAATAATTCGAAATGACGTATCATAAGCAAATCTTTTTCCTTTATAAATAAATTCCACTTCCTGTCCTAATTCACCAAGTCCAAAATATATATATAATGCTACCTTCTTTTTAAACAAAAAAGATATATAACAATCTTCCAGTTCACAAATCATTTCCGTTGAACGATTAATATCAAAAGCATTTTCTATAGCACGATATTTAATGCCCTCTAAATCAGAAATGTTAAGCATCGTTTTACATCTATTTACTATTAAATATCCCTGTTCATCTGCACCATAATCAGAATCAAAATCAGGATCTTCCGAAACAATAATGTTACCAAAATAAGCGCCTGATACGTCCTGTGCTTTTTTTATCACTTCTTTTAATTTCTTTATAAAAATACATCTCTCCATACGCAAAGCTCCTTTAATATATTTTTATCTAACTAAATAATTGCACAATACGAAGCAAATTTTGGTCCAAAACCTATCATTATATGACCAACTAATTAGCAAATATCTATTATTTCACGTTATATGCACATTTAAATATATATCGGTAAAAAAGTAATTAAAGTTTACACTATCTATCCTTACTTACCATTCAAAAAGCTTCCTATTCCATCATAAAATGTAAATGAATTGATTTTCATATTGCATACTCGTTTTGGGGGAAATTTTGCAACCTGTTGTATTTTTCAAGTCTGAGTTACTCTGAGTTATTCATGTGCCGCACGCTCCAAAATGTCCATCGTTTTGGGACAATAAGCTGAGCGAAAATACTTGTCTAACAATCTCCGAAATACATCATATTTCGGAGCTATAAAAGCAAACAATGTTACGCAACTTCTGACTTTATAACAATCTACTTCCCACATAATTGACAAAATATCATCTGTCTGCACATGAAACAAAGCCTCACAGATTTCCAGCAAGCGCTCTCTCAGGACGTCATTTTCAATATAGGCCTTGGCTTCCCCAACTCCCTTAATTCCGTAGTATTTAGAATATTCCGAGTATCCCAAGCCTTCAACTTGAGGAAAAATAAACCATATCCAATGCGTTTCTTTGTTACCATTTTTAATTTCTTCAAGCGCCCGTTTATATGTATCATTATAGTCCTGTGCATCTAAAAATCGCTTAAGATTAAATTTTTCCACCGGTTCTCCACCTTTCTTTCACTCGTTGTTTTTATAATATCTTTTCTTTGCCGCACGTACATTTTTCCAGCGGTTTTTGCTATAGCCATTACAAGCGGATTCCCATATCAAAAATTCCATAAAAAAGTGTTCCTGCTCAAATCCTGACAGGTCAGCCACTTCACAATTTACTAATGCCACGCAATTAAGTCCGGTAAACAAGTCACCTCTATTTAAATCCAGCAAAATATCAAGATTATCCACTTTCACATTTTCCAAAAGCAACATACGGCATTCCTTATGTGAATTCAAAAAATCAAGGTTCCTTATATTTTCACCCTGCATAATACTTAGGTCCCGCAAGTCCTCAAAGTTCGAAATAAAACTATAATCCTTAAGCGGTGCCCAAATATAGCATCCAAGCACTTTAAGAGACATTAACTTATCCATTATTTCATCATCTTCTAAATCTTCCGGTGCAAAGTATACATTAGGGATACACATATTATAGCTATGGGCTGTTACTTCCCACGGAATAGGAATCGCTTTTTTCGCTACTCCATCTGGTGTTATCCCAATATTGATATACTGACGCTCCTTTTCAAACAATTTCATTTTCTCTTCCTGCAACATAAAAGCATTCCTCCCTCCCGTTTTCCTAATGTTTACTTTTCCTTAAGCAGGGCCAAATCAACCCACATTGCCGGTCTTATTCCAATTTCATCTGCGTCTACGTCGATTCCTTCCAGGTTAATTTGACCAATCTCATTAACTACACTCATCATATTCTGCTCTTCGCCGGGTGTTCTGGTCCACCATTTGTGCCAAAAGCTTTCTATCTCCATTTTTCCGTGATTTTCATCAATCATAAACATTTCAGCACGCGCATCAAAGTCTTTTTCCATAAAGTACTTATTAACTTCCGAAACACTTAACAGGAAAATTTTATCTTCAGTATCATTTCCGCCCAAAGTTGCATATTCGCTATTATTCTCTGCTCTAACAACAGTCGTCAAGACTGACTTCTTCTCCGTTTCCGAAAATGCTTTTTCAAAAAACTCCCTATTCAAATATTTTCTCAGATAGGACTTTTCCCAAGTCATCGGTTTTGCAGGCTCAAAAAAAGTGTTCGAACCGTCAAAGAACTCCCAATCAATACAATCTCTCACTATTACTAATGCCTTATCTTCCTTTTGCTGCAACACAATCCACTTTAGCGCAACCATAACTTCAATTGGATTGGGTTTTGTTCCTCCGGGCATCTGCCATTTTCCAATTGTCATATATTGTCTTTTCATTGGTAAACCCTCCTACATATTATTCCATCTTTCAGAATCAGTATTTCATTTTCATCTACTGACAATATTTTATCATATTTTTGCTTCAATTCCGGATTACAATTTACAACTTCCGCTAATTCACTTTCCGAATAATGCGGCAAGATAATCCCCCGAAACAGAGACAATCCTTGGAAATCAGTCATCTCAACTTCATTACGGTCAATTCGCACCGCTTCTTCTACGCTACTTCCTGCGATAATGGCACCTGCACTGGTACCAATATAGGTACAGTTCCTCTCTACAGCCGCTCTGATAAAATCCACAAGATTTCTTTCACGAAGTAATGTCAATATTTCAAATGTATTGCCGGAACCTACATATATGTAGTCCATATCCAACAAATCCTGATTTGAACTCTGATAACCCGAAAAAATAATATTACTTTCTTCAAATCCCATCTCCAGGCAAGTTCGTTTTATTAAGCATTCTGTCGAAAAAAATGGTTCGTGAAAAATAAAAATCTTTTTTCGACTAATATCTTGGTCCTTAGCAATCTCTTCTCCAATTAGTTCCCTGCCCTTCCGTGTAGTTAATCCATAAGAAGTAAAAATCAGTTTCATTTTCATTCGTCCCCTAACTATATAATAAATAGCTCTGTTACTCAAACATCAGTCTGCACTGTCTTTGCCAGATTATCCGCCCTAAGACTCCAATTATGATTTCTTCCACTGCTAATATGCATAAATACAGCTCAATTGTGGTAAGTATCGCAATCACCGAATTTCCCAAGACAAACCACGAATTCAATAAGTAAGCAATCAGTTTAATGTTTAAAGGAATACTCCCCATTGCAGTTAGCGAGAATAACCATAATCCTTCATAGCCTCTGCACAACGGCATTATTCTCACCAAGCCAAAAAGAAATAATACACTCATCACCATCCGGAATAAAGAAAAATGCAGAGCTGTCATACATGTTACAATCAACAAACTTCCTACACTAATTAATAATATCAATCCATTTCCCTTTCTCATCAGTAAGCTCCTATTAACATTAATATACTATTTATAATCACAACAGGAAACAATATATGATAACAAGCAATTATCAAACAAGTTGTTGCCATAACCCCTCTATTATATACGGAATAGTTCTTTCGGTTTCTTCCCCAAATGCTCTCCAAAAAGATTTCAAGTACACCACATTTACTATCCGAAAAACCAAGGATTTCTTGTATCACTGTATTTCCATCCAAGCCTGACGCGAATGTCATATTATAGATTGCCAGTAAAATATTATTGATTGCTATTACCAGGAAACATCCATTCCATTTCCCCTCCAGTGAAGCAAGAAAAAGAAATATCCCTGCCAACATCAAATTTGCTTCAGCGCCCGCTGCCATTACTTGTATCCGCTTAAGTCTGGATCGAATTCTACTGGAATCAATCAGCACATAGGCTCCTGAATAAAATAACTGAAAGGCAATACCAACCTCAAAAAGGCTCCCCCCATAACTTAAACAGGCCATAACATGAGCAAATTCATGGAAAACAATCCCTAATACCAACGACAAAAGAGAACTCAACAAGATACTTCCCCAGCATAGCTCTGCATAGCTATTAAGTAGAGAATAACTACCGGCAATTAATATCGGAAGCCATCCTATCATTAAGGACGCATTAATCAATTTAAGCAAATAATGACTACTTCGTTTTCTACGGGGAATGAATAATGTAAAAAAACGCTTTCCCAAGCCACTCTTAATGTTTCTTCCCTTTCTAATTAATAGATATTCTTCAAATTCATCCAATAACTGCTGGTAATCTACATCCCATTTTTCCCCAAGCAATTTCGGATTAGTATCACCATCTAAATCTTTCAGAAACCCGAAGAC
Organism: Lachnospiraceae bacterium; assembly: GCA_017561085.1. Taxonomy (GTDB): domain Bacteria; phylum Bacillota; class Clostridia; order Lachnospirales; family Lachnospiraceae; genus Suilimivivens. The sequence goes on from JAFZDQ010000101.1 coordinate 9,855, forward strand.
ATCCTCTGACAATGCTAACCATTCTTCGGTAAGCGTATTTTTTATTTCATATACACCATTTTGAGGTCGTTTAACCATGAGCCAATTGGCCATCATCGGAAATTTTCCATCGATATTGTATCTCATAATCTCCTCCTCTTTTGTACTGTGCACTGTCCACCTTTGTTTTCACATACCTTCCCAAATAGCAGAAAACCAAATCAATCTTCAACAATTTCATTGGTTTCCATATTTCTTAATTGGAACCAGAGAACCGTTTGATTTCTCCAAAGATCACAATCCTGATGCAAATGGCCCAAATACCAATGCTTGTACTCCACGTTCTCCCGCACCCATTCCAAAAAGTTATTAAGAGGCTTCTCTTCCAAATGATTTGGGTGAAACAATGACATGGTATCCTCCGGTGCGGTATGCGTGATAATATAATCCACTTTAAACTTGTGTTTTTCCAGATTAAGTGCAGCCACTTTCATTTCTTCATCAGTGGGCATTTCCTGCGGCCACCAGCTCCGATGAGGAGTTCGCATATATTTGTCAATGCTATATGCTCCACCAAAAGTAAAAATCTTCTTACCCTCAATTTCAAATACCTGACCCCGCATCAGATGAATAATCTTCGGGTTTCCCGCTCTGTCACGCCTAATAATATGCGCCTTACCGCCACACCACTCCTCTTCGGGATAGGTATCAAGTAAATCGAAATTTTCGTGGTTTCCATCTACAAACAGAATCTGATACGGCTTTGTATCCGCTAAATAACGCAGAAACAATCTCTCCATATAACTGTCATCACTAAGATATCCGAAATCGCCACAGACAACTAATTTATCACTACTTTTTAATGTCTTATCCAGCACGGAATCCGTATACTTGAACCGTGCTTCCTCACCATGTGTATCTCCTGTAATATAAAGCATTTATGTACACCTCCTTGCCAACTAAACCTCTTACCAGTCATATATCAAATTTTCCTTTATTAATTCATCCGCTTCAACCACAATACGATATTTCTTTGATTTGAGATTAAATTTATCAACAATACTATTTATCTCTTCCGTCGTCAATAAGCGACAATACTGAACTTCAAAAAAGCTGTTCTCCATATTATAAGCCACTATGCCCTTCTTATGGATACCCGGCATAACCATCAGACTCCCCATACAGACTCCGTCATTTATGTCATGAACAAATGCTTTAACCTTATCTTTACGGATTGTAAAATAACCGATTTTTTCCCGTGGCTCCCGCTTCTTCTCAGCTTCCATGATTTTCTCATCATCCCAATAAACAGTCTCCAAAAGTTTCTTTTTGAAAGCATCCAAATCATAAATATACTTTTGCAACTCGTCATAGGAATCAAGTTCTTCCAATCTGGCCAAAAAACTTTGAGACACACGACAATTCCTTACATCCTCCTCATATCTGTTGGATGCTTCCATGATAACATAAAAATGCTGTAACATATCGGCATCAGAAGGAAAATACCGTTTTAATAACTTGATTAGTGAAAAAAACAACCTTGCATATTCATCACTATTCATGTCAAAATTTTTACTAACAAACGCTTCCATAAAGCCTAACGTAAGATATTCATCCTTCTCTTCATTAGAATTATCCCTTTTCCAAAAAGGCTTAAACTGATTTTGAATCTGACGCCATAAATAAGTTTTTGAATCCTGATAAGAGAACCCAATTACTCTGCCGCTGGGATTCATCCAATATGGAACGAACATAGTAGGAAAATTGTGCTTAGGCGTCACAAAAATTTTGTTTCCTATTACCGTATATTCTTCTTTAACATCGCATTTTTTTATGTGGTTCCATGCCCTTTCTGCTTTGACCATCAGATAACCATCCGACTCACATACCGGATAATTCTTAATGACACCAATACACTTTTTGTGAATAATATTTTCTATTCCAATATCTAAATGATATTCCACATAGATATTCTGAATTCTTTTTACCGAAAGATAAAATACCCGCTCCTCTTCATTATATCCGAGAATTTGTGAATATTTATAGGAAAGAATAGTCGAACGCCGTTCTCCCATATCCTCCATATCGTCCTCCACATCCTCCATATCATCCTCGTAGTTTCCCTCACTATGTAACTCAAAGCAAAAACTTCCATCCTCAGGATTGATGTAATAAAACATATCATCCACCAAGTAGGCGTCCGGCAGGAGAAACATTATTCTGTCACACTCCTTATACATCCACTCCGGCATCATAAAAATGTTTAATTTACCAACCAATTCCTCGAAGGTATTAAAAGAAATCTTTTTCTTTAATCTGCTCATCACAAATCGCAAAATTTCCTCAAACTGTTTCTTCTTATCCTCCTCATGTACATTACCGTTAAATGGATAAAGTGAATTCAATTTGCTCCACTCGTTTCTATCAATATATCCTTTTAACATCAGATATCCTAATGCTGCTTTTAGATATCTAAATTTACAATCCTTACGTGCAGTATATACTTCCCGCGTAAGTCCATACTGTAAACATTCTCCTACCCGATCCAGTATCATATGAAATCCTCCTCTATAAAGAACTGATAATTCGATTGATCTCCAAAACTAATTTTTCAGGTACATCCAACATTTTTTGCTTTGTAGCTTCGTCCTCCATCCTCTTTTCTTTTCGTTTCTCTATGTCTTGATTAATTAATTCCTTAATTCTTCTATCATAGAGTTCCTGAACAATTTTAGCGAAATTAATCTCACATTTTTCCAATCGCTTTCTGGGTTTTACCTCAATATGTTCTTGTGACTCTATCATCTTGTAGCATGATAAATCCGGCAAGAAACTGATATACGGATAATGCCTGTCCAGTAAAAATAAGGTTTCTCCGTCTTTTTTATTCATATGGGTAAGCCTTTCCGGACTTAAGAGACGCCTGCTTTCATTAGTATATGAATCAATAACATGTCCACATCGCTTGCTAATCATGTCCACTAAATCCATATCCGTACTTGCCATATATACCAGATTCTGCGAGTTCCCGATTAAGACTTCCGCAATTTCCTTACTATAATTCAAATGTAACTGACACAAGCTCTGCACTACCAGTACCATCCGAATGTTCCGCGAGCGGGATGCCGTCATCATATCATTAATATTGCTCAGCTGGGCGATATTTCCAAACTCTTCTAAAATAAAATGGCAAGTACGCGGCAAAGTATTATGATACTTGCTGTGTGCCAAATCAATCAGTGTGGTATAAATCATATCCACAAATGCAGCAACAACTGTAGCGTATACACCGGGTGCCTCATCTCTGGTAATAATAAACAAAGCCATGGGTTTCTCCTCAGAAACAAAATCACTGACCTCAAAGGTTGAATCTGTGGTCATATCCTCAATATCTTCATTTAAGATTACGCGTACCAACCCATTTGAAAATACGGAAAAAATAGATTGGCGTGTTTCATTCGGTGCAGTTATGGAAGGCATTCCTAATTCATAACATTTCTCATTTTTGTGCTGTTCCAAATAATATTGCATTTGAGAAGCGGAGCCCCGTCTCTCCAGTCCCTGCACATGAATACTGTATATCGCTGAAAGGGTTACATGCTTCGGATTCAGAATTGAAGCAGCGATTGTAAAATAGCACAAGAACAGATTCACACTCGTTTGAGTCCAAAATTTATCGTTTTTATCCTCTAACGGTAAATACAAAGTTTCCGCAATTCCTCGGGCGATTTCCAAAGCTCTGCCACACTTTCCCTTCTGCCAAAGTCGCGCAGCCTCCTGCAAAAAATTGAACCTATCTCCTGTCATCGGTTCTCGTAAATTCAATACTCTTATTGCAAATCCCATTCTCTCTAACAGCTTATGAAAAAAAGAATATAGCTCCCCCTTCGGGTCGTGAACGATAAAACTTTGCATCGCAAAAATGCAGCTTAAAATATACTGTGATAAAACCCTGCGGGTTTTTCCGGAACCGGTATTACTGACAATGATTGTATTACTATCACTTCCGTCTATAACAGCCCCCGTCACCTCTCCTGCTGCATTCTGTTGAATTTCAATTCCTAAGCCTGCGGCCTGCGTTGCTCTCATCGTCTCTGCATCATAGGTGACCTGCGTATAATCAGAAAAAATCTCCTCCGGTTCCGCAAATCGTCCACTATCTAAATTTGGGTCAATATAATGTTTATTCTGCATTACCATCCCCCTCTCTAAGAATGAAATCCTAAGCGTGACACTTCCGTCATTTCATGTTGCTCTTTTTCACTTCTTACCAAAAAATCTTCAATAATTCCGGTACTGATAATCATATTTTCACTTTCAGGTAACATCATCGCTTCACAGTTAATTCTACTGACCAACGTATCCAAAGAATTATATCCTTCAAAATCATTTCTTGCCATCCAGGTCGGAAGTAAAATCGCCTTAATCTGTTCTCTAACCGATTCCTCCAAGATAAAACCAAGCTCTGTCAATTCGTTACTTACATACTGATATCCCATATCCACGTCAGGCTGTGATAAGGTAACTTCCACCATAGGAATATACTTACGCAAACGAGCTAACAGCTGACCTTTTGCACCAAAACCGGGAGAAATATAAAACACGAACCGGATATTCTTCTTATTGGCTTCAATAAAACCTAACAATTGTAATAAACTGTCACTCTTCATCAAATCCGTTCCTGTATATTCCTCTAAAGAAATAAGCATCGTACCATAAAAACGGTTTCTGATCCCCACCGCCCTCTGCGGCGAAGAAAAAAACTTCTGTTCATCTTGAGGGTGATTCTTCGGAAAAACCAATTCCAAATAAGTACGGGAGCCACGAATCGACACCAAAGGAGACTGTTCCAGAATTCTACCATATGCCTTTCCATAACGTGAACATTCAGCAAAACTTTCAGCTGTTACAAGCAGAGACGGTACCGCTTCTCGCCTCTTGTCGTTCGTATCATTTGCAAGCGCACAAACCTTATCAAGTGTCTTTCTTGCTTTTTCGCCTACGTACTCTAAATATGCAAATTCTTTTTCACTCAAATTCATGGTTTCACCCCCAATCAAAAGTTTTTCTGCTATCTACTCCATACAGTCAATGTGTTAACTGTATCTTCAATACTGTAGCAATAACCCCAAACAGGATCATCTTCTTTTATAATTTTATTGTAGAGTTCCCCTACTTCGCCTAACGTAAAATTTCCACGCATAAATACAAGAACTACTTCATCACGAGGATTACTTTCCCTGTAATTGTCAAAAGAAATACTTTCGATCGTTCCTTCACTAACAATGCAATATGCGTCCTTATCAACCGCATCCAAAAAATCTTCAGATTCAATGGAAATAAGCGTATCTCCACAGAAAATATCCAACAGTTCAGATAATACCGACAACACCTCATTATTTGCGCACATCAACTGATGTGTATAACTCTCATCTACATATTCATTTTCTCTGCAAAGGCAAACACTTCTCCGCTTTAAGGCGGGCACTAAACGATTGGAAAGTGCATTAGCAGCTTCTTTTCCGACAATAATCCCCAGGTCATAAGTATATCCAAAAACAAGATCCACATCCTGGAACACCAGCATATCCCCTTTCTTACAGGAACAAAGATTCACTAACTGTCTCGCCTCTTTAAAATAATCGTCATTCTCTCTTCCAAATACTACTACTTTCATAACTTTTCTCCTTTCGTATCTATGTTTAATTTGTATATAAGTAAATGTTACCTTCCGCTAAAATCATGTGAGCATCTTTATACTTGGCCGTTTCGTTCAGAAAATCATGTGTAAATCTGTTCACAACCTGCAGTTTCTCAATGGATACTCCTTGTAACTGAAATACTCTCCTATGATTCCCACATGCAATCGGAATACACTTAATCCATAATTTTTCACTTTTATAAAGGTGTTCTAAGGTCCTTCTCTCAATGTCAATCTCATCGAGGTCTTTGGTAACTTCTTTCAATAGAGGGATAATGCCTTCTTCACTCTTCGTAATTACAATCATCTTATTTGAAGCATCATAGAGTTCTATCTTCAAATAACTTGCCAATATCACGTGTCTTTCAACAAAGTTCTGTCCGATGATGAGAATCCCTTCTGTGTTTTGTAAGCGGCTTGAAACGATGGCATCATAGACTGACTGTTCATCTTCGGTAATGTATACAGCGTATTCTCTTCCAGCTTTCGTTGCCCTATATGTAAAACCAATCTTTTCGTCTACTACATTGCGGAAACCATTCACAAATAGAATGTGTTTTAAGTAGACCTTCTTTTCACTGTCTGTCATCTCATTCAAATTATTCTTCATACGACTGCTCAGCAAAAGTTCAAACTCTTCCTGTGACATGTTTGCATAGGAAAGAGCATTTTCTTTCTTAACCACACCATCATAAAGAAGTTGATTATAGACCTCTTCCGCGGTTTTAGAATCCATCACCAGACCTAAAATGAAAGGGCATGTCTTATTGAAAGATTTCTGAGTGGCAGTTACCCATCTACCGGCGTTGATGTAATCAACACCATAAATCTCTTTTCCTTTTTCCATTCGTCTCTCCTTTCAAAACACATCTTCATATTTGTTTTTCCGACAATCCCTCTGACTTTTGACGAGGGATTGCCGGTCAAACAGTCTCCAACTCTTATTCAAGTTTTATTACTTGTTATCGATTTGAAGACCACACTTGGGACACTTCCAACCGCCCAAAGGTCCCTGCCAAGAACTCCAATCCATTAACACTCCACACCTCGGACATGCCATTGAATGGGGTGCACTCCTGAAACGAATCCTCTTGCTTAACCAACTTCTCATTTTTTGTTCCTCCTTTATATTTTTCTTTTGTTTCTTTCTTCCTATAAATAAGTCTATACCCCCTCTAAAAGCAACGCAATCGCACATTCTGAAAGAAAACTTCACAAATAATCAATTTCTTTCCATTTATCAAATTCTTTTACCAAAAATCAAATTCCTGCGAACCAATTTTGCATTGTTGATCCAGTTGCACAGCAGTGCCCAAACAATATATACACCTTCCCAGCCCAATCAACCACCCAATACTTAATATTGTAATCAGGCCAATACACAACAATAATATGCATATAAGTGTTCCCCATAACGGATTAATCAACAAACTCACAAATTGACAAGAAAAATAAGTTTTAACGACCTTTCCTAACAGATTTAATAATATTTTTCCCGCATAAAACATTCCCACAAAATAAAAAGGTAAAAATAACATCAAATAATAATTACTTGTATATTCATTTCCAATAAGAACTAACGAGACAAGGAAACCAACTGTAGCGTTAATTCCGATTCTAATCATCTCTCTTTTAACCATAACGTACCTCCCTCTACCTCATGCAAATGACTCCCTCCATACCATTTACCAAGTGAACAAAAGCGGCCCCCATCGGTAAATTAACGATATGTTCCGGCATTAATCGTAATTCTCTTCCATGCCTAACAGTCATGGAGTTATTATAAGTAGTCATTGTTAAAAAACTCTTGTTTTGACCACTAGATATCTCCCTTATCAACTTATCGTATTCGCCAAAATAAGTTTCAGATATCATCTTAGCACTTCCATAACTTAAATGATTAAATACAACCACATTACACTTCCGATTTGATAAATGCATATTCGTATCCAGTTGCGCAATATCATCAGCAGCTAAAATCATCCTAACGTTTCTATAGTTATCCTTAATCAAAGAACAATTCGGTAAATATACATCATCCAAAATCAAAGTAAAACGAATACCACTTTCTGCCAATGCCTGTAATGCTTCCATACACTGTCTGGTAACAGACGCATTACTTCCGTATACCTCCTTTGTTAACACCATATTACTACTTAACATATCCGTAATTCCTACTCCATTATCAATAGCCACAGTTCTGGATAAATGTTCAATTCTACACATTCCTTTAACTGCTTTTTCCGCCATCTGTCTGTTAAATCTACTCAATAAATCAAGTGCTCTATCTCTCTGTGAAGTGTTCATAAGCAAGTCCTGCTGCCATTTAACCCCCAACCAATCAATACTGTTAATTCCCTCTATCGAAACCGGTACTCCTAACACTTCACACACTTCAAATGCATATGCATAAAAGAATAACAATTCATCATCTGCCTTTTCCCCAGACAAAAGAGAAATAATTTGCTTCTTATTCATTCCTTTATAAATATTTCCTGCCCACTCTTTAGCACAGACACCACATTTATTTAAATTATCAGCTTTAAGAAAACGATTCCCATTATGTAACAACACAATTTTCCCACTAATTGTTCTCATCATACTCATGAGGAAAATACTTCTTTCTTCATCTGTACCGCCAGAGACCAATACCGATTTATCTTCCATCCCACTGATTAATTCATCACGTTTTAACTTATTCTGAAACGGAAATGAATTGTCATTATTCAGTTTTGATATATGAGTTGCAAGATAATTATCCCTACTAGAAAACAATGTTGATAATAAAGAAGCCATAGCCTACACCTCCTATTCAAAATAGAATTGAAACATATCCCCATTTACACATTTTACAAAACAATCCCCTGTATGCATTCCAATCACATCTTCATCTTCAAGGACCATGCTTTCTCGCCTTTCGCCACAAGTTCCTCCGGGACTCAAAACCATATACTCAGCAACTACTTTCCCGAAATCTTCAATCATATACTGACGGGTTAACACATCGTTTGGTCTAAAATAGAGTTTCGTACACATTCCTGAAAGTAATTTTTGACCATCATATTCACCATATATAGAATAAAGTTGTGCTATGCTTTGCATTCCAAGAATCGAAATAAGACCCTTTGCTCTACCCAAATTTACTGCTTCTGCTATATCAGTTCTCCCCATAGTGGGTAATTCATCACATACAAGAATTACATTCCCTCTACTGCCATTTTGTGATAAAGTCTCCTTCAGAACGAGCTTGATAATTGAACTATAAATCTTTACCTGACTATCTTTATAAGCCGGATCATAATTAATGAATAAAGCTTTTCCACATTTCTCATCAACAAATTCTCTTATTGAAAAATCACCATCCATGGCAAAAATATCCACAAGCGAAGTTAATACTGTAGTCACTAACTCACCATATACGCCCAATCCTTGTAAATTATCCCCCTCTCCGAGAATCATCTTCAAAACACCCGGTTCTCCTGACTTTTCAAGTAATTCTTTATAGTCTTCCGCGCTATATTGAAGGAAAAAATCTCTAAGTCCCTTATTTGTAAGTTTCTTTCTGGCATGCAGATTAGTCTTTGAACTGCGAATATAGGAAACTATCACACAATACAGTAATTCTCTCGCTCCATCTACAAAGAATTGTTCTTTTTGGTCTTTCTTATCGGCAAATAAATGGGCTACAAATTCTCTTGTATTAAGTTCAATCATATTATCATCATATCCATCTTTTAAAATATCCTTAAACAGATTCCAGTGAACACTCTGCTTTGAATTTTTCCCCTGCTCAATAATAAAATCTCCCTCTCTTACACATTCGTCAAAATCATTCTTGGCTTGTACAATTACCATAGAATAGTTTGACGGAAGATTTTTTCTAAGTTCTTTTACCATCTTTTTGGCACAATATGTTTTACCACTTCCAGTCTGTCCAATCAGCGCAGTACCTTTCATTAACATTTCTTTTGTAAATGTAACCATACTTCTCTCGCCATTTACTGCCATACCATATAAGTTAATCGTAGATTCAGCATTTTTTGTGGGAAGATTTCTTTTAATATCAGTCCCCAAAACAACCCGTTTAACAGTATTTCCATGCATGCTATCATCCCCTTCCGCGCAAATTGACTACTATATTGGACCCATGTGATCTTTTCACAGAATTGCTTTCTTCATATGAACATCCTTTATCATACCTGATAAAATTACTTTCACATCTATAACAAGGATTCGACAATTCCAGCGTTTCCGGTGCCTTAGGCGGATTATCTCCAAAAGAATACATCGTTTTTGAAGAAACATCATAATAACCATTTGTTGGCGAATGGTAACCTGCTTTCTCTTCACCACTATTGTGTGCTTCTAAATGCTCCTCATGTGTCAAAAACTGAATATTATCTGAAGAGCCAGCATATTCAGGATATTCATTCACTGATTTCATGTGTTGCCCTTCATAGCCCTTCACACGCCCTGTCTCCATTATCTCTTTTTGTTGTTCTATCGACCAATCTACCGTTCCTTTTCCTTTACTAACCAGTTCCTTCTCTCTACTCCAAGCATCTCTAACCGCTTTTTGCCTATCCCTGTTCAATTGAAGTTTTTCTTCTCTAGACATAAGAACACCTCCTAGTCGAGAGCTGCAAGCTCATCTTCTAAAAAATCTTCAAATGTTTCCCAGTCTAAAAACTCAGTACCGGTTTCATGATCAATCTGATAAATTCTTCCGTCCTTTCCTACTACGATTTCATCGCCAAATACCATATACCCAATTTTTACGTATTCCACTTCCGTAGCATCCTTGTTAATACTTAATAATTTATTAACCGGATAAAATGTAGTCCCCGGCACATTAATCTCAATACCGTCACTGAGGGCATACATATCCAATACTGCCCTAGGCAGTACCGGATACATCTGCTTTAATTCACAAAGCGCATCTAACGAAGCCGGAATATTTACCTCCAAACTACATTTTGATTCAAGTTTAAGAAGAAATTTTTCCACATTATTTCTCATTATTATTCTCCTTTCCTATTTGAGTTTTTTTGCCTCATCTCCATTAACATCAATTACCATAACCTTGCGGTTTTGACTTGCTTTCTCTTCAATTTGTCGGCCGGTTTCATCCAAATCATTTTCATGCCAAGGATCATTAAATCCCAAACCCATAGGCTGTAATTGACTGGGTGATACTCCCATATCAATCAATACTTCTGTCACCGCTTGTGCTCTTTCAGTTGACAACCACTCACAAAATTCTCTGTCCCCGGATGCAGTGGTTCCAATTACATATACCTTATTATTAGGATGGTCTATTAATTTTTCCGCAACCTCCTTTATACTTTCCATTGCAAGTTCTTCATCCACAAATACAGCTTTATCCCCTACAAACTGTACCCTTTCATTATCTAGAACAAAAATATCAATTAGGTCGCCAATCTCAACTTCAATACTCTGTTCTTCGACATCAACAATAGATACGTTCGGGTAATTCTCATCTGATAATTCGGATGCTATATCCGAAGCAAAATCTACTGATTTTGCACCGCCTTCCAACAAAACTGTTTCCCAAATTTCCCGGAGTTTATTCTTCTGTTTATCGCTCAATTCCTCCTGCGGGCTGGCAGTTTGTCCGATATACATCCACACAATTCTTATGTCTTGCAAAAGCGGAAGCGCCTCTTCTTTTTTCAAGTTCTTAATAATATCTTCTACATCAGCCGAAAGCAAACCTTCTGTAAAATCCAAGTACCCGGTCGTTGATAAGCCAGAATCCATAATCACCATTACTTTATCTACGCTCTCATCACTTCCCTGTAACGAAAATGCAGCAAGTTTAATAGCTTTCAACGTATCTACTTCAGCAACTTGCGGATGTGCTCGCTGTATTTCCACTAACAATTGCTCCGTAAACCTATTTGCTATTGACTTCTTCTTGCTCTCTGTCAATCCGCGAACTTCTGGTTCCGGAATGTCAGTCTGATAATACATTTTCGGATCACCATCTACACAAACAAACGCCACACTACCATATGTAGAACAACAACGGTATAATTCTTTTTTTACAGTAGGTGCACCACGAGGAATTTCCATAGAATTTTCATGATCCCCCACTACTACAGCAAGCGCAGTTTTTGAGTTTTCTGATTTATTGCAACCTGTTACCATCCCCAATACCAGCAAACCAACCAATAACTTAACAAAAATATTCTTTCTCATAAGTCCCCTCCTCCATTTCTTACGCCACACCTTCTACCTTGAAAGATGCTCCATCTAGTTCCTTTACCTCTTCATTCATAAAAATGCGATTATCTTCATTTGCAATACGCATTTCTGCTGACAGTTTTGATGTTGCAGCGGGATCTGCAAGATACTCTGCCAAATAGTGTCTCGCTAATGCTTTTAAAACGTTTGCTCTAGCACGGATTTCGTCAATAGCTGCATTCATAGAAGTTTCATCCAATCTAAGGTCTCTTTCAACATCACTGTTCATCGTTTCAATGGCAGCTTCAATATCCGAAATAGCTTCATCCAGTTCAACATCTCTTCTCTCATGATATTCAAACCGTTTTCTGACTTCATCATCACTTACAAATGCAATACCAAAACCAATAATAGATGTCACCAAAGGACTCAAACTTAAAAGCATTACTACAGCAATGCTCTTATTTTTACTATCTTCATTCTCTTCTGACTCAATGATTTCTTCATTTGAAACAGTATTCTCAAGCTGCGCAGACTGACTTTCCGTCTCATACATATCGCTGTAAGCAAAGCGTAACAAAACTGTTCCAGTAAAAATCAGTAAAAATCCGATTATACAAATTATCATCATCGTCACTGCATGTCTCTTGGTTTTATAAATCGCCTGATGTGCGAACTTCGCAATAATCAAGGGAAGCATATTTAATACAATCGCAATGCCAAATGCCATTACATATCCCATTAAGGCACTCTGTGTAAGACAAGCATCCGTGATACTGTGAATCACTATTCCATCCATAAATGAAAAAATCGGCACCAAAATAAGGTTTGCTTTGGAAGTAGCCCAAAAAGGATTTTCTACTTTATGTTCTTTATCAATCCCTTCCAGTCGCTTTGAATAATCATTTTCTCTTTCAGCAGCTTTTACACCACCATAATTCTGCATAGCTCCCATAATCATTTCCTCCTATTCCTCTTCTAAACTTGTCCCATGATAATAAATCTTTTTATACTTATTAAGTTTTACAAGATTCGTTTCTTTATCACGCTTAAAATCAGCCAGTTTGCTCTTACACTTAATGTAATCACCGTCATGCATATCATTTAACAATTTCATGATTGTATATACATGATCACATCTCTGCACTTTTACAAATTTAATTGCATCTTCACAGATTCTCTCAATTACTGCATCCATATAAGATGAATTGAAAAGGTCCGGATTACTCTTACTTAAAAACTCCATACAGTGTGTTTTAAAGGTTGCCTCTAACTGCGCTAACTGTGCAGAAATCTGATACTCTTTCGGAGACAACCCCTGATTAGGTGCATACATCGGAATTTCTACTGTAGTATTAATCTGATTCGGATCATGGATACTTTTTTTCTCTGCAGGCACATTTTTAAACTTTCTATTTCTTTTCTTCATTCAAACCGCCCCCCTTCACAATTGCATCATCAAGCATAGAAATCAGTTTTTCACGATTATGAATATATTCTTTTCTTCCCTCGTAATCTTTCTTCTCCAAACAAGGGAAATGTTCAAGTTTTTCACCAGATGTTTCTAATACCCCCTTCCAATATTTGCTGATACGCGAGCGAAAAATACCTTCCGCACGCTCTAAATGATGTTTTAAACTCTCGTCAATCATATCACTTGCTGCTCTCATCTCTGCAATCAACGTCAGAATCTCCACTTTTCTTTTTTCGTTCTGTAATGCATAGGCGGCATCTGCAGCGGCCTGTCTGAGATCATTCTCACTATTGCCACTAGATACTCTCACTCTCTTGGATGCAATCAGATTAAACTCTACTACTAATGCATGGGCTTCCGTAACCAAAGGTTCAAGATTTAACGCAGTTCTCAAATACATTTTGTTAATGTAACTATCAAACATGCGAGCCTTGTCATCAATATGAGGTGTAATATGTCCTTCACCCAGTTTACAAATCTGATTTTTCTGTGCATCTTTCTTACCGGCTCTTTTGTCCAAAAAGCGGAAATTAAGTACACCATTGATCCCAGGCATCTTAGGTTTTCTGCTTAAGATTCTTTTTAATCTCTTTAACCTTTTAAACACTACTTTTGAGTTATGCATGTCCCATCCTCCTTTTGTAATTTCAAACTACGAGTCTGATTCCTTAATTAATCCTCTCACCTCATCTACCGGTATCATTACAATCGAATCTTTTATCTTTTGATTCAAAACAGCCTCATCTAATACAGTTAATTTCTTCCGTTGAAGTTTCTCTAACCTAAGTTTATAAATAACAATAGAAAAACAAAGAATCTGATTAAGTTCTTTTAGTAATGAAACCTCACTATCATTGTTAACATCTGAGGATATTTCTATTTCCCCATTTAATAGTTTTACTTGAATCATTGACACCTCCCTTTCTATCTCTAGATTTCTTATACATTCAGCATAACGCTTCTCAACTACAAACGCATTCCTCTATATGTCCAAATTTGCAAATGTATTATTAATATTTTTTACAACACCCAAATACTATGATATAATCAAATTATCTTAGACTATTCATAGGAGTTTATGCTATGCAAAATGAACGATTCTATAATTTGGTATTAATAATTTTCAACCAAACATTCGGTATCCAAAAAAACAAAAACGCTGAGCGATATGGTGCTTTTCCAACGCTCTTTCCCACTTATCAATTAAGCCGAGATTTAAAAGATATATCTCTAGGAAAACCACTCCGAGATCCAAGTATATATATTAGTGCTATAAATGAATTTTTCTCCCCTAAAAACCCTGAATGTATCGAAAAAACTATAGTGCTTATTGAGCGATTAGAAGCAGAAGGTTACCTTACTGGTCTTGAGCAAACTGATATCTTTACTATGTGTGACACTAATACTGTTGATATCTATCACAAACTTTTATTAGATTTATGGAACTTCTATTATTCTCAGTATCCAACTAACAAAATAACAACTAAAGAAGTATACTCAATATCTCAAAATATGTTAGATGGCATAATCAAAAAATATACTGAATTCCAGTTAGGTGTTAGTTTAAAATATTATCGCCAGCGTATACCTGAAATTATCGAATTGCTTAACACCAGAGGAACAGATTCTTTATACGACAACATCAAAACAGAATATGTTTACTTTTTTAAAAAGGTTCTTGAAGACGGTTCTTTTTATATGTTATCCCGTGAAGAAAAAGTCATTTTTATCAATATCCTATATTCAATTTCTGACATATTAGATAAAATACATCACAAGGATTCCTACAAAATTAATCTGGAAATACTATCATTTTTGAACCTAATCTATGATGACAACTATAATAATATAGATATTGATGACATCCGTAGAATACAAGGTTGCGTTTATGCGATTTCCATAGATACCTCTGATGAATCTCTTCAGGGAAATATGAAACTAACCTCCGGTAAAAATATTATACGTATCGAATCCGGT
Organism: Lachnospiraceae bacterium; assembly: GCA_017561085.1. GTDB lineage: Bacteria > Bacillota > Clostridia > Lachnospirales > Lachnospiraceae > Suilimivivens. The sequence continues at coordinate 25,193 of JAFZDQ010000101.1, forward strand.
TGTACCCCAATTACACAAAAAATTAAACTCAATATGTGTTCAACAGCCTTAAGAAACCTACTTCATCACAAAGTACTTCACAAGTTGAATGAATATTTTGATGAAGCAACTGATATTCCCTTATACGAAAATCGGTTGCAAAAAAATCGTCCCATAACTGCAGATGAAATCAAAGAACTTTTTGTATTAAGCCTTGTATATTCAAATATCGCAGCATGTACTCTTCAGTACATCAAATACAAAATTGATATTAATACGAATTACAATAATTATGTAGAAATCTGCGAAACCTATCACGAAAGGTCCGGATACATAAGGAACCTTATTGTTCAAATTACCTGGAAACTTTATGGCGAAGAAACTTCTGAATATAATGAAGCATTACATTCCTTTGCCAATTACTATCATTCAGTTGCAACACGGTACTACTACCAACAAAAATATGCTGAATCCATAGCCATACGAATTGTTCTTTATTCCTTTTACCTGTCTCTTGGACTAAAGGAAAAAGCAAATATGCAGCTTGACTTAGCACCGATTAACAAATTTGAACAAACCGGAGGAAACCGTCAGCTTTTCAATATAACAACCAGAACATATTTTGAAAAACGAAAGAAAGAGTTTTCCTACCTATCTTTCAAAGAACCGGCAAACTATGATACATTCCGTGAATTAGTAAATGAATATCACAAATATAAAAATCTTTTCCAGCACACTAAATAGTTTTTCTTTAAAACAACGGATATTCGAAATGAGGATTCCGTTGTTTTTACTTTCTAATTATTTTATACACCATTAATCCATATAAATTTCCTCGCAGGAAATAAACCGCAAAAAAACCACTTCAAAATTCATTGAAGTGGTTAAATAAACTCAATTATGTAATGTCATATTTTCATTTTTCCTATACTACACTTTCTTCTCTACAAGTGGTAGCATACTTCGCAATATTTCGATTTCTTCCAAAGCAGGAATATCCATATATTTGTCTGCATCTATCTTTCCTTGGCAATAAATGCATCTATGTACAAAATGATATAAGTTATTATATCTATCTGACATCATTTTTATAGAAAGCCAAGTATCACTAAATGATTTCTCAACCGTAACATTGTCCTTCTGCTGCTCTATCCGAGTCTCACTATCCATATGCTTTGTTTCTTTATGATATGGAGAATTATAACTGCTATGTTTATGAGTTATCTCTGTTGGACCATGCCAATAATAACAATATTCATTTTGATTACTCCCATATGAATCTATAAATATATCACCCTGCAAATACTCTGTACTTAAATATTCCGCATAACAATCAGGTCTGCAATAATATGCCTTGCCTTTTGTAGGTTCGTTTCTTTCAATATCAATTATCTGTTCTATCTTATCCACATTATATGAAATCAACTTTTCCAATTCGTGTAATAGTGCAATTCCTTCACTATAGTTTCTGTTCGAAGCACTTTCACAATAATGAATAAATACTTTCATTATTTCATGAATTGATTCCCCGCCTACTCCATCCAATTCCTCAAGTTTACACATAAACTCTATTTCTTCTTTTATAAATAATAAAGATTCCTTCAGGTCACAAGATATTTCATAATCACTTCTGGAAGCACTTGTTCCTACGTATATCTCTTCAATACCCGCAAGTTCCTTCATATTAACATAGACGTCGATAGGAATCTCATTTGTTCCATTTAAGTACTTAGAAAGACTTACCTCTTTTAATGATGCTTTATACTTCCTATTGTACCACTCTACAATTGACTTATTAGTAGCTTTTTTACAATCATTTAATACTAAGTAATTCTGTTTTGCTCTCTCGAAATAAATAATAAATCTCTCTGCCGGCGAGAGATGTTTGTCAAGTTCGAAATTCATATATTACCTCTCATTATATTTTCCTACATATGTTTTCAATATTTAATTTTATGAATTTATTATATATTTAAAATGAAAGCTATTCAACAAGTAATCTAACCCACCATCAGACTTACCATCTATCATAAATATATAAATTCTCCAATATATATTAATTCAACTATTTTTAGACATGCATACGCATTAACCCCAATGCTTATACCTAAATAATATCATACTATTAATAATATAGTATATAATACTCAATAACTAACCTACAGAATACTCTATCCACTTTTTCTTCAGTTCTTGAACAAACATCCTCTTAGCACACAAAAAAGGGGCACTCTCCTGAAATTATCTTTCAAGAAAGTGACCCTTTTAGGTCTCATTTACATTGCCGGATTTTTTCCGAACAACTTATCATCAGTTATTATTCTTCGTGATTGAAGAAGTAATTGTTGTCAAATCAGTTTTATCAAGTCCGCAAACCCTTGAAAACACTGGCTTTATTTATCCAAACTCTTCATCGTCGGGAACAACAGCACATCCCTGATCGCCGGTGAATTGGTCAGCAGCATTGACAATCTGTCAATACCGTAGCCGATGCCGCCTGTAGGGGGCATACCGATTTCCAGCGCGTTCATGAAGTCTTCGTCTGTGGTGTTAGCTTCTTCATCGCCTGCTGCCAGCGCTGCTTCCTGGGCTTTGAAACGTTCTCTCTGGTCGATGGGATCATTCAGCTCGGAGTAAGCGTTACACATTTCCCAACCGTTGATGAAGAGCTCGAAACGCTCAACATAGTCCGGCTTGTCGGGTTTACGCTTGGTGAGGGGTGAAATTTCCACAGGGTGATCCATTACGAAGGTAGGCTGAATCAGATGGTCTTCTACGAATTCTTCGAAGAAGAGGTTTAAGATATCGCCCTTGGTGTGTCTGTCTTCATAATGAACTTCTTTTTCATCGGCAAGCTTCTTTGCCTCAGCGGTATCAGCCACCTGGTCAAAGTCGATGCCAGTATATTTCTTCACTGCTTCAATCATGGTAAGACGCTCGAAAGGCTTACCTAAATCAATCATATGCTCGCCGTAAGGAACTAAAGTGGTACCGCAAACTTCCTGTGCAACGTGACGGAACATGTTCTCTGTTAAGTCCATCATGCCATAGTAGTCTGTGTATGCCTGATAAAGCTCCATCAGGGTAAATTCGGGATTGTGTCTGGTATCGAGACCTTCGTTACGGAATACACGGCCGATTTCATACACTCTCTCAAGACCGCCTACGATTAATCTCTTTAAGTATAATTCCAGGGAAATACGAAGCTTAAAGTCTTCATCAAGTGCATTGAAATGGGTTTCGAAAGGTCTTGCTGCCGCACCGCCGGCATTTGCTACCAGCATGGGAGTTTCCACTTCCATAAAGCCCTGTCCGTCCAAAAATCTTCTGATAGTAGAGATGATTTTGGAACGCTTGATAAAGGTATCCTTTACTTCTTCGTTCATAATAAGGTCGGTATATCTCTGACGATAACGGGTATCGGTATCGGTCAGTCCGTGGAACTTCTCGGGAAGAATCTGTAAACTCTTGCTGAGCATGGTCATTTCTACAGCATGTACGGAGATTTCTCCGGTTTTGGTTCTGAATACATAACCCTTCACACCGTAAATATCACCGATATCAGATTTCTTAAAGTCCGCATAAGCATCCTCGCCAAGAGCATCCTTTGCTACATAAACCTGGATTCTGCCTTTCAAATCCTGGATATTACAGAAAGAAGCCTTACCCATAACACGTTTAAACATCATACGGCCTGCAATTACCACTTCAATGGGGCTTGCATCCATGATGGCTCTTCTTTCATTGTAATCATTATTAAGGACTTCTCTTGCCTGTGCTTCATCAAGGCCTTCTACATTAGGAGCCACTCTGTCTTTTAAAAGCTCTGCTTCATGTACTTCATAAAGAGACTTCGCATCTGCAGTATGATGGGTTACATCAAACTTAGTGATGACAAAAGGATCCTTGCCTGCTGCCTGAAGGTTCGCAAGCTTCTCTCTTCTGACCTTTAAAAGCTGGTTAATGTCCTGTTCCTGTCCTTTGTTCTGTGCTTGGTTGTTCTGCTGTTCTGCCACGGTTAACACTCCTTATCGGGCCGCTTGCCCTTTGTATACGAATTTTTAGGTTTAGTTGGAACGCTGGATTTCAAGTACCTTGTACTTTAAGGTTCCTACCTGGGTTTCTACTTCAGCGATGTCGCCTGTTTTCTTGCCGATTAAAGCTTTACCTACAGGTGATTCGTTGGAAATCTTTCCTTTTAAGCTGTTTGCTTCTGTAGAACCTACAATCTTGTATTCCAGTTCTTCATTATATTCCATGTCCAAAATCTTCACACGGCAACCGATGCTGATTTTTTCAAGATCCACTTCATCTTCATCGATTACTTCTGCGTTCTTTAAGATCTTTTCCAGTTCTTCGATTCTGGCTTCGATGTCTCTCTGTTCATCCTTCGCTGCATCGTATTCAGCGTTTTCGGATAAGTCGCCCTGTTCTCTGGCTTCTTTGATTTTCTGTGCTACTTCCTGTCTTCTAACTACCTTCAGCTCCTGTAATTCATCTTCATATTTACGGAGACCTTCATAGGTAAGTATGTTTTTCTTTTCTACCATTGCTAATCGCCCTTCCATCCTTTTATAACTTCTCTTTCGTTCAAACTTCGCCTTGCAAAGTCTTAATTAACTTCCGTATTATACCCATTTTTCGTGATAGTGTCAAGGAATTTTAGCACTTCCGCCTCGTTTAAGTGATAAATCCCGTTTTCTGATGCATATCTTTTATGCGCTGTGGCCCGTTCTTTTTCAAAATCCAGCCACAAACTGTTTTTCGCAGGTTTCTTTTCGAAAGAAGATAATATACCGTACTCTTCATAAAAGTACCGCTCTGCCCACAAGGCCGCTTTCGTCCGCTCACCTGTAAAAACCACGTAATTCACTTTGGAAAGATACGGACGCAGCATCCTGCAGATACTCTCTCCTAAGAGAGACGGGGTATCCTCCGGTATGGTGATACTGACGGTCCGGGGAATATCCGCTTTCCTTTGCTTTTCATGATAACGGGCAAAAAGACAGGCTCTGTAACAAGCCTCCGGTACCCGGTTTGGTGTTCCCGTAAGGTACGATAACTCCGGGGAAAAAAGAATCGCATCCCGGTCCTTTAAGGAAAGCATCTCTTCTGCCCGGCTCAGCAGTTCCGGGAGCAGTTGCTTCCGGTTAGATTTCACTCTCCGGCGAAAAAGCCTCTTCCAAAAAACGGCATTCTGCGAGGGGCCTTTCTCCTGCAGTGCCTCTCTTGGCAATTTCTCTTGCAGCGCTTCCCTTGGCATTCCCGCCTGCACCACTTCCCGCGGTACATGCCCGCAGTAAATCTGCAAGCCCCCCTCTTCATAAGGAATCTGCCTTGCCACCCGGTAAATCGGCAGTTTGCTTGCAAATGCCGCCGGCAGCGCCTCTTCCGTTATCTCCACATAAAAAATTGTATGCACCTGTTTTTCCATAGGAAAGGATATGCAACCTATCCTAAAACTATTCCCGGAAAATATTGTTTACCGCATTTTCCAAATCCTCATAGGTTTCCATCTCGTTGACGCTTCTGCGGAGTGCCGCAGAGTTGGGATAACCCGTGGTATACCAGCCGATGTGCTTACGCATCTCCCGGATGGCGGTGTATTCACCTTTGTACTTAAGTTCCATTCTTCCGTGACGCAGGATAATGTCCCTGATTTCTTCGCCGGTAGGTCTTGGCAGCACCTCTCCGGTGCTCAGGTAATGCTCCACATCCCTGAAAATCCAGGGATTGCCTCTTACCGCACGGCCAATCATAATTCCGTCACATCCGGTCTCATCCACCAGCTTTTTCGCAGAAATGCCGTCCGTCACATCACCGTTTCCGATGACAGGTACGGAGACGGCTTCCTTCACCTGTCTGATGATGTCCCAGTCCGCCTTGCCGGCATAAAACTGTTCCCTGGTTCTTCCATGCACTGCAATGGCCGCTACACCGCAGCTTTCTGCGATTTTGGCCATTTCTACCGCATTCACGTGGGCGTCGTCAAAGCCCTTGCGGATTTTCACGGTAACGGGCTTTTTCACTGCCTTTACCAGCTTTTTCAAAATTTCCTCTGCCAGCGCCGGATTTTTCATCAGGGCAGAGCCTTCCCCGTTGTTTACCACCTTGGGTACCGGACAGCCCATATTAAAGTCCAGAATGGCAAAGGGCTTTTCCTCGATCCGCTTCGCCATCTCGCTGATGATATCCGCATCGGAACCAAACAGTTGCAAAGAAGCAGGCATTTCAGCGGGATGGATTTCCATCAGTTCTTCTGTATTTTTGTTGTTGTAATAAATGGCTTTGGCACTGACCATTTCCATGCAGACAAGTCCTGCCCCCTTTTCCCTGCAAAGCAAACGAAATGGCAGGTCGGTAACGCCTGCCATAGGTGCCAGCATCAGGTTGTTGTCCAGTGTCACATTGCCGATTGTAAGTTTTTGCACCATAATTTCTTTCCTATTTTTTTGCATTCTTTTCGTAAATAATCCGAAGACCCTCAAGGGTCAGGTGATCGTGATAAACCTCAATGGCATCGGTTTCATCCGCGATAATCCTGCCAAGGCCGCCGGTGGCAACCACCTTCAGGTTCTCAAGTCCTGTTTCCTTTTTAACCTGGTTCACAATATATTCCGTCTGGCCGATTTGTCCGTACACAAGCCCCGCCTGCATACTGGTGATGGTTTCCTTCGCCAAAATGGAGGCCGGTTTTTTAATTTCAATCTCAGGCAGCTTCGCGGTATCCTCCCACAAAGCCTTCGCCGAAATGCGGATGCCGGGCGCCGTAATTCCCACACCAAAGCAGCCGTCTTCGGTTACCAAATCATAGGTAGTAGCCGTACCGAAATCAAGCACCAGTACGGGACCACCGTATATCTCATAAGCCGCTACCGCATCCACGATACGGTCCGGTCCGATTTCCCTGGGATTGTCAGAAGTAATCTTAATACCGGTCTTAATACCGGGACCTACAATCAGGGCCCTTCTTCCCAGATATTTCTGAATGCTTCCGGTTAAGGAATGCATCACGTTGGGCACCACGCTGGCGATAATAACGCCTTCGATATCATCTTTTTCTATTTTGTTCATCCGCAGCAAGTCCAAAATGTGCATGCCGTACTCATCCGATGTTCTGGGAAGCTTACTGGTCATGCGGAAGGTGGTCAGTAATTCCTCACCGCGATAAACGCCACAGGTAATATTGGTATTGCCTACGTCAATTACTAAAATCATTCTTCATCCTCCAAGAGTACAGAAGGGTCTTCTTTCAGGATAAAAACCCGGTAGTACAAACTCAAGGACTCAAAAAGGTCCTGACGCTTTCTGCGGATTTCTCCTACTAAGAGCCCACTGCTCACCTCATCATATAAAAAGTCATCGTCCGCATATTCCGTACGCATGGATACGCTTCCGTTTTTTTCAAATTCTATGGTAAAAATACCGCCCACCTCTTCCGTAAAAAGGACACAGATAATGTTCAGCTCCTTTTGGATGGACTCCGGTATTCCTTTAAACTGCTCATTAAAATAATATTTCTGGTCGTAGGCATTGGCCCCGCACAATACAATCTTTTCCTCACACATAACCGTATATTCCTCTCACGGATACTTCTCCCGCATAGACTGCCTCCACTTGGCCGTCCTCTTTTTCCACGAGAAGTTCTCCTTTCTCATTGATACCCTTGGCAATTCCCGTATATTCGCCCTTGGGGTCAAGGACACGCACCTGTCTGTCACGGTTTACCAAAAGGGCTTCGTATTCTTCCCGGATGCTGCTTAAATCTCCTCTTCCGGAAAAAGCACGGTAGTCTTCCCAAAAGGTTTTCATCACCGCCAAAATCAGCCCGGTTCTGTCAATCTGTTCCCCTTTCTCAAGACAAAGGGAGGTTGCCGTCTGCTTAAGTTCTTCCGGAAACTCTTTTTGATTTACATTGATACCGATACCGCAGACAAGACTTTCGATTCCGCCTTCTTTTAAAGTAAGCTCCGTCAAAATTCCCACTGCCTTCTTTCCGTCAATCACAATATCATTGGGCCACTTAATCATAGCCGGTAATCCCGCTATCAACCGGATTGCCTTGGCCACGGAAAGGGCTGCCACCAGGGTCACCATAGATGCCTGCTCCGGCCCGAAAGAAGGTCTGAGAAGCACAGACATATAGATATTTTCTCCGCCGGGAGATTCCCAGCTGCGGCCTCTTCTGCCCCGGCCCTTTTCCTGGGTATCCGCCACAACGAAAAGCCCCTCCGGCGCATCTGTCATGCCTTGCCTTTTGGCTTCTTCGTTGGTTGAGTCAATTATATCAAAACACAGCAGGGACGTTTCTTTCCCTGCTGCATGCTTTTCCATCCGGCTCTGAAGTTCTTCCTTCCAAGATGCCATAGAATAAACTCCTTCTTTAGAGCGTTGCCGCCATCACTGCTTTGATGGTGTGCATTCTGTTCTCTGCTTCTTCAAATACCACGGACTGTTCGGATTCAAATACCTCGTCGGTAACTTCCATTTCGGAAATACCGAACTTGGCACTGATTTCCCTGCCGATTACAGTCTTTAAATCATGGAATGCGGGCAGACAATGCATAAAGATTGCCTGAGGTCCGGCATTATCCATTACCTTTTTATTTACCTGATAAGGAGAAAGTTCCTTGATTCTCTCTGTCCAAACACTGTCAGGCTCGCCCATGGATACCCATACGTCAGTATAAATAACGTCAGCGCCCTTGGTACCTGCTTCCACATCCTCGGTAAGGGTAATGGTAGCGCCTGTTTCTTTCGCAATTTCCTTACACTGCTCAACAAGGGCTGCTTCCGGGAAATACTTGGCACTGGTACAAGCGGTAAAATGCATACCAAGCTTCGCACAAACTACCATCAGGGAGTTCGCCATATTATAACGGGCATCGCCCATATAAGTTAATTTCACGCCTTCGATTCTGCCAAGCTGTTCTTTGATGGTAAGTACATCAGCCAGCATCTGTGTGGGATGGAATTCATTGGTCAGACCGTTCCATACCGGCACTCCTGCGTACTTCGCAAGTTCCTCAACGATTTCCTGTTCGAAACCACGGTATTCGATTCCTTCGTACATACTGCCTAACACTCTGGCGGTATCCGCGATGCTTTCCTTTTTACCGATCTGGGAACAGGTGGGGTCTAAATAAGTACATCCCATACCCAAATCAAACGCTGCAATCTCAAAAGAGCAACGGGTTCTGGTACTGGTCTTTTCAAAAATCAGTGCCACATTTTTGCCTGCATGCATATCCCTTGTAAGGATACCTTTTTTCTTTTTGTCCTTCAGCTCTGCTGCCAGATCTACCAGATAAAGAATTTCTTCTGTGGTAAAATCAAGCAATTTCAAAAAACTTCTTCCTTTTAAGTTCATACTGTCCTCTTTTCTATTTGTCAGCTCCAATTTCTTTGGCTGCTGTTACAAGTCCTGCCAATCCCTGGATATCGGAAGGAATGATAATCTTCGTTGCCTGACCGTCTGCTGCCTTGGCAAAAGCTTCCAGGCTCTTGAGGCGGAGTACCGCTTCATCTGCCCCTGCTTCACGGATCATACGGATACCGTCTGCAGTAGCCTGCTGTACCTTCATGATGGCTTCCGCCTGACCTTCCGCTTCACGGATCATCTTTTCTTTTTCAGCTTCTGCACGGAGGATTGCGGACTGCTTCTCTGCTTCTGCTTCCAGAATTGCTGCTTCCTTCTTACCTTCGGCTACGGTTACGCTTGCCTTCTTCTCACCTTCTGCACGGGTAACGGCTTCTCTTCGTTCACGCTCTGCCTTCATCTGTTTCTCCATGGCATTCTGGATTTCAGCAGGAGGAATGATGTTCTTAAGCTCTACTCTGTTTACCTTGATGCCCCAAGGATCGGTTGCTTCATCTAAGGAAGCTCTCATCTTGGTGTTGATGGTTTCTCTGGAAGTCAGTGTCTGGTCAAGTTCCAGATCACCGATAATATTACGGAGTGTGGTAGCGGTTAAATTTTCAATCGCCATAATCGGATTTTCTACACCGTATGCAAAAAGCTTGGGATCTGTAATCTGGAAGAACACAACAGTGTCAATTCTCATGGTTACATTATCCTTGGTAATTACCGGCTGGGGTGCAAAGTCCACTACCTGTTCCTTTAAGTTGATTCTCTTCGCTACTTTGTCAATAATGGGCATCTTGATATGAAGACCTACATTCCATGTCCACTGGTAAGCACCGAGTCTTTCCACTACGTAAGCATGGGCCTGGGGTACAATCTTAATACAGGATGCTAATGTTAAAACGATTAATACAAAAATTACAAAAATTAAAGCTACCATAATTTATCCCTCCATTTATGTTTTGCTCTTTTTAGGCTTCTTTCATCACGGGTTGTTCCTCTACCATCAGCTTCACGCCGCTGATTTCACGGATAACAACAACCGTTCCCACCTTGATTTCTTTGTTTTCATCTACGCTTCGGGCGCTCCATTCCTGCCCGCCAACGGTTACCTGCCCGATGCCCTGCAGATTGTTAATCTCACTGATTACAATCGCCTGTCTGCCAATCAGACTTTCTACGTTGGTTTTTAATCTGTTTTTGTTAAAATACTTCACTGCAAGAGGTCTGGTAAAATATAAAAGTACCAGTGACACCGCAAAGAACAGAATAATCTGCAGCCAAACCGGTGCTCCTGCCGCAGCCGCTACTGCCGCAATCAGGCTTCCTCCCGCAAACCAAATGGTTGCAAGACCCATGGTGGCAATCTCAACTATGATACAAGCCACAAAAATAATAAGCCATATCGTCATCGCGCTCATAAATATCCCTCCTTCTTTTATACTACCCATTCAAAATCATTTTACTACAGTCATCTTTTATTATCAAGAATAAAGCGTTCGCTTTTTTGATTCTCCCCACACGAACGGACCATGACGTAACATTTCCTTTCCCGAAAAAAAGACAGCCCTCTCCAAAGTATCACTTTCGCCTTCTTTGGATTGGGCTGTTTTCTTTCATTTGTTTTTACCAGAATACATGGTCACCCAGTACATATCCGTCGTGACGGCCGGCTCTTCTGAAGTATACCGCGCCACCGACGGTGGTTTCTCCGTTGATTGCCGCCTGGGCAGCCTGCATACACTGATCCGGTACGGAACTGTCGTATATACGCTTCACCTTACCTGTCATGGCAGGTGTAAATTGTCCGGATGCGTAAATAACGGAATGAATGGTGTTTGGATAAGCAGGATGCTTCACACGGTTCATTACTACCGCGCCGACACCTAACATACCTTCATAGGACTGGTTGCCTGCCTCACAATAAATCAGGGCTCCCAAAAGTCTGAGTTCGTCTGCATTGGCATCTACCGCGCCGCGGTTCGCCTTACGCTTCCGCTCCTCTTCTTCCCGTTCTCTTTGTCTGATTACTTCAATGGTTTCGCCTGCGTCAATATGGAATTCCACATTCACATACTCCGCATTTACAAAGGCTTCGTCCCCATCGTATTCCACGCTGATCCAGTCTTTGTTTACCACATCGATAAACTCCACCTCATCGTCCTTGGCAAGAAGTCCGCAGGTTTCCGCCTCTAAGTCAGGCTGCGTCCTGACTCTGACCGCTTCGGCATCTAAGGTGATAATCCAGTTTCCTACTTCTTCCGCCATGGCTTTGGCATCCTCTCCAAAAAGAAGATACTCATCTTTCACCCAGCCGATGACATTGCCGGACTGGATTTTGGTCCAACCGTCTCCGCGTTCTAATATTTTACCACCACAGTCCTTGTATAAAAGACCTACCTTTTCGGACTTTTCACTGGCTTCCTTACGGATGTTCAGTGCGTTCTTTACATTGGCCATGGTAAGCTCTTTTTCCATTCGTTCTTTTTCGTTCTCGAACTTTTCACCTATGTCCGGCGAATTCTGCTCCGCAATGGGCGCTTCATTTGTCAGCGCTCCCGGATCGAGAACTTCTGCGATACCTATGGAAAGAAAATCATATTCTTCCTTTTCAGCTGCCTGAACGGTTATTTCCTCTGTCAGCATCAGCATCAGGCTAAGTAACAGCCCCGCTGCCGCACATGACAGTCTATTTCTCCGGTTCATTATGCTACCTCCGAGTTTTCTTGTAACAATTGGTATTTTTTATTTTATGAATATTGTTACAAAATTATTACATAAACTTCGCGGTCTATCATAGCAAAGACCTCAAATTTTGTCAAGTTTTTGAATTTTTCATACTCTTTTGGTAACCGGACATCATCCATTTATTGGTAATTATGTTACAAAAAAATTACAGATTGCGGGACTTTTCCGCCGCTCCCAGAACAGCTTCCATAACGCTGCTTCTAAGGCCTTTTTCTTCTAAAATGCGGACACCCTCAATGGTGGTTCCGGCAGGGGAACATACCATATCCTTCAGCTCACCGGGGTGTTTTCCGGTCTCTAATACCAGCTTGGCACTGCCAAGAACCGTCTGCGCCGCAAAGGTATAGGCCTGGTTTCTGGGCATACCTGCTGCCACCGCGCCGTCTGCCATTGCTTCGATAAACAGAAATACGAAAGCCGGACCGGAACCGGATAAGCCGGTCACTGCATCCATCAGCTTTTCGGGTACTTCACTGGCTTTACCGAAGCTGCCGATTAATTTCATGCAAAGCTGCATTTCTTCTTCGGACACTTCTGCGTTTCTGCAAACACCGCTGCAACCCTCCAAAACAAGCGCCGGGGTATTGGGCATCACTCTTACCAGCTTGATTTTCTTTCCGAAAAGGGATTCAATCTGTGCCATCGTCTTGCCTGCCGCAATACTGATTACCAGTGTTTCCTCTTTCACAAAATCCTTCAATTCCGCTACCGCTTCTGCCAAAAACTGGGGCTTTACGGCCAAAATAAGCACATCGGCAGCTTTCGCCACCTCACTGTTTGCATCAGCTCCGCTGCTTGTACGGATGCCGTACTGCCCTGCTGCCGCCTCTGCCGCTGCAGAAAGCTTATCTGCACCGATTATTTCTTCTTTGGAAGCAATGCCTCTCTCTAACATGCCGCCAATCATTGCTTTCGCCATATTTCCAAGTCCGATAAATCCGATTTTCATATCGATACTCCTCCTTAAACCTAACATTTTCCAATTCCTAAATTACAATCATTCTATCAAAGCGTACCTTCCCATTCTATGCGCCGAACCGGGCGTGATATATAAGAAGCGCCGCCGCCACTGCCGCATTTAACGATTCCAGCTTCCCTTCCATGGGAATTTTCAAATAAAGATCCGCCGCATCCGCTGTTTCTTTCTTTAGTCCGTTTCCTTCATTGCCGATTAAGAAAGCACTGCCACCCGGAAACTCCATTTCGTGGTAATACTTTTCACCTTTTAAGTGAGCCGCATACACCAAAATCCCCTGTTCCTTCAAAAAAGAAATCATCTCTTCCATACTTTCCCCGTAGTAAAAAGGCATCCGGTACAAAGAACCCATGGTGGCACGGATGGTCTTTGGATTATAAATATCCACGCAACCGCGGGTCATCAGGATTCCGTCTGCGCCGGCCCCTTCTGCCGTCCGGATCATGGTCCCTAAGTTTCCAGGGTCCTGGATGTCCTCCAGCAGCAGAAAAAGCGGTTTATGGCCCGTCTCCTTCTGTTTCTTTACCGCTTTTGAAATCATCTCCTTGCACTCATAGGCATAACGCTCCATAATACACAAAATCCCCTGAGGACTCTTGGTATCCGACATTTTTCCAAACACCTCGGAAGATACGGTTTCCGTAAAAATCCCTTTTGCCTTACAGTCTTCAATTTTCGCAGCAATAGGGGAGCCCTGTGCTGTCAGTTCCTCAAAAAGATTCTGCTCCACATAAACTTCCAAAATACGCTCCATGGGGGCTTCCTCAAACATTTTGGGACCCTCTACGATAAATACATTTTCCTTCACCCTGTTCTTGCTTTTTTCCTGTAGGGCTACGACTCTTTTTACTTTGGTATTGGCGGTACTGGTAATCATATTCCTCCCGTAAAACAAGGCGGAGTTTTCCTCCGCCTTTTCGTTTGCATAATTATTGAGATAACATTCTGCTGACCTGATACTGATATTCAGGAATTTCTTTTTGCATGGCAAGTGCTTCCTCGATATCAAAATCCAGGAACTCACCCTTCTGATAGCCTACTACACGGTTGCTCTTGCCTTCACAAAGAATGTCAGCCGCATAGGCACCCATAATGGAAGCATAAAATCTGTCCTTACAGGTAGGACTTCCGCCACGCTGCATGTAGCCTAAGATCGTAGCTCTGGTTTCAATACCGGTAGCTGCTTCAATTCTTCTGGCCATAGAGGTGGAATGTCCGATTCCCTCTGCATTGATGATAATATGATGCTTCTTGCCACGCTTACGGTTATTAATAATATTATTAATAATACCCTGCTCGTTAAAATCGTATTTTTCAGGAAGTAAAATATCCTCAGCGCCGTTCGCCACACCGCACCAAAGTGCAATGTAACCGGCATTTCTTCCCATTACTTCAATAATACTGCATCTTTCATGGGAAGAAGAGGTATCTCTTACCTTGTCAATTGCCTGCATGGCAGTGTTGATTGCGGTATCAAAACCGATGGTATAGTCTGTACATGCAATATCCAGGTCAATGGTTCCGGGAATACCGATGGTGTTAATGCCCTGTCTGGCAAGTGCCTGGGCTCCACGGTAGGAACCGTCACCACCAATAACGATGATGCCGTCAATGCCGTGCTTTCTGCAAATCTCGGCACCCTTTTTCTGGCCTTCTTCCGTGGTAAATTCCATACAACGTGCAGTACCCAAAATGGTACCGCCTTTCTGGATGGTATCGGATACATCCTTCTTTTCCATATCTATGATTTCTTCATTTAAAAGACCCTGATAGCCCTTCTTGATACCTTTTACTTTAACACCGTTCCCAATGGCCTTACGTACCACCGCACGGATTGCCGCATTCATACCGGGTGCATCGCCACCGCTTGTCAGCACACCGATTGTCTTAATTTCCTTTGACATAAACGTTTAATCCTTTCCGGAAAGTATTTATTCTCCAACATTTTCCTATTTTACTCTGTTTTGACAGGCATTTCAATCTTTTTTCATATCCCAGACGATTTTCACGTTTTCTTTGCCGTATTTCTCATAAAGAACCGCCTGCAATACTTCGCCTGCATCCACGTTTTTGTTGGGGGGAAGCTTCTTCATAACCTTTTGGTCTTCAATATAAATAATCACACTGTCATTGCCGTCAGAGCTCTCCAAGGTAGCAAGAAGTTCTGCAATTCCTTCTTCATAAGCCTGCATCGTGGCAAACTTCACCCAAAGCTTCTTGGGTACATCCTCAAAGGCCGTAATCCGCTCGCAAATCAGTTTGCCGTCCCTGTCTTCTTCCAGACTTACCCGTCCCCGGATAATGACCTTGCCATCCTGCAAAAGCTTATTGGAATACTTTTCGTAATCCCTGGGGAATACAATCACTTCTACGGTACCCAGCAAATCCTCCACCTGTAAAAAAGCCATCACCTTGTCATTTTTGGTGTACTTGATTTTTTTGTCCGTGATAAGGCCGCCGATAATGGCTGTAGCACCGTCCTTAATCACCGTCTCCCCGGTATCCTCATCCAGCACAAAATCTGCCGTGGTGTTGGTAATTGCCTTTTTCCAAAGTTCTTCCCACTGCTCTAAGGGATGTCCGGTAACATACGCCCCCAGCACTTCCTTTTCAAATCCCAGCATCATTTCCTTGGAATATTCTCCCACGTCGGGAAGTTTTACGTCGAAGTCTTCTTTTTCCTCTTCGGATACGATATCAAACAGACTGATTTGTCCGGCCATGTTGTTCTTCCTGTCATGGACGATATGGTCCATAATCTGCACATAAGCACTCATAAACTGCTTACGGGTTCCGGGAAGGGAGTCAAAGGCACCTGCTTTGATAAAGTTTTCAATGGCCTTTTTGTTTACATCCTTATCCGCCATACGGGTGATAAAGTCCTTTAAATTGGTAAACTCGCCGCGCTCATTCCGCTCCTTCACCACCGCATCAATCACCGGACGACCGATACTCTTAATGGCAGTCAGGGCGTAACGGATTGACTTATCCTTCACGGAAAAACCGCTTTCTCCCTGATTGATATCCGGAGGCAAAATGCTGATTCCCATGTTCCGGCAGGTCATAATATAAGCCGCAACTTTGCCCGAGTTATCCATGACACTGGTCATCAGCGCCGCCATAAATTCCACAGGATAATAGTATTTCAAATACGCCGTCTGATATGCAACCACCGCATAGCAGGCCGCATGGGATTTATTAAATGCGTACTTAGCAAAATCCATCATGTTATCATAGATTTCAGAAGCCGCTTCCTTGGAAATTCCTTGGGAAATGCAGCCCGGTACGCCTTCTTCTTCATTACCGAAAATAAAGTTGGCTCGCTCCGTCTCCATCACGGATTGTTTCTTTTTACTCATGGCACGGCGCACAAGGTCGCTTCGTCCCAGGGTATAACCGCCCAGGTCACGCACAATCTGCATAACCTGTTCCTGATAAACAATACAGCCGTAGGTGGGCGCCAGAATGGGCTCCAGCTGGGGACAGGAGTAAGAAATCGGTCCCTCGCTGTTCTTGCCCTTAATATACTTGGGAATAAAGTCCATGGGGCCGGGACGGTAAAGGGATACACCCGCAATAATGTCTTCCAGATTTTCCGGCTTCAGTTCCTTCATGAAATTCTTCATACCGCCGCTTTCAAGCTGGAAGATACCGTCTGTTTTTCCGGTTCCGATGGAAGCGAGAACCTTTTTATCATCATAATCAATGTTGTCTATATCAATGTGTACGCCTTTGCTCTTTTCAATCATGGCTACCGCATCCCTGATAACCGTCAGGGTACGGAGTCCCAAAAAGTCCATCTTAAGAAGTCCCAGTTCTTCAATGGTAGTCATAGTAAACTGGGTGGTAATAGAGCCGTCAGATCCTCTGGACAAAGGCACCAGTTCTTCCGCAGGTCCGGAACAGATTACCACACCCGCCGCATGCATGGAGGTATGGCGGGGCAGCCCCTCAAGGCGCTTGCTCATGTCAATTAACTCTTTCACCTGGGAATCCGTCTCATACATTTTACGGAGTTCCGGATTTAACTGCAGGGCACGGTCAATGGTGATGTTCAGTTCCGCAGGAATCATCTTCGCCAACGTATCTACATAGGCGTACGGAAGATCCATTACACGGCCCACATCACGGATGACACCCTTCGCAGCCAGGGTACCGAAGGTTACAATCTGTACCACTTTTTCCGCGCCGTATTTACGGCCCACGTAATCAATTACCTCCTGCCTTCTTTCGAAGCAGAAGTCAATATCAATATCCGGCATGGATACACGTTCCGGATTTAAGAAACGCTCAAACAGCAAGCTGTATTTAATCGGGTCAATATTGGTAATTTTCAGGGTATAGGCCACGATACTTCCGGCCGCGGAACCTCTTCCCGGCCCAACCATAATCTGATTCTGCTTGGCATAATTAATAAAGTCCCAAACAATCAAAAAGTAATCCACATATCCCATATTCCGGATAACATCAAGTTCATAATCCAGACGTTCTTTCAGGGTAAGACCGGTATCTCCGGCAGGAGCATTTTCATCTTCCCCGTAACGTTCATGCAATCCGTCATAACAAAGCTTATTCAAATAAGTCCAGGAATCATAGCCTTCCGGCACCTCGAAATGCGGGAGCTTGGTCACGCCGAACTCGATTTCTACGTTACAACGGTCCGCAATTATCTGGGTATTTTCCACTGCTTCCCACGCATAGGGAAACAGTCCTTTCATTTCTTCTTCACTCTTTACATAATACTGGCCGCCTTCGTAACGCATTCTGTCTTCATCCGCCAGCTTCTTTCCGGTTTGGAGACAAAGCAGAATGTCATGAGGCTTTACGTCATCCGCGTAGGTATAATGTACGTCGTTTGTAGCCACCAGCGGAATACCAAGTTCCTTGCTCATCTGCATCAGCACAGGATTCACCATCCGCTGCTCCGGCATACCATGATCCTGCAACTCCAAAAAGTAATTCTCCGCACCGAAACAGTCGCGGTATTTCAGTGCCGCCTTTTTGGCTTCATCGACAAGTCCCTTTTGGATATAACGCTGCACCTCACCTGCAAGGCAGGCAGAAAGGGCAATAATCCCTTCATGGAACTCATTCAAAATTTCCATATCTACACGGGGTTTATAATAATAGCCTTCGGTAAAACCGCGGCTGACAATCTTCATCAGGTTATTGTATCCGGTGTTATTTTCCGCAAGCAAAACA
Organism: Lachnospiraceae bacterium; assembly: GCA_017561085.1. Taxonomy (GTDB): domain Bacteria; phylum Bacillota; class Clostridia; order Lachnospirales; family Lachnospiraceae; genus Suilimivivens. The sequence goes on from JAFZDQ010000101.1 coordinate 43,462, forward strand.
AGGTGGTAATATCTGTCTTCACCACCGGTTAATTCTTTATCAAAACGGGAATTGGGCGCCACATAAACCTCACAGCCGAGGATTGGTTTGATGCCTTCTGCCTTACAGGTCTTATAAAAGTCAATCACACCGTACATTACGCCGTGGTCTGTAATGGCCGCACTGTCCATGCCCAGCTCCTTGACGCGCTTTACATATTCTTTTATTTTGTTGGAACCGTCCAAAAGACTGTATTCCGTGTGGACATGAAGGTGTGTAAATGCCATAAATATCTCCCCTTAATTACTGCTGAAAATAACTGCAGCCGAATACTTCATCCGCTGCCGGATTTTACTTCTCATATAGAATCTATTCTAACAAAAAAAGACGGCTTTGAAAATGGATAAGCCGTCTTTTTCTAAATATATTTATTTAATCATATTACTCAATTTAGTATTTCAGTTCTCACCAATATGATATTCTGCATACAATTTATTACGTAGATTCTTATCATTGGTTGCAAGTAATAAATCCTCTGTACGGGAGTCTCCCATCAATCGCTCCACAAGCTTAGCAAAGCGCTCTTCTCCTTTCTCCACTCCTCGCATCTCACCTTCCTCAAAAAACGTTTTACGAATATATTCCTCATTGTATTCATATAGTGACATCGCAATCACCTCCGTCTTTTGTTCTAAAAGAAACTCTTTCAAAACATCTTTTTTTATGCATTCTTCCACCGCCAACTTTACTGCGTTTTCAACGTCCGTTTTCTCTACATTTTCTCTGACAATTGCCACAAACCGCGCATAATCCGACAGCGTCCTGCACCGTTCCATCAATTCCATGTTTTTACCATAATTTATGTTGATTACCTTTACCACTAATTCTATACACCCTTCGTTTCCATCCGCAAAGGCTTCCGAAAGCTTTTGGTAAAACACTTCCTCTGTTTTCTCCGTTCCATTATAAAACACAATATAATGCGGCGTAGGGATTTTTATATGTTTCCTGTTACTTAAGTCCATATTCTTCACCAACTTCTTATATAAATCGGCAAAATAAAACATTCCCCTAAGCGGCATATTGGGATTATACGAAGACTGATGCTCATATAAACACATTCTGCTTTCAATAATAAACGAAACATCATTCTTCATCTTAATGAAAATTGCATTTTCAAGTGTATTTACTTCCAACGCCTCTGTCTGAGTATACGAAGTTCCGTTTAACGCATTATACAGTTCTAACAGCCTATCTTTCTCCTTAAATAACATTCGGAAGATTCTGTCCTTATAGGTATGGTATACCTGCGAATTCCCCTCCGTTTTTACAAACTTTTCATTTTTTGTTTTCCTCATTTACGCTCCTTTTCTGCAAAGAAACTAAATTCTTTCCAAAAAAGATGTTTCCCTGCTTCTACCTTTCACAATGAATATCAAGCAAGGATTCTAAAACAGATGCATTACCGAAAGATAATACCAAGAACAATAGATTTGCTAAAATGACGTTAGAACTTCAATGCTTTGTTTCATTCTAGCAAGGCATACTATCAGCGTCAAGACATCAGAAATGGTCCCGCACAATGTTGCACAATACATAATACAGGGCCATATTTCTTTACTCATACAAGATATTGAGTTTTTTCACCACAACTTTTCTATACGTTGCCCAAAGACAAAGTAATTTTCTACATATTTACCACACAAAATATCGGATTCCAAATCATTTCTCCCCCTGATATTCTGCAAGTCTTGCATTCATCAAATCCGCTTCCTTCATTACTTTTTTCCAGGAAAGCACGGAAACAGTCAAAAAGATAACTGCAATCAGTACAAGCATCCCGATTACCTCTGTCAAATGATCCGCTTCCATCCAGCCAAACCAAAGACCGCAAAATACGACAATTACATTCACCATCAGATAATGGATGATACACCGTATCTTCATACTGTTTTTCTTAATTTCATCCGTGTACATCAGTGTACCTGCACTGGTCAGAAAAGACACCAGCAAAAGCTGCCACAGCATTTCTGTGCCAAAAGTTACCCCCGGTGAAAAAATAAGGCAAAAAACAGCAGCGCCAAACAACGTACAAGTGGTTACCTTGGCAAATACGTCAAAAAGTAATTTTATTCTCTCCATCTGCGCATCCTCCTTATAATCCCAACTTTTCTTTCAGCACCGGCACATACTGCCTGGAAACAATTAATTTCTCGCCGTTCTTCATAGTAGCCTCAAATCTGCCGTTAAAAGCAGGCGTTAAGGATTTCACCTTGGATAAATTAAAAATCACTGACTTGGAAACCCGCATAAAATCCGTCCCTCTGAACCGCTCTTCCAACTCATATAACTTCAGCTTGGTTTCATACACATCTTTTTCCAAATACAAAAACACCTTATTGTCCACTGCTTCAAAATAGTAGACCTCTTTGGGCAGCACCTGTACAATGTCTGCACCCTTCATAACCGTCAGTTTTTCCTGCCCTGCTTTTATGGCGTATACCAGTTTCAGCAAGTGCTCATCCATTTGTTTGCAACGGATAATAATTTCATCTTCTTCCCCGATTCCGGGTTCCGTTATCGTAATCTTCATAAAACCTCCACACCGCGCAGCCTGCGCCCACGCCGCCATTCTTTGCTTTTCACACCCTGCGCCTATCTGTCATGAATCGTTTTCCGCTTACTGATTACCGTCGCCAGTACTATTGCCATTATACCATAACAAACCAAAATAAGTATCTGCTTTTCTAAAGTAATCTGCACTTCACTGTTCCACAAAGTAATTCCCAGTTCCTTTGCCACCGTATCCGGTATCATCTCCGGCAAACCCGCAAATGTTTTTCCCATGGCATCCCCGGTCAAAAGTTCCCGCAGCATGGCGGTACCGTGCAGTACCGGCAGGCACTTCAGCACCTTTACGATTGTCTCCGAAAGCTGGGATACCGGCAAATAAATACCACCTAAAAAGCCCACCAGTGTACCGATTACCGTAAGAAGGCCGCCCCAGGCACTTTCACTGTGCACAAACAACGCCAACAGGTACCCCACTGCCGCATACACAAAGGCATTTAGCATAATCATGAGAAGCGCTTTTGCAAACATGCCGGCAGACAAAATCGAATTCCCCTGCAACACCATATACGCCTCACCGATTAGCAGGGTCAAAAAACTCATGCCGCTTCCGATGGCCCAGGCCGCCAAAATATAGCCAAGGGCTATCTTAATCCTTTTTACGGGAGCCACATAAAAGCTGGCCAGCTGCCCGAGTTGCTCATCCCTTACCATGGTCTGCATCACCGTCAGCGTCACAGTCACCGTATTGACCGCTAAAATCCCGGAAAGTGTCCACATCTGAATCAGATACTCTGCATTCTTTTCATCCTGCGCTGCGTCCCTTTGTCCTCCGTACTCACTCAGTACCCATAATACATTGTCCGTGTTCATCTTTCCAAGAAACACCACCATCAAAAGCAGGATAATCAGCATCGACAACACCGAAAAAAATACCGCCGCATAATCTCTTAAAAATACCAGCATATTTCTTTTACATAAATAATAAATTTCTTTCATTCTTTTCCCTCTTTGTTTCAAATCCTGATGTGCTTTTCTTTGCAAACCGTCATTCTTTTTCCGGGTTTCTGCCGGTTACATTTAAAAACACATCATCCATAGAGCCCTGTATCATTTCAAATCCCTCTATCAACGGACGGATTTTTTCCAAAATAGGAAGCGCTGCCAAACTATCTCCTAAAATAACCTGAATTGCTTCTTCTTTTCTTTGATATCCCACAGCCATTTCTTCCAGATATCTCTCCACTTCCTTCTGCAGACCGGTACCCGGAATCAATTTCAATTTGTCTTTTGCATAAGCCTCTTTTAAGGAAAAAGGCGTTCCGTATTCCTTCATTTCTCCACCGTCAATTATTGCGATATGGGAAGCCCGCGCCGCCTCCTCCATATAGTGGGTGGTCAGAAAGATGGTCATATCCTCTTCCTTCCGGAGTCTGTCGATGCTTTCCCAAACGATTTTTCTGGTGGCCGGGTCAAGCCCTGTGGTAGGCTCATCCAAAAACAGGATTTCCGGTGCATGCAAAAGGGCTCTCGCAATTTCACACCGCCTCTTCCAGCCGCCGGAAAGCTTGCCGAATTTCCTTGTATACACTTCTTGAAGCTCCAGCACCTCACAAACCCGGGACACATTTTCTGCAAGCCGCTTTCCGCACTTTTCATATAAAGCGCCGCGGATGAACAGATTCTCCTTTACGGAAAGCCTATCATCCAGACAATTATTCTGATAAACCACACCGATTTTCTTGCGGATTTCTTCATCCTGCTTCCCAAGCTTAAGCCCGCAAATTTCTGCTTCCCCGGCAGTGGGCTTAAGTACGGTACAAAGCATATTGATTGTTGTGGATTTCCCGGCGCCGTTTACGCCAAGGAACCCGAACAATTCTCCCTTTTCTACCTGAAAATCAATTCCCTTTACCGCTTCTATTTCACCAAAGTTCTTGGTCAGTCCTTCTACTTTAATTACCGGTTCCATATCCTACTTCCTTTCGTTTTTTCCATCATATGCAAAAACGAAGCCTGCCGCAATAGCCAGCGCGGTAAGTTGCTTTTTCCTTCTGTTAAGTTACTTTTTCCTGTTGTCAAATACAAAAAGGACCGCCTTAGGCGATCCTTTTCTTCATTCAAAATTCCGGACGGAATTATAAATATTTCTTTAAATCATCAACCTTATTGAGCTGTTCCCAAGGAAGGTCAAGGTCGTTACGGCCAAAGTGTCCGTAAGCAGCTGTCTGCTTGTAAATAGGACGACGAAGGTCTAACATCTTGATGATGCCTGCGGGACGAAGGTCGAAGTTTTCTCTTACGATTTCAACTAACTTTTCGTTGGAAACCTTACCGGTACCGAAGGTATCAACCATGATGGAAGTAGGCTGTGCTACACCGATTGCATAAGATAACTGGATTTCGCACTTGTCAGCAAGTCCTGCAGCAACAATGTTCTTTGCAACGTAACGTGCTGCATAAGCTGCGGAACGGTCAACCTTTGTACAGTCCTTTCCGGAGAAAGCACCGCCGCCGTGACGTGCATATCCGCCGTAGGTATCTACGATAATCTTACGTCCGGTAAGACCTGCATCACCGTGAGGTCCGCCGATTACGAAACGTCCTGTAGGGTTGATGAAGAACTTGGTGTTTTCATCAATCAGTTCTGCAGGAAGAATCGGATCAAATACGTATTTCTTGATATCTTCATGGATCTGTTCCTGGGTTACATCAGGATCATGCTGGGTAGATAAAACAACTGCCTCTAATCTTACGGGCTTGTCATTTTCATCATATTCTACGGATACCTGGCTCTTACCGTCGGGTCTTAAGTAGGTTAAAGTACCATCCTTACGAACCTTGGTAAGCTGAAGAGCAAGCTTGTGAGCAAGGGAAATGGGATAAGGCATAAATTCGGGTGTTTCGTTGGTAGCGTAACCAAACATCATACCCTGGTCACCTGCACCGATTGCTTCGATTTCTTCTTCGCTCATTTTGTTTTCTTTCGCTTCAAGGGCCTTGTCAACACCCATAGCGATATCTGCAGACTGTTCGTCAATTGCTACGAATACCGCACAGCTGTCGCCGTCAAATCTGTATTCAGCTTTGGTATAACCGATTTCCTTTACGGTTTCACGAACTACCTTCTGCATATCTACATAAGCATTGGTGGTAATTTCACCGGTAATTAATACAAAGCCTGTACAACAAGCAGTTTCACAGGCAACACGGCTCATAGGGTCCTGTGCCATACAAGCATCTAAGATGGCATCGGAAATCGCGTCGCAGACTTTGTCGGGATGTCCTTCAGTTACGGATTCGGAAGTAAATAATCTCTTTTCCATTGTTTGTCTCCTTTTCTTTCTTTGCTATTTTCATACTACCATGATACGGAACTTCTTCCGTATCACAAAAAAATTCCACCTATGCTCTCACATAAGCGGACTGACTTTCGATAATCAAATCCTCTTATTGTTCGAATCACCAACCAAAGTTGGCAGATACTCGCTCAGGCAGGCACCTTCCGTTTACGGGGTTGCCGTGGCTTCACAGGTCCTATGCACCTCCACCACTCTGAATAAGAGTCTTACACAATATTGAATTTTCCTATCCATCATAGGTTATACCATAAAATACACTTTGTCAATAACCTCATAAAAGATTGACAATATTTACTAGAAATTTTATAATAAAGTAGAGTTTTTATAAGTATTTTCCAAAAATTATTGTGGGTGGCGAATTCGATGAGAAGAGTAAATACTACAGACTTGGTTCCCGGTATGGTTACAGCCGAGGACGTACTGAATTACAACAACCAGCTGATTCTTCCGAGAGGTCTTATCTTAACCGATAAAACCATTACGAAGTTGGCTTTTTATTCCATTCTGCAAATCAGGGTAGAAGACGAAGCGGTTACGACCAGTGATGATTCCTTTTACGAACCCTCTTATTCCGAAAAGATTAAGCAGAGTCCGGAATTTATCCGCTTTAAAGCAGAATTTGAATCTGATGTAGACAATTTCAAAAATGCTGTAAACGAAGTAGTCGAAAAAGGCTCTTCTTTCCACATTGACCAGTTAATGAATCATACTTTAAATATTTTGGATCCGGGTTGGACCAGCCCCAATGTCTTTGACATGCTCCATTGCATGCGTGAGTATGATGATGATACTTATGTACATTGTATGAATGTTGCACTGATTTGTAATCTGTTCGGCAGATGGCTGCGTTTATCCGATGAAGAAATCAAATACGCTACCATCAGCGGACTTCTTCATGACATCGGAAAAACA
>JAFZDQ010000102.1 GCA_017561085.1 Lachnospiraceae bacterium
CGGTTGGTAAATGCGCTCTTTAACATCTGGCCTACGGAAGGAGCCTTTTCGCCGTTACTTTCTACCACTACACGTTCTGTAATTAATTTATAACAAAGTAAATAACAAAGAATTGCCAAAACAGAGAAAATACCTGCTGCCAGTGTTACTCTGGAACCGATCAGTGTTTCTTTTACGGTGCCGTCTGCTAAGGTAATCTTTTCATAAGCAATCAAAGGAAGTAAAATACCGATTACCATACCGGCAAGCATACCACCCATGGTACGGAAGGTAGATAAAGACTGGCGGTCGCCGGGTTCTGAGGAAATAGCGGATGCCATGGAGCCGTAAGGAATGTTAATACCTGTATAACAGAAGGAACCCCACAGAATATAAGTAATTGCCAGATAAATAATCTTTACGTTGGTAGGAAGTCCTGCAAGTCCGCTCTGGTACATCAAAAAGGATGCAACAGAAACCGGGATACACATACGCAGAAGCCAAGGCTTAAACTTTCCGTTGGGTGTCACTTTACAACGGTCACAAATACGACCCATTGCTACGTCTGTTACTGCGTCCACAAATCTTGCCAGCATCATAATAGTACCGATTACTGCTGCGGAAATACCCATTACGTCAGTATAAAACTTTGTCAAAATCATGGTAGACAGAATAAATGTGAAGTCGTTACCGAAATCGCCGAACAAATATCCCATCTTATCCTTCATGCCAAAAGGTTTCACTGTTTTTACATTCGTTGTTTTCATGAATAAAAACCCTCTCTCTTTAAAAAAATGAATATAGTTACCGTATCCGGGAATCGGATACCTCTTTTGATTATATTTTAACAAAGAAATACTTGCTACGTGAGTATGATTTTTGTTTGTTTTCGTATAATTTTTACTATTACTTGATTTTTGCTAAAAATTATACGATAATTAATAAAAATAGTACTATGTGTTTATTTGGAGGTTTGCGTATGACTTATGATGCCGAACTTAATTTTTGCAGGAAGTTATTACATGCATTTCACTTAGACTCCACCATAATTGACCCGGAAACTGCTGATTTCGGTCAGCTTGACCAGGGAATCAGAAAGCTCCTTGGTATGAATGATATCTATGCAAATGCCAGGGAATTCCTAATGCACAAAATCAAACCAAATACCATTTACCGTGTCCGCGACGGACTGTTTTGTAACTATGCCTTTTTGCTCCTGCCTGAAACAGAATCTCCCCACATCCTGATGATCGGACCTTACACACTGGCAGAAGCCACTAAACAAAGTTTGATGCAAGTTACCGAAAAATATACGATACCGGCCCAATTATTTTCCCTGATTGAAAAATATTTTTATGCAGTGCCTTACCTGGCAAACGAAAACATGCTGGTGGTTGCACTGAATACACTTGGTGAGAAAATGTGGGGCGGCTTAGATTCTTTTACTTCCGAAATTCTGGATTTGTATCAAACATCTACCATCCTTCCCTTCTCCATCTCTCCTGACCTGGTGGAGAAACAGGAATCACAAATCAATATCCAGGCCATTGAGCAGCGTTACCGGATTGAAAATGAGCTCCTGCTGGCCGTTTCTCAGGGCTTAAGTCATAAGGTTGAGCAGGTTTTCGGAAACATGAGCACCCAGCATTTTGAACAGCGCTGTGCCGACCCTCTGCGGAACTTACAAAACTATTGTATCGTTTTTAACTCCCTGCTGCGTAAAGCCGTAGAAAACGGCTCGGTACATCCCTTTTATATCGACAAGCTTTCTTCTGACTTTGCACGGAAAATTGAAGCCATTACCACGCAGGAAGGCGGTTTTAAGCTTCTTAGGGATATGCTCCATAAATACTGCCTTTTGGTGCGTAACCATTCCATGAAAAATTATTCCCTGTTGGTTCAGAAGGTCATTACGCAGGTAGACTCCGATTTAACCGGCGACCTTTCCTTAAATTCCATCGCCGCCGGATTAAATGTAAATGCCAGCTACTTATCCGGCCTTTTCAAAAAAGAAACCGGGGCTACCCTGACAGACTATGTCAATCGGAAGAGAATGGAGCATGCCCTGCTTTTATTAAACTCCTCTACTCTTCAGATTCAGACCATTGCCCAGTACTGCGGCATCCCCGATGTAAACTATTTTACGAAGCTATTCAAAAAATACTATAAAAAAACGCCGAAAGAATATCGGCAAAAAATATTACAGGGCAAAGCCGATTAAGCTTTGCCCTTCCTTTTACTTTTCTTTCTTTTCCTTCTTTTCTTCCTTCTCTTCTTTGGTAAAATATCCGTCTACTATTTTTTCAATCAATAATTTCTTGATATATACATCATAACTTAACAGCCCGATAAAGGAAAACAGCTGCAGAAGCTCTTTATCTTCTTCCGGCGCATCTTCGAAAATTGTTTTGGAGAGTTCATACTTTCCGGTAATATCCTCTTTCAGGTTTCCCACTTCCTGCTTTTCAAGTCCGAATACCGTTTCATAAATGGTTGCCAGATTTAACTCTCCCTCTGTGTTGAAATACCGCTCTGCCAAGGGATTTAATATGGCCTGGATATCATTGATGGACAATACACCCTTGTAATAATAGATGAATATCAGCATCAGCACATGCTCTCTGCTGTATTTCTTTTTGACCGGCGGTGGCAACAGATTGTTCTTCGCATAATTATTAATCATGGTTTTCGTCAGAATCTTATCTTCTTCGGGATTACGGACACTTCCCTTTAATTTCTTTTCCATCAGGGTGGTTACCTGGTCCATATACAAATCAATCCCCGGGATATCCTCTACTTTAATGTATTGCAGGTTATCCAGACTTGCTAATATGCTGTCTAATAAATTTTCTTTGTCTATCTTCATCCTATCATCCCTCACATAATCATTTCCACATAAATATCTTCTCTCATTCCTTAATAGTTATTATATAGTATTTAAAACCACATGACAGGTATTTGGAGTTTTCTTAACATTCCTAATTTATTCCTTTACTTTAAAACTTTAATATGGTAAAATAGTAGCGTATGAATATACTATTTCGGTATTTCCTTAAGGAGGGTAATCATGAACAAAAAAATACAGACTTCAGCTGTAGACCATTTATTTGAAGCGATTTTATGTTTAGAGAATAAAGAAGAATGCTATAGTTTTTTTGAGGATTTATGTACAGTGAACGAACTGCTTTCCTTATCCCAGCGCTATGAAGTAGCGTCCATGCTTAAGGACAAAAAAACTTATCTTGAAATTGCTGAAAAGACCGGTGCTTCCACCGCTACCATCAGCCGCGTGAACCGTTCCTTAAACTACGGAAACGATGGATACGAGTTGGTTTTCGGTCGTTTGGACAAGCAGTAATTTAGTATTGCACTTTTTTACACCAATAATTTAGGAGAGTTCCCATATAGGTGAACTCTCCTTTTTGATTGCCTCTTGGCTTAAATAATTGATTTCATTTGAAAAACCACGGATTACCTAACCGCTGATTTCAATGATTTGCATGGGGTCGATGATTTTTTCATCCTTCATAATCTGATAACCCAGCTTCTGATTTTCTTCGCCCACCGTAAACAAAATATAGCCTTTTCCTAACTCTTCTCCTGTTTTAATCAGGGGAGTTCCGTTATTACGGTAAATGGAAGTATATCCGTTTCCGTGGTCAATCACTACCTTGGTTCCGTAATCCGCATCCACATCTACGCTGATAACTGTGCCGGTACCTGTGGTAATAATATTCACACCCTCTGTCGCCGTAAAGAGAAGCATCGGGTCTCCTTCCGTGGCTTCCTCCATGGACGCCGAACCGCTTAAGGGAAATCCTTTGGGAAGTGCCTTTTCCACCAGTTCCTGGGAAATGGCGTCTTCTGCTTCTGCTTTTTTGCTGACGGTTTCACTTAAAACCGTGATTTTACTGGTTAATGTAGAATTCTCTACCGATAGTGCTTCATTTTCATCTGTCAGATTATTAATCATGACAAGCTGCTCTACAATCTGTTCCCTGGCATGCTTCAAAGTAATGGAGTCGTATATGAGTTTACATACAATGACTACCGCAAGCACAAAGAGAAGCGCTGCCAAAAACTCAAGAAGCGCAGAGCCAAGCATATGCTGTTTGATGGTTCCGTTTTTCTTTTCGGAAACTACAATCAGCGCAAGCTTGTTCTTTTTCTTACTCTGTTGTTCCATAAACCTTTTGTCACCTCCGGTTAAATTGCACCTATTTTACCACATATAAAAAGGTTTCGCAACTTTTGGCCTGAGATGAGGTTTTCCGGAGGAGTTTTTGCTTCCGCAAAACCGGATCCGGTTCGTTCCTTTTTAAACGTTCAGCTTCATATCTCCATCCTTAATGATGCCTTTTTTACGCATAATTTCCGATACGATAAATGCAATGATTGCGGGCAGTACAAAGTGCATCAGGGCAATTTCCAAAAGGACCGTTCCGGGTGCCATACCGCCTGCCGTCATAGTCTGATACGCATTAATCTGTCCAACCAAACCTGCTGTTCCCATTCCGGAACCTGTGGGATTGTTGGTCATACCAAATACCATAGTAGAAACCGGTCCCAAAATCGCGCTGGCAATAATGGCAGGCAGCCAGATTACCGGCTTTTTCACAATATTACTAATCTGCAGCATACTGGTCCCAAGGCCCTGCGCCAAAAGACCGTTTACTTTATTTTCGCGGAAGGATGCTACCGCAAAGCCCACCATATTGGCACAACAGCCTACCGTTGCCGCACCTGCTGCGATTCCGTTTAAGCCAAGGATAATACCAAGTGCTGCGGAACTGATCGGCAGAGTCAGGATGATTCCCATCAGGACTGATACAATAATTCCCATGATAAAGGGTGCCTGTACGGTTCCCCAATTGACAATTCCTCCAAGCCAGCTCATAAACGCGGAAATGGGAGGTCCCAAAATAAGTCCCACCGCAGAACCGGATACGATACACACAAAGGGTGTTACCAGAATGTCCACTTTGGTCTTACCGGATACGAGACGACCTATGTAAATACTAACAATTGCCGCAATAAACGCGCCCAGGGGTTCTCCCGGTCCCGCCAGCACGATTGCACCGTCTACCAGAACGGTTCCTGCAATTATTTTGGCAGCAAAGGCCCCCATCATTCCGGCTGTGGCAGAAGAAAGTACCACTAAAGGAGACGCTTTTAATTTCAAAGCCGTTCCGCAGCCGATACCTGCACCGGTAACCGCGGATGCTATTTTTCCCATCATTACAATATAAGTGCCTATGGCTCCCGGTATCAGACTTCCCACCTGTACGATAATCGTTCCGATAATCAATGTGGCAAACAGTCCGGATGCCATTCCGCTTAATCCTTCAATAAAGATTTCATTCAATATCCCTTTTACTTTTTTCATAGCCTCACTCCTCGCTGTAATGTCAACTGTCTTGTCAGTTGTTATAATAAATGAAACAATATCACAAAACAAAAAAAGAAGCAACAGTTATTTTCTGTTGCTTCCCAAATATTTTCCGCATGTCACATAGGATTATTTTACCAAAAATCCCAGTCTGGCCAGATTTTCTTCAATTCTGTCCAAAATTTCTTCCTGATCCGCTTCTACCGTATGATAATGCACATCCTCTGTCAGTACACTTAACGGCTTGGTTCCGAACACTTTCACCTCACGTACGAAGTTATCCACGTCCTGTCTGTTATGAATAATGAGATCCACGATAATCTGTCCGTAAATGGGGTGATCCACCTCTACGTCCAGTAATCTGCCGCCGCAGTCTACAATTGCATAAAGCTCCGGCTGCATCCCATCGGAACCGTGTTTCACCTTAAAGAATCTCTTGCAATATTTCTGTGCCTGCTGTTCCCTAAAAAGAACATATCCTTTATTGGTGGACATAATATTTTTATTTACTGCGCGGAGAAGCGCAATATCCTGAACAACGACCTGTCTGCTGACACCAAGTCTCTTCGCCAGTTCCGTACCGGATACGGGAAGTCCGCTGTCTGCATTTGCTTCCAGAATACTAATGATTTCTTCTCTTCTTTTCGTTCCTTCCATAAAAACCTCTTTCTATCTTTAATTCTACAAATCACCTGCTAATTTCTTGTTCTATATTATCACTAACCTTATTTCATTTCAACTGTAAAACTTTAGGATTTTTGCGCGATAAAATTGTTGCAAAATTTTCTTGTAAATATTGGAATTTTCTTTACTTTTAGAATTTACTATGCTATTCTGAATTTAAGCAACAGCATTGTTGCCAGAACCCATATTTATTTATTTTTTCTGGAGGTACTATAATGAACAAAGGTACAGTTAAGTGGTTTAACAACCAAAAAGGTTACGGCTTCATCTCTGATGAATCAGGTAAAGATGTTTTCGTACATTACTCAGGATTAAACATGGAAGGTTTCAAGTCTCTTGAAGAAGGCGCTTCCGTAGAATTCGAAGTAGTTAATGGCGAAAAAGGACCTCAGGCCGTAAACGTAACTAAGTTATAATTTTACAAAAGATTATAACGATTTAATTCAGTTACACGATGTGCCTTTTCTTAAATATAAATGTCACATTTTATTTAGAATTTGCAGTATTGTTTTAACGGATTAAGCAAATAACCTATCTCGAATGAGATAGGTTATTTTTTTATGCGCAGCTCGCGGAAGGGAAATTAGTTGCTCCGCAACACCGCTCGCGCGCAAAGAGTGCGCCATGCGCACTCTTATTTCATGCAGCTCGCGGAAGGGAAATTAGTTGCTCCGCAACACCGCTCGCGCGCAAAGAGTGCGCCATGCGCACTCTTATTTCATGCAGCTTTCGGAAAGGAAATTAGTTGCTCCGCAACACCGCTCGCGCGCAAAGAGTGCGACAAGCGCACTCTTATTTCATGCAGCTTTCGGAAATATATTGAAGTACTTTTTCAAATTCCATGGTTCCGCCGAATAAATCAAGGGCACTTCCGATGGTCACGTCCACGTGATTTCTTCCAAGACGTTTCACCTTTTCCAAATCTTCAAAAGAATGTACGCCTCCGGCATAGGTCACCGGTATTTCACAGGCACGTCCCAAAAGCTCGGTTACCTGCTCTTCGATTCCCCGGGCCTTTCCTTCTACATCTACCGCATGAATTAAAAACTCATCACAATATGCGGAAAGCTCTGCAATGGTTTCTTCGCTCAAAATCACATCCGTATACTTCTGCCATCTGTCGGTTACAATATAGTAGTCTTCTCCCTTTTTGCGGCAGCTTAAGTCTAACACCAGCTTTTCTTTGGAAACCGCATCCACCATTTCCTGCAGCCTGTCATAATGTAATTTCCCATCCTTAAAAACATAGGAGGTTACAATCACGTGGCTGGCACCGGCTTCCAGATATTCCCGGGCATTTTCCGGTGTAATTCCTCCGCCGATTTGCAGCCCACCCGGGTAAGTCTTAAGGGCCGCAATCGCCTGCCGCTTGGTTTCTGCGTAAAATTCACTTCCTACGGGATTTAACAAAATAATATGACCGCCTTTTATTCCTTTCCTCTGATATAAATCCGCAAAAAAAGCCGCGTCCTGACCGGAAACAAAGTTTTCCTTGGCCATGTTGCCTTCATCACAAAGGCTGCCGCCTACAATTTGCTTTACTTTTCCATTGTGAATATCAATACAGGGTCTGAATTTCATACATTCCTCTTTCCAAAAATAAAATACAAATTTTTACCAAAAATTTTCTCTTTCCGAATATTTTACCGCAATACGGACATAATAGCAACAGAACTGATTTTTTACGGTTCATTCTAAAAAAATAAGGAGGCTTTTATGAAAAATAAGAAAAAGATTCTTTTAACTGCAGTTACTTTAGGTCTGATGCTTTCATTAAGTGCTTGCGGCTGCAGCGATAAAAAGAATGAAAATGACATGGCAAACATGCCCGGCACTACCACGGAAGATACCACCGGCGGCGGAGCCGGTACTACCACGGACACAAATAATTCTATCGTAGACAATGTTACCGATGATAATGCCGCAAACAATGCCACAAACGATATGACAAATGACTCTGCAACAGACGGACATGTTTCCGACAACACTGCAGACAATACTGCTGACAACGTCAATGATGTTACCGCCGGTGACACCACAGGTGATACCCTGGGCGATACCACAGGCGATTCCTCTTCTCTCCTTCAGGACGCCGGTGATGCAGTCGGCGATGCAGTTACCGATGTAACTGACGGCATCAGCAATGTTACGGACGAGCTGGTAGGTGACGGTCAGGCAAATACAACCACCAATACAACTACCAACCGATAGTTGCCGTTTCATTCAATTAAAAAGAGCTGTCCTTTCAGACAGCTCTTTTTTCATCCGCAGCGGGATTTTATTTTTCAACAATGCTACCGTTTCTGTATGCCTGTAATAATAATTCCAGTTGGGAAATACTTTCCCTAAGCTCGGTACCGATGTCGGTATCCGCTACCAGAATTCTGTTGAGTGCCGTTTCTACAATGGTGGAATCCGAAAAGATATCGGACTCATGCTTAATGGCTTCTTCCATGGACTCAAATGGCTCATGGGCTACCAGACGCATACCGTGTGAGTTAGCTACCAGGGTATAGCCGGCAATTCCTGTTTTGCTCTGATATGCTTTGGAAAAGCCACCATCGATAATTAACAGCTTACCGTCACACTTAATGGGTGTTTCACCTTTTTTAAGTTCCACCGGCACATGTCCGTTCACAATATGGGACTTACTGGGATCCAAACGGAATTCTTCCAAAATTTTGTTTAAAATATCTTCCCTGTCAATCAGTGAATAATAACTGTTTTTTACTTCCTTGTGGATTTCCTTTTCTTTGATAAAATAACGCTCAAAGGTTGTCATCTTATCTTTACCGAATACAGGGGAATTGGGACCTGCCCAGATATACCAGATTAAGTCCTGTGCCCTGCGCATCCCTGACGGGTCATTTTTGGAATAATATCCCTTTCTGGCGTATTTATCCAAAATATCGTACAAAGCTTTTCCCTTGTAATTCTTGCCTTCTACGTTTACGGACTTAAATTCGCCGTTTTCATCAAGGGGAACACATCCGTGGTATAAAAGGTTGGAATTATGTACCTTGTAAAGGCCACCGTTAGAATACAAAAATCGCACATGCTTCTGCAACTTTTCGCACTTCAAAAATGCCTGTCTGATACGGGCAATCACCTGCTCTTCATCGGTCGTAAGGTTATAAGGATCGGCAGGGTCCACGGTAGGGAAGTCCGTATCCGCCATTTCATATTCCTTGCCGTCAATCATAACCGTCTTCTTTTCATAATTAATTTTATCAAGGAGTAATCTGCCATCCATTTCAAACTCCGGATGATTCTTAATGATCTGTCCTTCCAGCTTCAACTGGATAATGGCAATTGCTTTATGGATTTTCATATCCAGGCTTAAATCCTTGGTATTGTAATCGGTATTAAATTTAATGGCAAAGGCATCGCAATTCACATCCTTATAGGTCTCCATGGCAAAGGTTGCAAGGGGAATTAAGTTGATGCCATAGCCTTCCTCTAACGTATCTAAGCTTCCGTATCTGGCGGCAATACGCACAACTGTTGCTATACACGCCAAATGACCGCAGGCTGCACCCATCCAGACAATATCATGATTGCCCCACTGGATATCCACGGAATGATACTGCATCAGGGTATCCATAATCAGATGGGGACCGGGGCCTCTGTCATAAATATCTCCCACAATATGTAAATGGTCCACTACCAGTCTCTGAATCAGATTACTTAAAGCCACAATAAAATCAGGTGCTCTGTCAATACGGATAATGGTATGGATAATTTCATTGTAGTAGCCTTCCTTATCGGAAACCTCCGCTTTCTCGGTAATTAATTCCTCGATGATATAAGCAAAATCCTTAGGAAGTGCTTTACGCACCTTGGACCTTGTATACTTGGACGCTACACGCTTGGTAATCTGTACCAGGCGGTGCAGGGTAATCTTGTACCAGTCTTCGATATTTTCTTCTTCCTGGGCTACAATTTCCAATTTCTCCTTGGGATAATAAATTAAAGTAGCCAGGCTCTTTTTGTCCCTGTTACTTAAGGTATTGCCAAATTCCTCGTCAATCTTACGTCTGACTGCACCGGAACCGTTTTTGAGCACATGGTTAAACTGCTCAAATTCCCCATGGATATCCGTAAGAAAGTGTTCCGTGCCCTTGGGAAGGTTCAAAATTGCCTGTAAGTTGATAATTTCCGTTGAGGCTGCCGCAATATTGGGATACTGATTGGCAAGACTCTTTAAGTATTTCAGTTGCATTTCTTCAATTTCAGTTAAACTGGTTTCTCCGATACCCATGTCCTAATGTCCTCTTTTATGCATTAATTACGTCACTCATATTGTAAAGGCCTGCTGCTTTGCCTTTCAAAAACTTCGCTGCCTGAATGGCTCCCTTTCCGAATACGGCTTTGGAATAAGCGGTATGGGAGAAAGTAATCACTTCATCCGCACCTGCAAAAATTACATCATGCTCACCAACAATGGTGCCGCCTCTGACTGCCGCATAGCCGATTTCCTTTTTGGGTCTCTTTTCACGTCTCTGACTTCTGTCAAAAATATATTCATATTCATTGTCCAGTGCTTCATTCACGGAATCGCCAAGTGCCAGTGCGGTACCGCTGGGCGCATCCACCTTTAAGTTGTGATGCTTTTCTACGATTTCCACATCAAAACCTGCAGGTGCCAGCACACCGGTAACTTCCTTTAATACTTTCATTAATAAGTTAATGCCCAAAGACATATTTGCGGATTTTAAGATTGCTACCTTCTTAGAAGCATCCTCTACCTTCTGAAGCTGCTCTTCGGAAAGACCTGTGGTACAAAGCACACAGGGCACCTGCTTCTCTACGCAGTATGCCAGCAAATTATCCACTGCCTTTGCCACGCTGAAATCGATAATCACATCTGCTTCCACATCACATGCGGTGATATCAGCAAATACGGGGAATTCATTTTTACCTTCGTCAAAAGCATCTACACCTGCTACAATTGTTATTTCTTCATCTGCTGCAATCAGGTTTTTGATGGTCTGTCCCATTTTACCGTTGCAACCATGCATAATCACTCTCGTCATAAAAAGCCTCCATTCTATCTGCAAGGAAAGCGAAAGCAATGAACTGCTTCCGCTCCTTCTTACTATCCTTATTTTCCTGATTTACTTACCAAACGCCGGCTTACAGAATACCGTAATCCTTCATTGCCTTTTCAAGTTTCGCTGCATTTGCGTCTTCCATTTCGGTCAAAGGTCTGCGCATGGGACCTACTTCCATACCCATCAGATTCAGGGCTTTCTTTACGGGAATCGGGTTTACTTCACAGAACAGGGCATCGCACAAAGGAATCGCACGGAGCTGTTCCTGTAAACTGCCTTCCACATCTCCTTCAAAGAATTTCGCACAAATATCATGTGTCTGCTTAGGTGCTACGTTGGATAATACGGAAATAACACCTTTGCCGCCTAAGGAAAGAAGGGGTACAATCTGATCATCATTACCGGAATACAGATCAACCTTTCCGCCAGCCATGCTCATCAGCTTCACTGCCTGGGAAATGTTGCCGCTTGCTTCCTTCACGCCTACAATATTTTCAATATCATTACAAAGCTTCACTACGGTTTCGGGTGCGATATTACATCCTGTACGGCTGGGTACATTATAAAGAATAATCGGCACCTTTACGGATTCTGCAATTGCCTTGTAATGTTCATAAAGACCTTTCTGGGTTGCCTTGTTGTAATAAGGGCTTACAACCAAAAGTCCGTCTACGCCATATTTCTCAGCTTCTGTGGAAAGGTAGATAGCGGTTTCGGTACAGTTAGAACCGGTTCCTGCGATTACGGGAACTCTGCCTGCTACCTTCTCTACACAATATCTGATTACTTCTAAGTGTTCCTCATGAGTTAAGGTTGAGGATTCACCTGTGGTTCCGCAGATGATAATTGCATCTGTGCTGCCCGCAATCTGGAACTCGATTAATTCTGCCAGTTTCTCATAGTTTACTTCTCTGTTTGCATGAAAGGGTGTTACAATGGCAACACCTGCGCCTGTAAATACAGCCATTTTCATTTCCTCCTTATAACAAAAATAATGTCGATACACATACGCGCACCGACTTCACTCATCATCGTCCATCGGATAGCGCAACATCAATAAAAATTGATGACAGTCATACAGCTCTTAACTGTATGCCCAAGGATTCATCTGCAGAAGATAAACCCTTTCGGCGTCGTTTCCTTTCCCTCTTCCTCTTCTGTGTCTGCCACATCCGAAAAGCTACTGATAAAAGACGCAACCTCTATCTCGTATATGTAATTGTATATAACTAAAATAATCATAGCACCTGGAAGGATAACTGTCAATCCATAGATGCTATGATTTATTTTATATTCTATGCATGTAAGGGACTTTCTTCATATCCCTCCAGTAATTCCAGTTTACTGACAGATACTTCATAAGCCACTCTTCTTTCCGCCTGGTCTTCGGAGAGTTTCTTCATATATTCGCGGCTCTGGATTCTTCCCCAGATTTCGCATCTGGTTCCTACATGGAAGTTATTTGCGTATCTGGCATTTCTTCCCCAGCAGATACAGGGAATATAATCGCTTTTTCCATAGGGTCTGTTCACAGCAAGAAGCAGGTCAGCGATTTCCCTTCCCAGTGGTGTCTTTCTGTAAATCGGTTCTTTACAAATATAACCGTCCAGATAAATCTGATTACTTTTTACATTTTCCGGTGTCTCGTCAATAAATTCAATTTCCCTTGCAAAAACAGAAAGCACCAGCTTGTTTTTCCTCTCTTCGTGCCTGTTATAAGAGCGGAATTGCCCGGACACCATAATGTTTTGTCCTGTGTAGTCACAGCTCACATCCATAAGTCTCTCTGAAACCATCAGTGGAATGATGTCACTTGATTCACTAAGCCGCTCTACCTTTACATCTACCATATAAAAGCCTTCTCCGAAAATCTCATGGCTGAATGTAAATCCGCTTGTAATCTCTCCCACGATGATTACCTGATTGTTTTCAATTACCTTATCTGTCATTGTTGTTCTCCCTTCTTACGCTTTAAGATTAAGAATTTTTTCCTGAATGTAATATTATTTATATCACGTTTCCTCAAAAGAAAGAACTTTAACCCATCGCGCAAAACGCAGGCCCTTGTGCGCATTCCGGAGATTTGACATTTTTCTTAGACAAAATGTTTACAGAGGCTTTTTTCGGTGTTATACTGTTAAAGTTTTGAGCGATAAACTCAGAACTTTTCTCCAGGAATATATTAATCAGCAGGAAATCAGCCGGACGGCAGAAAGGTTTTTATCCTATGAAACAAACAAGAAATGATATCAGAAACATAGCAATTATTGCCCACGTAGACCATGGCAAAACCACCCTGGTAGACGAGCTTTTAAAGCAAAGCGGTGTATTCCGTGAAAATCAGGCCGTATCAGAACGTGTCATGGACAGCGGCGATATTGAGCGGGAACGTGGTATTACCATTCTCGCCAAAAATACGGCTATTACTTATAAAGATACGAAAATTAACATCATCGATACCCCCGGACATGCGGACTTCGGCGGTGAAGTGGAACGTGTCCTTAAAATGGTAAACGGTGTTATCTTAGTGGTAGATGCCTTTGAAGGTGCCATGCCCCAGACCAAATTCGTCCTTCGTAAAGCGTTAGAGCTGCAGCTCCCGGTTATTGTTTGTATCAACAAAATTGACCGTCCCGAAGCCCGTCCCAGCGAAGTCATTGACGAAGTTCTGGAGCTGTTTATCGAACTGGATGCAAATGACGAGCAGCTTGACTGTCCTTTTGTATTTGCTTCTGCCAAGACAGGAATTGCTTCCCTTGACGCAGATGCTCCCGGCACCAATATGATTCCTTTGTTTGAAACTATTTTAGACTACATCCCGGCTCCCGAAGGTGACCCTGAAGCCGGAACCCAGGTATTAATCAGTACCATTGATTATAATGAATATGTAGGAAGAATCGGTGTCGGCAAAGTAGATAACGGTACGCTTTCCGTAGGCCGTGAGGTTGTCATTGTAAACCATCACGAACCGGACAAGCAAAAGAAGGTAAAAATCAGTAAGCTTTATGAATTTGACGGATTGAACAAAGTAGAAGTATCCCAGGCAGGCATTGGTTCCATCGTGGCTATTTCCGGTATTACGGATATTCACATCGGGGATACCCTTTGTTCCGTGGATAATCCGCAGCCCATCCCTTTCCAGAAAATTTCCGAGCCTACCATTGCCATGCATTTCATCGTAAACGACTCTCCTCTCGCAGGACAGGAAGGAAAATATGTCACCAGCCGGCATTTGCGCGAGCGATTGTTCCGTGAACTGAATACAGACGTTTCTCTGCGCGTGGAAGAAACCGATACCACGGAAGCGTATAAGGTATCCGGACGCGGCGAGCTGCATTTGTCCGTCCTGATAGAAAATATGCGTAGGGAAGGTTATGAATTTGCTGTCAGCAAGGCAGAAGTGCTTTACAAAACCGGTGAACGCGGTGAAAAGTTAGAGCCCATGGAGCTTTGTTATATTGATGTGCCGGAAGAATTTACCGGTTCCATTATCGAAAAATTAAGCCAGCGTAAAGGGGAACTGCAGAATATGAGCGCCGCTGTGGGCGGTTATACCAGACTGGAATTCTCCATTCCCGCAAGGGGCTTAATCGGTTATCGCGGGGAATTTATGACGGATACCAAAGGAAACGGTATCATGAACAGCGTCTTTGACGGCTACGGCCCTTATAAAGGAGATATCCAGTACCGTAAGCAGGGCTCCTTAATTGCTTTTGAAGCCGGCGAAGCCATTACCTACGGTCTCTACAATGCCCAGGAGCGCGGCACCTTATTTATCAGCCCCGGCGAAAAAGTATACTCCGGTATGGTGGTTGGCCAAAACGGCCGCGGTGAGGACATCGAGCTGAATGTATGTAAGAAAAAACAGCTTACCAACACCCGTTCCTCCAGTGCGGACGAAGCATTGCGCTTAACGCCTCCTAAGATTTTAAGTCTGGAGCAGGCACTGGAATTCATCGACACGGATGAACTTTTGGAAGTAACCCCTACCAGCCTCAGAATCCGTAAGAAAATTTTAGATCCTACTATGCGTAAGAGAGCTTCTTTTAAGAATAAATAGCTATCGGTAGGCAAGATTATATCGTTCGCTTAAAGAAATTTAAATTATTTCAGCCGTCCTTTCGTATTTTGAAAGGGCGGCTGTCTTTTTGCGTAGTAATGAGCCATGCCGGTGCTTAGCGAGGTTTTCTCGAGCTTAGCATCCGCTGCGTTTTTCTCAGAGCGAAAGCGTCCGTCGTAATGATATACAGATAGCACTTGCCTTATTTTTATTTACATTTCACTTTAATTTCACTATATTTATTGCGCTATATTCCCAAAAGCAGGGTTGCAACTCGGAAATATACCAATAATGAAATCACGTCTACAATAGTGGTAATAAAGGGGCTCGCCATAACCGCAGGGTCAAGTCCGATTTTCTTTGCCAGCATAGGAAGCAAACATCCTACCAGCTTCGCCGCGATAATGGTCATTACCAGGGTGATACAGATAACCAATGCTACCATGATATCCATTTTGTCAAAAACTAATAACTTGGCGAAATTGGCTATTGCCAGGGTAAGTCCGCAAAGCAATGCCACGCGGAATTCCTTCCAGATAACCTTAAAGGCATCCTTAAACTCGATCTCATGCAGGGAAAGTCCACGGATAATGGTAACGCTGGACTGCTCGCCCGCATTACCGCCGGAGCTCATCAGCATGGGGATATAAGCAATCAGGATACTCACCTTCTGCAGGGCATCTTCAAAGGTGGTAAGAATTTTTCCTGATAAAGTCGCTGAAATCATAAGGAGTAACAGCCAGGGCATACGCTTTTTCCAGGTTTCCCATACGCCGGTTCTCATATAAGGCTTATCTGAAGGCATCACAGCTGCCATCATTTCCATATCTTCCGTAGCCTCTTCCTGGAGGATATCCACGATATCATCGACGGTAATAATACCCACCAGACGCTCTTCATTGTCCACAACAGGCATGGCAATAAAGTCGTATTTCTGGAACTGTCTTGCTACCTCTTCCTGGTCCATCAGGGTATTGATATACACGACATTTTCATGCATAATCTCACCAATAACGGCATCGGAAGGACTGATTAACAAATAACGCAGTGCCACAGTACCCACCAGCTTACGGGTGGAATCAAGTACATAACAGATATTGATGGTTTCACTGTCCATCCCTTTTTGACGGATGCGGGCAATGGCATCTTCTACTGTCATGCTTTCTTTTAAATCGATATATTCCACGGTCATGATGCTTCCCGCAGAATCTTCGGGATAACGCAGCAGGTGATTGATATCGCGTCTTGCTTCTGCACTGGCGTTAGCCAAAAGACGTTTCACCATATTGGCAGGCATTTCTTCCAAAAGGTCTGTCGCATCATCGGCCATCAGGTTATTGATAATATTTGCAGCTTCCTTGTCGGAAAGGCTGGTAATAATCATCTGCTGATTCTCTACTTCCAAATAGGAAAATACATCCGCTGCCAGATTTTTCGGCAAAATGCGGAAAATTTTCAGTACCTCTTCTTCCTCCATCTCATCCAAAACGGTTGCTATATCCGCAGTATTCATTTCTGCGATTTTCTGGCGGAGGCTGGTGTACTGCTTCGTTTCTAAAAGTTCTCTGATTACATCAAAATCTTTGATTTCTTCCATTGCAGTTCTCCTTTATATGTGATTTTTATGCTCCGTTCATGAGGGGGAATATCCGTACTGCTTTGTATACTTTCCTTCATAAAAACCACCACCTTTCTTAACTGCAATTTTTTAACATAAAATTTACACTAAACTTACTTTATTCCAATAAAAGGGTATCTGTCAACTAATTTATACATCTTCCTTTTCCATGTAATAACCGTCTTCTAAAACTTCACAATGAACCCGCCCTGCGGTCTGCTCCGTAAGTTCCTTCATCAGCGGCTCTGCCTGCTCTTTGGGTATCTGAATTTTCAGGGTTACCTTGTCCGTGTATAAAGAATCCGCTATGGAAATCCCTTTGTTTCCCAATAAATACTGTATCTTCCCAAGGTCCGTGTAATCGGTCTCAATACTGATTACGGAGCCGTACCGCATGGTGGCTATCCCCACATTTTTAAGTGCCTCCTGGACTGCCTGGGTATAGGCCCGCACAAGGCCCCCGGTCCCCAGTAACGTGCCGCCGAAATAGCGGGTAACCACCACTACCGTATTGGTAAGACCGGCACCCAGAAGCACTTCCAAAATGGGTTTGCCTGCGGTACCGCTGGGTTCGCCGTCGTCGCTGCATCTGGTCAGTTCTTTGTTCTGACCGATGATAAAGGCCGGACAATTGTGTCTGGCATCATAGTGCTTCTTTCTGACGGACTCAATAAAGGCAAGGGCCTCCTCTTCACTCTCTGCCGGCGCTATGGCAGCGATGAAGCGTGACTTTTTTTCTATGATTTCTCCTTCCCCACCGGAATATACTATTTTGTAAGGAAGAAACTGTTTTCTGTTATTTTCCATAAAAGTTTCCTTTCACTTCGTATCTACTGTAAACATCATAGAACCAAATCCGTTTTTTTTCAATCCTCTCTTCATTTATATGGAATGGGAACAGCTTTTTACGCCGGAAGATTGAATAAAAGTGTATCAAATTGTAAACAATTCTTAAGAAAGCATAAAAAACCTTTATTTCAGTTCCACATTTTGGTATACTGATTTTGTATGTAAAATTTTTCTTTATGAA
>JAFZDQ010000103.1 GCA_017561085.1 Lachnospiraceae bacterium
GAAGCTTGGCGGCCATGTGGAAGCCTCCGAAATCGGACTTCCGGTTTCCTCTAACGGACTGGTGCTTCCCTGCGGAGCCTCCGGAAGATGGACCGGCAAATAAAGATTGGTTCGGGCACGCCCCAAACCGTGTTCCGGCACGAAAATGAAAAAAAGAATGCGCAGCAAGCGGACTTACCGCAGACTGCGCATTTTATTTATCATTCCATGGATGAAATTCTCATATCCCGGTATCCGCCCGGAAAGGACATTCTCCGGTTCATACACATAAGGAATCCTGTCAGGGAAATACAGATACATCCTCACTGCGTAAAAGACTAACATCACCGTAATCAAAAGTACAAAGGCCTGCGTAAATCCTTTGATTTTCGTCCCCCTAAAATACCGGAAATACCCGCAATACAATACAAAAAGCACAATCAGATAACTCATGGGATTCATCGAAAAGGCTCTTCCAAATTGTCCTGACAGCATATAAAGAAAGGCCCTGGTAAGACCGCAGCCGGCACAGGGAATCCCCGTCAGATGAAGCAGGGGACAAAAGGTCACTTTCATCAGATGAACCAGCGCATAATATCCAAGAAAGACCAGCCCTGCGATACCGTATTCTTTTATATCCGCAAATATTCTTCCTACTATTTCTTTCAGCCTATCCATCGTTTTATCCGTAAGTATCCTTTCTCTTTGCTTTTCATTGTACCCCAAAAGAGCTGCAAAATCCACCTCACCTGCCTCTATATTGAAAATTTGTCAAAGAAATCCAAAACTATCTATAGGAAAATCACTTTTTTTGGTGTATAATAATTCAAGCGTCCTCGGAAAGGCGCAGATTAACCGAAACAAAGGAGTAATTACTATGTCAAAAATCATTTTAACCGGTGACAGACCTACCGGACGCCTTCATGTAGGTCACTATGTAGGTTCCTTAAGAAGACGTGTGGAACTGCAGAATTCCGGTATGTACGATAAAATCTTTATTATGATTGCGGATGCACAGGCGCTGACTGACAACGCCGAGAATCCCGAGAAGGTGCGTCAGAACATCGTAGAGGTTGCTCTGGATTACTTATCCGTAGGCCTTGACCCCAAGGTTTCTACTTTATTTATCCAGTCACAGCTTCCCGAGCTTTGCGAATTATCCTTCTATTACATGAACCTGGTAACCGTTTCCCGTCTTCAGAGAAACCCTACCGTGAAGTCCGAAATCCAGATGCGTAACTTCGAAGCCAGCATTCCTGTCGGATTCTTTACTTATCCCATCAGCCAGGCTGCTGACATTACCGCATTTAAGGCTACCACCGTTCCGGTTGGTGAAGACCAGCTTCCCATGATTGAACAGACCAAGGAAATCGTGCGTAAGTTCAATTCCGTTTATGGTGATACCTTAGTGGAGCCCGAAGTACTGCTTCCCGATAACAAAGCATGCTTACGTCTCCCCGGTACAGACGGCAAGGCGAAAATGAGTAAGTCCTTAAACAACTGTATCTACTTATCCGATACGGAAGAAGATGTACGCAAGAAAGTTATGAGCATGTTTACAGATCCCAACCACTTACAGGTTTCCGATCCCGGCCAGGTAGAAGGCAACCCCGTATTTATCTACTTAGATGCATTCTGTAAGGATGACATGTTTGCAGAGTACTTACCGGAATACGCAAACTTAGAGGAACTGAAGGCTCATTACACCAGAGGCGGCTTAGGTGACGTGAAGGTGAAGAAGTTCTTAAACAACGTACTTCAGGAAGAGCTCGCTCCCATCCGTGCCAGAAGAAAAGAATGGGAAAAAGAAATCCCTGCCGTTTATGAAATTCTCCGTGAAGGTTCCATGAAGGCCCGCGAGGTTGCCGGACAGACCTTATCCGATGTAAAGAATTCCATGAAGATTAACTACTTTGAAGACAATGCCCTGATTGCAGAGCAGACCGAAAGATTTAAACAGGCTTAATAAAATACTAAAAATACCCGGAGGGCATGTGCCTTCCGGGCTTTTTTATTTCATAAACCGCAGTACGAAAAGTGTACTGATGACAGGATTTCCGGCCTTTTCCAAGAACAAGGCGCCGCCGTGAAGCTCCGTAATTTTCGCAGCCACCGCAAGGCCCAAACCGGAGCCCTGTCTGTTATGTCTGGAATCGTCGCCCACCACAAAGGGATCAAATAATCCCGCCTGTATTTCTTTCGGAATTCCCACACCATTATCCCCGATTTCCATCCGGATACTTCTTTCCGTCTGTTCAAGGGTTACATAAATCGTAGTCCCCGCCGGATTATGCTTCAGGGCATTGGAAAGAATATTGTCAAAGACACGTTTCATTTGTACCTCGTCAAAGGAAAAAGGCACCTCCTCTTCCGGAATTTCCACCTCCAAATGAAAACCTGCCAGTTCAATTTCATCATATTTCGTGGCAAGATACCCGCGGATGAATTCCGCAAAATCCTGCTTGTTTCTAAGCAGCTGAAACTCAGGATGCTCCAGCTTACTGTAATCATAAAAATTGTTAATCATCTCCGTCAGACCTTCGGTCTTTACAAAGATGGTATCCAGATACTGTTTGGTCATTTCCTCATCCGCAAGTCCGTCCGCCACCGCTGCGGCATATCCGCGGATTACGGTAATAGGAGTCTTTAAATCATGGGAAATATCCGCCAGCATCCTTTGTTTTTCGGTAAGAAGCCGCTCCTTTGACTGCTCACTCACCTTCAGCTTGTGGGCCATCACATTAAAACTGTCGAAAATCACTTCAAACTCCCTGGGGCCTTTATAGCTGATTTCCGTATCACGTTCTCCGCCTGATAAGTCTAAAATCCCCGCATGGAGCATGGTAAGGGGCTCCTTTACCTTTTTGTGCATATGAAGGGCAAACGCCAGGGTCACTATCAAAAAGGTCCCAACATACACCGGCAGGAAAATCTTCCACATAGAGGCTAATTTACGGGCTTTTTCCTTATCCAGTTTTTCCGTATGCATCACCAGCGTATAATCTTCTCCGTCCGCTCCGGTAAATTCATATTTACAAATCCGGTAGCCCATATCGCCGTCCCCGGTTAAAAAGGCTAGTTCCCGCGCCGTAAGCTTCTCAAGTCCCTCCGGCATCTTTCCGCTAAGTACCTGTAAGTCTTCATCCAGCACCCAGAAATCCGCATCCTCCTGATAGCCGGTATCCGCCTCCAAAAGCTGCTTTTTGACCAAATAGCGGGTGCTTTCATCCTCTCCTTTGTACAAGGTCACCTCATAACGGGCCGGTGAATCATAAGGTAAAATGAGAGCCAGTTCCCGCTCGGTATAGCTTTGCTTTTGAGTTTCGCTGTCCGAATAAATAACCGTCCCCGCAGCATCCACAATTTCAAAGTAACCGGCCTGCCCCAGCTGCTTTTTCATGGTCAGTTTCTCATATTCCCCGGATGTAAGCAGTTCTTTCCCGGAAAGAATGCTCTGACCGCCGTTTCCTTCGTAGTGCTCCCTCACCTTACCGTAAACCAAATAAATCAGGCCCATGAGCACCACCATAACCAGCGTAAATATGAAATAATTTTTGATTAATAATACATACAGGCTTTTGTCCCTGCTTTTAGATTTTTTCAATTTTGTACCCTACGCCTCTGATATTTTTGATATACTTCGGTTCTCTCGGATTGTCTTCTATCTTATCCCGCAGGTTGGAAATATGTACCATAAGGGTGTTGTCGTCATTCACATAACACTCGCCGTTTACGGCCTGATAAATCTGCACCTTCGTAAATACCTTCCCCGGAGACTGCATGAAAAGCTTCAGCATTTTGTACTCCGTGGGGGTAATGGGTATCAGCTCATCATTCTTTTTCAGGGTAATATTCTCTTCGTTCAGGACAAGTTCGCCTACCCGCAGACTGCTTCTTTCATCAGAAGCACCTGCATCCTGCATACTTCCCAGATTGTAATATCTTCTGATGTTGGACTTAATTCTCGCCACCAGCTCCAGTGGATTAAAGGGCTTGGTCAAATAATCGTCGGCCCCCAAATCCAGTCCCAAAATCTTATCACTGTCCAGATTTCTGGCTGATAAAATAATAATGGGCATATTGCTCTTTTCCCTAATCTGCTTAATCAGTTCGTAGCCGTTCATTTCCGGCATCATAATATCCACTACGGCCAAATCTATTTTTTCCTGAAGGACTACCTCATAGGCGGCTTTTCCGTCCTGTGCATGAATCACACAAAAACCCTCGTTTTCCGTATAAAGCCTGATTACCTCTGCGATATCCTTATCGTCTTCAGCAATTAAAATATTGTAACTCATATCCTTATCTCCCATCCTGTAAATACCGTTTCCGTTGTTTCTTCAAAGGATACGCACCAAACGGTAAAATTTATGGGGTTTTTCTTTCTTTTTACTAAATTTATAAACTTTCGTCTACTGCGGCACCTTTAATATCTTCTTCAAGCAGAATCATCTTATTCAGCATTTTTGCCACTTCATCCTGTACCTCACTCTTTAAAGTACCATTTTCAGCAATTTCCATAGCCGGGTCAGTCAAAAGTTCTGTCAGAGCCTCTTCTTTTTCACGTTCTTCTTTCGCCTTTTCCAGTTTTTCTTCCAGTTCTTCTTTCTTTTCCTCTGCTTTTTCTGCTGCTTCCTTCTTTTCTTCCATTTCTTCGTCAATATGCTCTTTCGCTTCCGTCATCAGCATATCAATGATATCCTTACCGGCTGCATCCATAATGGCATCTGCCTGCTTTTCCGCTTTCACCATCGGGCTGCTTTTTAATCGCTCCAGCTTAGTTCCACGGATAATTGCTTCCTCTTCTTTTATCTGCATGTCCATTTCATTTATTTGATTTTCATAATATCCGCAGAACTCTTTCATTTCCATACTGCGCTGTTGATATTCTGTTAAACCATCAGCCTTAATGCGCTCCAGTTCATCTCTTTCCTCTTGCGTCAGATGAACCTTTTTAAAGGACAGCTTCGCGTCCGCTTCCTTTTCCAAAAGGGCAAGTTCTTCCTCTTCCCTGCTCCCCTCCTGCACGCCGTATTCTTCCCGAAGTTTTTCCCTGCTTTGCTTAAGCGCCATAACTTCTTTGTGGGCAAGACTGATATCTTCCTTCAGCTGCCGTATTTTATCCCTGCGTACTTCTAAATCTGCATCAATCTTCTTATCACCGGCAAAAGCGTCCCCCACAATTTTCATCGCCTGCTCCTGTGCCCGCTCCTTTTTCACGGCAATCAAATCAGGCTTGATTTTCAAATCTCCCGCAAAAACGGAAGTATTCTGCTGATTTTTACTTGTAAATCTCGATTTTTCATTTGGATTCTTTGCTGTTTCGCCTACAAATACGGAAGTACGATTTACCTTCATAACCATTCCCCTTTCTTCTGTCAACTAAACATATATCCTCTCTCACACCTTCTCAGATAACATTAATAAGCAGCTTCCATGGCCTTCACCTGCGCATAAAGTCCCTCATTGACAGGAACCGCCATTTGGTACTGCTTTGCTTTTGCAATCACGGCTCCGGCGAAAAAATCCACCTCGGAAGGACGCTTTAAGAGTCCGTCCTGGCGCATGGAAGGCATGCCGTCCGGGTTAAGCGTATCCACAAGTGCCACGTATTTTTCCAAGTCCTCCATGGTAACACCGGTTCCCGCAAGTTCAGAAAGCTTCTGCACCTCTTTCATTGCATTTATCATCCGCTCTCTGGCTTCTCCCGGTTTCTGAATGGTGTCATAAGTTCCCTCTTCCACCATAACCACCTGATTCACACCTACATTGAGCATCCACTTGCCCCAAAGTCTGTGAAGGATATCCTCCTCCACCACATAGGGAATTCCCGCCATCTCAAGCATCTTGGCAGCACGCTCTACATAATATATATCGGCCAAATCCGGCGTTCCGATACGTAGTTCCCCTTCATGGGCATAAGTTAATTCATTCCCCAGCTTCACGGCATCCATTCCCTGGGCGATGCAATGCACAATATGCCCCTTTTCAAAATAAGCAGCCATCATTTCTTCACTGCTGATTCCGTTTAATACGGATAATAAAATCGTATCCTCGCCTACCGCATCCTTGGAAAGTTCCATAGCTTCCTTCAGGGTCGTTCCCTTCACTGCAAAAATAACAAGGTCCGCTACTTCCGGCTTGGAGGTTATCTGAAAGTCACATTCCTTTCCGTTACAATAAAAGGTTTCTTTCTGATAACGTGCCACCCTCTCTTCATCTGCCAAAAATGTCACCGCATCCTTCCCCAAAGTCTCTGCAATTCTGTTTCCGTATAAAATTCCTAACGCTCCCATTCCTACGATTACTGTTTTCATATTCTTTCCCCCATATTCATTCTCTGCCGGCGCTCTCGCTAAGGCAGGCACATCCGCGTGATACCGACCATGGTTCACTATCATATACAATGATGAAAATAAAATATTATTGATATAAATTCGTCGGATAAAAAATTTGAGAGCCTAAGCTCTCAAATCATTAACCACGTTTCTTTCTTAAAATCTCTCTCTGTTTCATATTAATATAATTTTCAATATTGGGCGGTTGCTTGGAAAATTGAATACCGTATACATTCTTATCTTCATGCTCTTCCATGCGGACGATTCTGCCAATCATCACAAGACTCATGCCCATATCTGTAAATTTCACACAGATTTCATCTCCCACGTTTAAAGGCTTCGCCGTAGTAATGGCGCACCCCGTAGCACTAACATCCTTTACATAAACATTAATCGCGTCGTCACCGTTGCGGATCATACTTGCCACTACACTGATTCCAATTCGGAAACTTCCGCGACGGTTTACCTTCTTGCCAGGCTTCATGCTCTTCACCACATACACGCCCTTGAACAAACCGATGACGCAATCCGAAAACTTATATAATATTCCGTCATTGGCCAAACCGGTGATACTGGTACTTACTCCATCAAAAGTAAGCGCCTTGCCATCCACTCTCGGAATATCAAGACAAATAAATGTATCACTGACTCTGGATACTTTTGCTCTAAAATCTGCTGTCCTGTCATGAACCCTACAGGAGATGGTTACTTCAGCATCCATCTGCAGTTCTGTTATATATACCATATCAGACATCGTACCCCTCCCGTATTCTGTCCCCATATTATTATATATATAATACCAGTAATCGCATAAAGATACAACACTTTTTTACTTTAATATTCTAAAGCCTTCTTTTTCCAATTGCCTTTTAAGTAGAAAATTGTGGTAACCAGTGCTCCTAACAGCCATGCACAAAGAAGGGAAATAAATACGCTTTCCTGGCGTCCTCCCGGGAACTGTGCCGATCTGGTCAGATAAGCCAGTCCGTAAGCAACCGGCACACGCACCACAACCGTGGTAAACAGGGAAATCCACATAGGGGTCACTGTATCTCCTGCGCCTCTCATCACACCGGAAAGAGATTGGGTAACCGCCATAGCGATATAACCTGCAGCAATAATTCCCATCATTTTGCGGCTCAAATCCACCAGCTCCGAGGTGTCAGTGAAAATACCCATCAGCGGCTTTCCGAACAGTAAAATCAGACCGGTTAACACACTGGTTGTAAGCACTGCAATAAAGGTTCCCTGCTTCGCCCCTTTGGTCACACGGTCAAAGGCTCTGGCGCCTACATTCTGTCCCGCATAGGTGGTCATAGCCGTTCCGAAGGAGAAGTTGGGAAGCATGGCAAATCCATCCACTCTCATTACAATTACATTGGCTGCAATAAACAATTCCCCGAAGCTGTTGGTTAAGGACTGCACCACAATCATCGCCATGGAAAAAATCGCCTGGGTCAGACCGGAAGGAAGTCCCAGCCTGATCATATTACCGGAGAATTTTTTGCTGAGTTTTAAGTAGCAAACCTTCAGGTCAAACAAATCCGTCATCTTCGCCAGTTTGATAAAACACAAAACAGCGGATACTGCCTGGGCAATTACCGTTGCCAGTGCCACACCGGAAACTCCCATGCCGAATTTCGCTACAAATAAAATATCCAGTACAATATTTAACACCGTCGCCACAAGCAGGTAAACAAGGGCGGAAAAGGCATCTCCCAGCCCTCTGAGTACACCGCTTAAAATATTATAATAAGCGCTGCCTACAGAGCCCAGAAACATAATTAACAAATAAGATGTACACCAGTCTATAATACTTGCGGGCGTATTCAAAAGCTC
>JAFZDQ010000104.1 GCA_017561085.1 Lachnospiraceae bacterium
CTGGTACGATATTACTTTCGAGGATGGGTACTTCGGTTTTCCGAAACTGAAGGGCATGAAAAAGATAGGACGCCTTTGGCAGGATAAACGATGAATGATAAGCAGACGGGCGGTTCTCCTGCATTCGGAGAGCCGCTTTTTCGTAATATTTTATTTACAGGAGAAATAAATATTAATAAAAATATGTTAGAGAAAAGTACGAAAATATTTGGTGAAGGAGATTCTCAAAGTAAATTGTATTTGCAAAGTACTCCTTATTTTTTTAATGTAAAAAAGCAATTCGATAAGAATACAAATAACAATTATTTTAAGAATAAAGTTGATTATATAGCAAGATAATAATTAAATTAGCAAAAATAACAAGCCATGAACTTCTGTTGCGATAAGTTTGAAGAGGAATATCTGTCATTAAATACATTCAGCGATGTTTCTATTAGAATTGCTAAACTCGGTAATGTATATGAGGTAGCTAATGTGGTAAATCAAGCAGGCGGTAGCCTGGTTTGTCGAAAAGTGTTTCTTCAAAGAATATGGAATGACAAATTGCTCAGATATATAAATATAAAAATAGAATTCTGTCCCTATTGTGGTGTTTCGCTGCAAGAATTTTATACAGACGGCAATCTGATAAATACTACAATCGAAGATGGTAAATTTGTTGATAGCCCTGACGATGTGATTCTGCCGACAAGAATAGAAGAAAATAACAATAATATTTTCGGGAAGGCAATAATGCATTCGTTGATGAAACGGAAAAAAAGAAGGGAGTCAAAAGGGATTTATTGCTGTTGCGGAGATTTGGAATTTCTTTATGATTCTCCTAAAGACTATGCGCCTGTGAATTTTACAATAGCAAAATTCAATTTGGAAAAGAGTATGGCAGAGTGCTGGTACATAGAACGGCAGGGTGAAAAAGTCGAATATAAGAAGCCGGTTCCCGAACTGTCATTCTGGATGTGTTCCCGTGTCAAGAACCAAAAAAATCTGCCGCCCGAAAAACTGAAGCGTGCCTTGTGGAATTTCTGTCCTTTCTGTGGCAAGAATTTGTATCAGCAATACGATAATATCCAATATGCAAACGAATCGGAGGGTGCGGACTTTGCGTTGCCCGAACCGGAAAGGAGCCTCTACTTGATGCAGGATGATGTGATTTTGGATAAGATGTCTCCATGGGTGATTGGAGCAATGTTGATAGCCGTCGCACAGAAACTGTCCAATAAATCGTGGGGTGATAATTTGATGGAAATTATGCTTTTCTTTTTAGTGATATTTGCTTTATTGCTCCTTGTCAAGTATTATATAAAGTACAAAAGAACAAAGTGGCTGAGGTGCGTGTGGTTGCCGTATTGGAAAAATGCTGTTGATAATTCGTTCATGGTAGGGTGGTCATTTGCTATGATTCTCAGTGTTGTTATTGAAACAATAAAAGCTCTGATAATGCTTGGCTGAATATCGGCCAATAACGGAAAAACTCCAAATAGGGGAGTAGTCAGCCGTGAGTGAAATGTATACGGTAAATGGTGCGATTGATGGAAAACGATATACTGTTAAGCGATTCTTCTGTACGCAGGTTTATAATTTGTCTAATTCCCGACAAAATTACTACAAAGTTATGAGAAAAAAGGATTTGCAGAGCAAAAATGCGAGCGGTCAGGCCGAAATATTTGTGTGCGCGTTATACACCGGGCGGGAAATTGTGTATATTTGAGGTATACCTCAAATATATGCTGCACTCGTTGTAAGAAAAATTAAAGCAAGCTTTATATTCTTGCTCGTTTGTATGTATATTTGCAAAAGACTATACTATTTGACTGACCGATAAAAAACAACTAATCATGAACTTCTGCTGTGGCAAATTCGAAAAAGAGCACCGTGAGCTCTCTAAAACATCGAACCGTATGTGTGTGGTTGACCAGGAGCGCAACGGGAAAATGAAAAGATATTTTTTTCTGCGTATCTGGAACGAAAGAAATGCCTATGTGCAAATAAGATACTGCCCTTATTGTGGCGAGTGCCTGTCGACGTTCTATGCCGATGACTGTTACATAAACACGGCGATGGATGATGTCTATAATATAGTGCGTGCCACCCCAAGCGCATGCGATAGCGCAACGGCAAAGAAGAGAGAAAGCAGCGAAGCAAAAGCGAGGCGCAAATACGGGCTTGAGGTATGCTGTCGCGAACTGGGTTATCTGTGCGACCTGCCGCTGGATTACGATTCGGTGAAATTCATTATAACAGAGCATATACTGGAGAAAAGCATATCCCATCATTATACGATAGACAAAGGTGGCATCGAAAGGCGTTATCTAAAACCCGTAAGCACCCTCTCTTTTGGCCTACTATACAAGCGGTACCGCCAATGGCAGGAGTCCGAAGACGAACCGAAAGACGACAGAAAGCGTATAGGCGGATGGAATTTCTGTCCTTATTGCGGAAAGAACCTGCATACATTCTACGACAATCCAATGTATGCCAATTGCATAGAGGGGAAGGATTTTGACTATCCCGAGAAAGAGTCATCGCTTTTTTATAATGGCGGCTATGGCACCTATCCGGTTTATATATTTATCGCCTCTTTAATTGGACTGTTTTTTATGATTCTGTTCCAAAAGGCAATTGTAGAAGAGGTCTTTATAGCATTCTATCACATTTTTCCTTGCTTTTTCTTGCTATTTGCGACCATATTCCTTCTCTGCCGTTGCATCCTCTTTGTTAAAAATGAATGGATGCATGTTGCGTGGAAGACATATTGGTTTTCAAGTGTGTTCTGGACGGCCTTGCTGTCGTTTATTTTATCATACCATGCTTTCGGTGCGTTTGATATACTGAACACCTATTTGCCGGCCCGGAGTGAACCATATACAGTAAGTGCGACGATTGAAGAAATTGATATCAACACAAACGACAACGGAGATGTGACAGGAGCGGATATTGTATTCATTCTGGACAACGCCGACAACAATTACGCGAGAAAACTGGGCGATACTGAATTTTCGAGAAGCGTGAAACGTCGCGAAATAGACAGTTACAGCGTCGGCGACTGGTACGATATTACTTTCGAGGATGGGTACTTCGGTTTTCCGAAACTGAAG
>JAFZDQ010000105.1 GCA_017561085.1 Lachnospiraceae bacterium
CCTACCGGTAGCGGAAAGACCTACCTGGTAAAGACCCTGGCACGGCTGCTTGATGTACCCCTTGCCAGTACATATGCTACTTCTTTAACGGAAGCAGGCTATATCGGGGATGATATTGAGAGCGTAGTGTCCAAACTGCTTGCAGCTGCGGACAATGATGTGGAGAAGGCAGAGCGGGGAATTATCTTTATCGACGAAATTGATAAGATTGCCAAAAAGAAAAACACCACCAACAGGGATGTCAGCGGCGAAAGCGTACAGCAGGGAATGCTGCGTCTTTTGGAAGGTGCCGATGTGGAGGTGCCGGTAGGTGCCAACAGTAAAAATGCCATGGTGCCCCTTACCACCATCAACACCCGTAATATTTTATTTATCTGCGGCGGTGCGTTCCCGGATTTGGAAGAAATTATCAAGCAGAGATTAAGAAAACAGACTTCCATCGGCTTTTCTGCCGAACTGAAGGATAAGTTTGACCATGATAACGATATTCTCAGTAAGGTAACCATAGAGGACCTTAAGAAATTCGGTATGATTCCCGAGTTTTTGGGAAGATTGCCCGTTATTTATACGCTGAAGGCTTTGGATGAAAACATGCTCATTAAAATTCTGAAGGAGCCCAAGAATGCCATCTTAAAGCAGTATCAGAAATTGCTGGAGCTGGATGAGGTGAAACTTGAATTTGATGACGGAGCCTTGGAAGCCATTGCAAAGAAGGCCATGAAGAAGGATATCGGTGCCAGGGCGCTGCGTGCCATTATCGAAGAATTTATGCTTGATATCATGTATGAAATTCCCAAGGATGATAATATCGGTAAAGTGACCATTACCAGAGAATATATTGAAGGAACCGGCGGACCGGTGATTGAAATCAGAAGCGTGAAAGGACAGGACCTGTAACAAGGGCCTGTCTTTTTTCATATACTGGGTCTAAGGATAGGAAACGGAAAGAAACAGGTGGCAATAGCATGACGGATAGGGAGAAAATCGCTTCGGAGGATTATTATGACGTGCTGTCGGACTTTACCCAGCCGGAAAGTTTACCGGTAGCGGTAAGGGATTATGTGTATCAGCGGATAGACCGGAATCTTGGAGTCACTTATATCCACAGGGAGGAAATCGAGCAGATAGGCTTCCGTGATTTTACTTATCGCTCCATTCCCAAGATTTACGGGCTTTCTGATGATGTGCCGGCAGGCGGGAGCGGGTTTAACCCTTCGCCGCTATTACAAAGCGGTGTATTGCAGACACAGAGGGAACCTTTGGGCTTAACCGGAAGGGGTGTGGTTATCGGCTTTTTGGATACGGGGATAAGGTATGAGGATGCGGTGTTTCGAAAGCCGGACGGCAGTACCCGGATTTTGGGGCTTTGGGACCAGAATAATAACGATGGGCGGACACCGGAAGGACTTTTGTACGGAACGGAGTATACAAGGGCAGATATTGATGCAGCGCTTCTTTACGGAAGTGAAGGAGAGAGGCTTTCGGGCTACGATGAAAACGGTCACGGGACGGCCATTGCCGGTGTGGCGGCAGGCAGTGCGTCGGAATCATTGCTTGGATTTACCGGAGCAGCCCCGGAAGCGGATATTGTGGTGGTAAAGCTGCGGCAGGCAAAACCGTTTTTACGGGAGTATTATCAGATTCCGCAAGGGGTACCGGCCTATTCGGAATCGGACCTGCTTACGGCTCTTAAGTATTTGGAAAGCTATGCCCTTTCCCTGGTACGCCCCCTTGTGATTTGTGTGGGACTTATGACCAATTTGGGAGATCATGCGGGACATTCGGTTTTGGCCGGTTATCTTAATACCATTGCCACCAGAAGAAGCCGGGCGGTGGCGGTAGGCGGCGGAGATGAAGGAAACAGTGCCCATCATTATGAGGGATATGCCACGGCAGGCCTTGTGGAAACCACGGATTTGGTGGAAATCAGGGTAGGAGAGGGTATTCAGGGGTTTGTAGCCGAGCTGTGGGGCACGGTGCCGGCAAGCCATTCCATTTCCATCCGTTCCCCGGGAGGAGAAACCACCGACCGGGTAGACTTCAGAGGAAGGGAAAGCCGGGACTTTTCCTTTGTGTTTGAGGATACCGGAATACGGGTGGAGCATGTACCGGTAGAGGAAGGCTCCGGGGATGAACTGATTTTTTTCCGCTTTACAGACCCTACACCGGGGGTGTGGACCATCCGGGTAACCATCCGGGGAGATGTACCTGCCGATAAGCCGGCCTTTCATATCTGGCTGCCCCTCCGAAACTTTTTGGATGGGGAGGCTTATTTTTTAAAACCGTCTCCCTATGTGACACTGACAGAACCGTCCAATACCCGGGAGGTGATTACCACATCCTATTACCGGAGTGAAAACGGAAGTTTTTACGGGGAGTCGGGACGTGGTTTTGCCAGGTTGGCGGAACAAAAACCGGACATTTGCACGCCGGGGGTAGAGGTGGATACACCCCTTGGCAGGCGCACCGGCTCCGGCATGGCAGTGGCTGTTTTGGCCGGGATTTGTGCCCAGTTTATGGAGTGGGCCGTGGTGGAGGACAACAGAAGGTGGGTGGAAAGCCGGGAGCTGAAGAATTACTTAATCCGCGGCGCCGTCAGAAGGGAAGGGGAAAGCTATCCTTCCAGGGAATGGGGCTATGGCGCTGTCAACATTGAAAGGACCTTTGAGGTGATTGCGGGATTGTAGAAAAAGGCGAGAAATTTGCTATACTTTTTTTACGGATTATGGTATAAAAATGGATAGAAATACTTAGAAAATAAAACAAAGGAAACAGACGGAAATGCAATTTGAATTATGGAAAAATCAAAAGACGGCAACGGTTGTTTTGGAAGAGACGGCCATAAACGGAATGGATTATATGGCGGATATTTTCCGGAAGGACGTAGAGCTGGTGACGGGTGTGTACCCCGATAAAAAGTACGCCATCGAGGAGGCGGAAGGAAACGCAGTCCTGCTTGCTACCTGCGGCTACAGTAAGTACCTGGAGGAATTAGAGGAAGCGGGCTTAATCAGCCTGAAGGACATCCGGGGCAAAAGAGAGGTTTACGGTATTTTCCCGGTGTGCTATGAAGGGAAAAATCTGCTGGTGATTGCCGGTAGCGACAAACGAGGAACTATTTACGGTATGTTTGCCATCTCCGAACGGATGGGTGTTTCCCCGTGGCTGTTTTGGGCGGATGCAGTACCTGCAAAGAAAACGGAAGTGGTTTTTGACGAAAGTATCGCAACCGTTTCCAAAGAACCGAGCGTAAAATACAGAGGATTTTTTATCAATGATGAGCAGCCCTGTCTGGGCAATTGGGCCAAAGAAAAGTACGGCAGCTGCAGACCCTGTCCGGAAATGTATGAGCATATTTTTGAACTGCTTCTGCGTCTGAAGGGGAACTATTTGTGGCCGGCTATGTGGCGCTCGGACTTTACCCTTGACCATATTGAAAATGCCATTCTGGCGGATAAAATGGGCGTGATTGTGGGCGCTTCCCATCATGAGCCCTGTTGCAGGTCCGGTCAGGAATTCCAGACCCTGCGCCGGGAACATCCCGAATACGGGACGGAATGGAGCTTTTTGTCCAATGCAGAGGGTGTCAGTGCCTTTTGGCGTGACGGGCTTAAGAGAAACCAGCCTTATGAAAGCCTGATTACCATCGGTATGCGCGGAGAAAGTGACTCCTATCTGATGCCGGAGGACGCAACCCTGGAAGACAATATCAATGTGCTGAAGGCAGCCATTACCGAGCAAAAGAAGCTGATTGCGGAATACGGCAACAAAGCCCATCCCCAGCTGCTTGCCATTTATAAAGAGGTTGAGGATTATTATCATGGTGATGAAACCACACCCGGCTTAAAGGAATGGGATGTGCTGAAGGATGACATCATGATGCTTTGTGATGACAATTTTGCCAATTTAAGAACCATGCCCGATGCGCCCGGGGACCATCCCGGCGGCTATGGTATGTATTATCATTTCGATTATTTCGGTTCACCGGTTTCTTATCTTTGGATGAATACATCTCCCCTTACGAAAACCTGGGAGCAGATGAGCATGGCCTACGACTTTGGTGTACAGGAAGCATGGATTGTCAATGTAGGTGATATTAAGAATCAGGAGCTTGCTTTAAGCTATTTTATAGACCTTGCTTATGATTTTGATAAATGGGGAAGTGCATCCCCCAATACTACCGGAGAATATACAAAGCAGTGGATAGAGAGCCTGGGCTTTCGGGATGAAAAATATGCACCGCTTGCTGAAGTGGTGGAGGAATATATCCGTTTGAACGGTATTTGCAGACCGGAGGTATTAAAGGCGGACACCTATCATCCTGCCCATTTCGGAGAGGCGGCAGCAATCCTTGCAAGAGCAGATAAAATTGCGGATATTGCGGAGAAACTTTACAGTGAGATGGCGGAAACAGACCCCCTTAAGGATTGTTTCTTTGAAGTGATCTATTACCCTGTGATGGCATGCGTGAATATTATCCGGATGCAGATTTATGCAGGCTTTAATGCCCTTTATGTGAAGCAGCACAAGAAACTGGGCAATACCTATATTCCTAAGGTAGAGGAATGCATCAGAAGAGACAGGAAGCTGACCCGGATGTACCATACCCTGGGCGGCGGCAGATGGAATCATATGCAGTCGGTATATCACATCGGTTATACCAGATGGAATGACGAAGAATGGCAGTATCCGACCTGTCAGATTTATTATCCGGTTCCGGATAAAAGACTTGGCGTCAACATCGGCGGACAGGTATTTGCTACCGGCGGTAAGAACTGGAGCCGCAGTACGTTATTTATGAACCTGACTGAGCAGGCAGCACCGGAGGCGACATTTGAAGTAGCCAACGGCGGAGAAGGCGTGATGGAATATCACATTACCTGGGAAAGCGATTTGTTTGAGGTACTTCCTCTTGCGGAAAGCACCGGGGTAAGCGGGACAGAAGAAGGCTTGGCAGTAAGCGGAAAAGAAATCCGTGCCAAGGTAGAGGATGTTGCGTCTTATCTGGTGCGGTTAAAAGAAGGCGTAGTGCTTCCGGCAGAAGAAATTGCCGGTCAGTCCATTTATATTTTTGGAGATAATTGCGAAGAAACCGCAGACAGCTCTGAAAATGAAGGCAGCATTAACCGTGTGGAAATTAAAGTAACGATTGAAAAATTACCTGCAGATTTAGAAGAAGGCGTGTTCCTTTTACGGAATGGTTATGTTTCCGTGGAAGCACCTCATTTTGCGGCAGCCAAAGAGGCAGCAGGTGCGAAATGGCAGACCTTAGAACCCTTTGGAAAGACCCTTGGCGGCATGAAGGCATTTCCGGTAACGAAGGCATTTGCACTTTCTGAGGATGCACCTGCCCTGGAATATAAGGTATATGTTCCGGAAGAAGGGGCTTATGAGTTGGAACTGTATACGGCGCCCTCTAACCCGGTGGTTTATAAAGGCAAAATGTGTGTGGCGGTAGCAGCCAATGACGATACTTACGAGGCCTTTAATACCATTCCGGATGAAGGGTATGTGCCTTGGCTTTCCCCTACCTGGGCAGAAGGCGTGCTTTGCCAGATTCACAAACAAAAGAAAACGCTGACTCTGAAAAAGGGAGAAAATAAAATTTCCATAAAAGCCATGGACCCTGCAGTGGTCATCGAAAAGCTGGTATTGGTAAAAGACGGATGTACTTATCCCGAAGCTTATTTGGGACCGGCAGAAAGCTTTAGAAAACAGGAGAAATAAATATGAAACAGTTATGGAATGAGGGATGGTCCTTTCTGAAAACAGAGGCAGACACAGGAATCGAACAGATGACAGAAAGGATGCAGGATTTTGAGGAAGTGGACCTGCCTCATGACTGGCTGATAGAAGATACCTGCCGCTTGTATGAGGACGGTACCGGATGGTACCGGAAAACCTTTCATGCAGACGGATGGGCAGGAAAAAGAGTAGCCCTTTATTTTGAGGGCGTTTATATGGACAGTACGGTATATGTGAATAGGCAGAAGGCCAAAGAGTGGAAGAATGGATATTCTTGGTTTGACGCAGATTTGACGGACTTTTTGCGGGAAGGTGAAAATGAAGTCCTGGTGCGTGTCAATTTCAGGAGTCCCAATAGCCGCTGGTATTCCGGTGCGGGAATTTACAGGGATGTCTTTTTGGCTGTAACAGAAAAAGTATATTTGCCCTTTCATGCAACTTACGTCAGTACCAAGAAGCAGGGAGAGGATTTCCTGCTTTTTTTGGATACCGAGGTGGCAACTGCGGGAGGTGTTTCATGGGAAAGTGTCTCTGAGGAAGGCATTTCTGCGGAAGATATTTCCGGGGATGGTGTTTCTGCGGAAGATATTTCCGGGGATGGCGTTCCTGAGGAAGATATCCGCGTAGTGTACCGGCTGACGGATGAAAAAGGGCAGGAGGTCTGCCTTGACTTTGTGAAAAAAGAGGGCAAAGGAGCATGGTATCTGGTAAAGAAACCTGCTCTTTGGGACGTGGAAAATCCCGTGCTTTATACCCTTACGGTGCAGCTTCTGAAGGCGGAGACCGTTTGGCCGAAGGGAACTGCATGCGGTGAAGAAAACATTCTTCAGGAAGAAAATATTCTTCAAGAAGAAAACATTCTTCAAGAAGAATGGGAAAAAATCGGGTTCCGGGAAGTAGCGTTTACAGCGGATAAAGGCTTTTTCTTAAACGGCCGTCATTTAAAATTAAACGGTGTCT
Source organism: Lachnospiraceae bacterium (assembly GCA_017561085.1). Taxonomy (GTDB): domain Bacteria; phylum Bacillota; class Clostridia; order Lachnospirales; family Lachnospiraceae; genus Suilimivivens. Next base: position 6,706 of record JAFZDQ010000105.1, read on the forward strand.
GTGAGCATCATGACTTAGGAGCACTGGGCTCCGCTTTCCATAAAAAGGCCATGAAAAGGAAGTTTGCCAAATTAAAAGAAATGGGCGTCAATGCCATCAGGGGAACCCACAATATGATGGCCTCCGGTTTTGTGGAACTGGCGGATGAAATGGGACTTTTGATGATTTCCGAGGCCTTTGATATGTGGGAGCGGCCCAAGACCACGTATGACTATGCCCGCTTTTTCCCGGATTGGTACGAAAAGGATGTAGAAAGCTGGGTAAAGCGTGACCGCAATCACCCTAGCGTGATCATGTGGAGTATCGGCAATGAAATTTATGATACCCATGCGGATGAAAAAGGGCAGGAGTGGACCGGGATTCTTAAGGCAGCAGTTGAGCGGCATGACCCGTATCATAATGCCCGTGTGACCATCGGCTCTAATTACATGCCCTGGGAGAACGCACAGGCCTGTGCGGATATGGTGAAGCTTGCGGGCTACAATTATGCGGAAAAATATTATGAGGCACATCACGAAGTGCACCCTGATTGGGTGATTTACGGCAGTGAAACCTCCTCCATCGTACAAAGCAGGGGAATCTATCATTTCCCTTTAAGGGCAGGCATTCTTTCTGAGGATGATATGCAGTGCTCCGCCCTTGGCAACAGCATCACCAGCTGGGGCGCCAAGTCTATGGAACGCTGCATTGCCATGGACCGTGATATGGATTTTTCCCTGGGACAGTTTTTGTGGACCGGTTTTGATTATATTGGGGAACCAACCCCTTACCATACCAAGAATTCTTATTTTGGACAGCTGGATACGGCGGGCTTTCCCAAGGATTCGTATTATGTCTGGCAGTCCGCCTGGACGGATTACCGGGAAAAGCCTATGGTTCATGTTTTTCCTTACTGGGATTTCAATGAGGGGCAGGACGTCGATGTGCGGGTTTGCTCCAATGCGCCGTGGGTAGAGCTTTTTGTAAACGGAAAAAGTCTGGGTAGACAGCACCTGACCCATGAAAAAGACAGTGGCATGCACCTCATAGCGGATTATTGCGTGCCCTATGAAAAGGGCGTTGTATGCGCTGTGGCTTATGATGAGGACGGCCGCGAAGTGGCCCGGGAAGAAAAAAGAAGTTTCGGCAATTCCCATGCCCTTTTGGTTAAGCCGGAGTCAGAGACTTTAGAGGCAGACGGCTATGACCTTCTTTTTGCGGAGATTACTGTGGCGGATGCAGAGGGCATTCCGGTAGAAAACGCCTGCGACAGGGTGAATGTGAAGGTATCAGGTCCCGCCAGATTAATTGGTCTTGATAACGGGGACAGCACTGATTATGACCAGTATAAAGGAACAAGCCGCCGCCTTTTTAGCGGGAAATTACTTGCCATCCTGCAGGCAGATACTACCTGCGGAGAAGTGATAATTGAGGTAAGCGGCGAAGGTTTGGTTCCGGCTACGGCTGTTTGTAAATGTATTGAAACAGACAAAGAAAAACAAAACAAGCGCGCAACAAACAGATGGCGTGAGATTCAGACAGGAACCTGCGGGGAAGTGCCCGTTAGGAAGCTGGAACTGACTGCGCCCTTAGGCCGCGTATTTACAAAAGATAAGACGCATCTTGCGGCAGAGGCTAAAATCCTGCCTGCCGGTGCCACGGACCGGATGCTGTATTTTGAGGCAGTAAATGAAAAAGGGACACCGTCGAATATTGTTACCCTAAAGCAGGATGGAAACAGGGTAGAGCTGACCGCCTTGGGAGACGGTGAATTTTACCTGCGCTGCAAATCAAAAAGCGGCACAGGAGATGTGCGGATTATTTCCGTGCTTCCTTTTCGGGCAGAAGGAATCGGTCAGGTTTACCATGACCCTTATGATTTTGTTTACGGCAGTTTGTATTCATCTTGCCGGGGAGAAGCAGGAAACGGCAATGAAAAAGGGGTATCTACCGCCAGAGACGGTGAAACGGTACTGACTTATGAAAAGATTGATTTTGGCAAGGTGGGTTCCGATGAGATTGATATGCACATTTTTGCTTTGTCGGATGAAGCCTATCCCATAGAGATTTGGGAAGGAATTCCGAAAGAAGCGAAAAGCGTGTTGCTTGCAGACGTAATCTATCAAAAGCCCTCTATTTGGAATGTGTACCAGCCGGAGAAGTTCCGTCTTTCAAAGAAACTAAAGGGGATTAAGACGCTGAGTTTTGTCACCCGGCAAAAGATGCATATCAAAGGCTTTTCCTTTACCCGTTATGAGAAAGCGTGGATGCAACTTGCGGCAGCTGAAGCAGACGTGCTTTACGGCGACAGTTTCAAGCGAAAGGAAGATGCCCTGCGAGGCTGCGGGGAAGGGGCGGATGGAGCCACAAACTGTGGAACTGTTTCGGCAGGCGCCATCGAGGAAATCGGCAACAATGTATCCCTTGTATTTGAGGACATGGATTTTGGTTTTGAAGGCGCAAGTAAACTGACCATTTGCGGCCGGGCAGGCTTGCAAAACACCATTCAGGTCCGCTTTGCGGGAGCGTGCGGGGAAGTGTGTCAGATGCTGGAATTTGCTCCTGCGAAGGAATATGAAGAGCAGACTTTTGACCTGGAAAAGGTGCAGGGGAAAAATACCGTGACCTTTGTATTCTTGCCGGGAAGCTGCTTTGATTTCGGATGGTTTCGGTTTTCTAATCAAAATATAAAAAGAATATTAAATTTTTGAAATTCATTGACATGAGGATAGCATTTGCTAATATAATATTAAAGGATTATAGAAACATAGTATTAAAATATAGATGAAATTATCTTGGAAAAAGAGAATACGTGTGGTATTATTGGCGTAGGATATGACTGTAATGCGTTACAGTTTTGGTCTGGGCGAAAGCTCTTTGGACCACCGTAGGCGGGAAGAATTTCCCGCCATTTTTTTACTATTATGAAAGCTCGGAGGAATTGATGAAGGAACTCAGCGTATTTATAGATGAGTCAGGGGATTTTGGAGAAGTTACAGAACGACCGGCATATTATCTGGTGACACTTTTGTTTCATGATCAAAAAAATGAAATTACTACAAATGTGAAAAAACTTGAGAATAGTATCAAAAATTCAGGATTTGATTTTGAGTATATACATACGGGACCGGTTATCAGGCGAGAAGATGTATTTTGGAGATTGCCTATCGATGAACGTAGAAAACTGCTTTTTAAAATGTTAAACTTTATTGCCAGTACACCAATCACATATGAGGTGGTTGTAGTGAATCGTAAGGAAACACCGGATAAGATTTCACTTTCTGGGAGGTTGGGACGCGAAATATCAAATGTAATATTGAAACACAAGGCGTTTTTTGAGGAATTCGACAAAATCATTGTATACTACCATAATGGACAAATAGAACTTGGCGCAATTCTAAATACAGTATTTTCTATTCATTTTTCCTCTGTTGAGTTTCGAAAAGCAGAACCACAAAAATATCGTTTATTACAGGCTGCAGATTTTATTTGTAGTATGGAGTTGCTAAAAATAAAGAAAAGCGAAAACCGATTGAGTAAATCAGAAAAACAGTTTTTTTATAAGCCACAAGAATTAAAGAAGACTTTCTTTAAAACGGTTGACAAAAAGCGGTTGGGAAAATGATGACAGCTTTTAAATCCCCATCAGCATCTGGAATATAAGGTGCCAAAGCAATAAATTTACGCCAAATAACGCGCCGAATACAAAGTATCCGTTACGGGATAAACGTGTTCTGATCATTTGAATTCCGGCAAACAAAAGACAGACGATACATGCCACAGGGGTACCAAACATAAAATAGTAAAGCGCCCATGTGGTCAGATTGACAATGAATTCGGGAAGATAATAAGCCCTTCCGGCAGGCGGAAACACGCCGACGAAGAAGGAAAGTATATTAAAGATTAATATACATGCAAAAATGATATAGTGCAGTTTCGTGGAAGTCAGTAGTTTTTTCATAATACCCCTTTATGATGATATGATAGGTGTAATTCGAAAGTGAATTTAAACGAGGGTACTTCGCAGTTTCTGTCAACTTGAAGTAATTACCGGAAATTATAGCAGAAAAACAGGCCTATTTCCAGTAAATCGTTTGTCAGAATAACAAGGCTCTGCACCTCGACAAAAGAAAATAAAAAATACGGTTGATTTTATCGCTTTAGTGCGTTACAATTTAAAGTGATGAAATGAAAAGGAGGAGATTATCATGATGCAGATGCATTTTCATAGAAAACTTCCGATTCCCAAAGATGTGAAAAGTGAATTTCCGTTAACAGAGAAGATGAAACAGGTGAAGGAAAAGCGTGACGCAGAGATTAATGCAATCTTTGCCGGCGCTTCCGATAAATTTATACTGGTAATCGGTCCCTGCTCGGCAGACCACAGCGAGCCGGTGCTGGAATATATAGGAAGACTCCGCCGGTTAGAAGAACAGGTAAAAGATAAAATTATCATCATTCCGAGGATTTATACCAACAAGCCAAGAACCAACGGTCACGGGTATAAAGGGATGCTCCATCAGCCGGACCCGGAGGCGAAGCCTGATATGTACAAAGGAATCGTAGCCATCCGCGAACTTCACATGGCGGCCCTTAGGGATTATGATTTTTCCTGTGCGGATGAAATGCTTTATCCGGAGAATCACCGATATCTTTCTGACCTGCTTTCTTATGTGGCGGTGGGTGCCCGCTCGGTAGAAAACCAGCAGCACAGACTGACTGCAAGCGGCCTGGGAATTCCTGTCGGTATGAAAAATCCTACCGGCGGTGATTTCGGCGTGATGATGAATTCCATATTGGCGGCACAATCAAGTCATACCTTCCTTTACAGAGGTTGGGAAGTAACCAGTGAAGGTAATCCCTATGCCCACGCAATTTTACGCGGTTATGTGGACTTTGCGGGGCGAAGCGTCTCTAACTACCACTATGAAGATTTGCTTCGGGTGCGGGAACTTTATAATCAGTTTGAACTGGAAAATCCGTCCGTTATTGTGGATACCAACCACAATAATTCCGGCAAACAATATTTAGAACAAATCCGAATTGCGAAGGACGTAGTTCACAGCCGCAATCAAAATGATGATATCAAGAGACTGGTAAAGGGTCTTATGATTGAAAGTTATATTGAGGACGGTGCCCAAAGTGCCGGAGAGCATGTATTTGGTAAATCCATCACTGACCCCTGCCTTGGCTGGGAAAAGACGGAGCGGCTCGTCCTTGACATCGCGGAGAAACTTTAAGTCGCCGGGCGGTTTTGAACTGACGGAAAGTATTTGAAGAAAAGACAGAGGAAGATAAATGATTGTTGATATAAGTAAAAAAATATTAATTGTAGGTCTGGGCCTTTTGGGCGGCAGCTATGCCAAAGCGCTGAAGCGGTTCGGCTTTCACGTAAGCGCCGTTACCAAGGACCAAAGTTCTGTTGATTATGCCATTGGCGAAAAAATCATAGATGAGGGAACTACAGAACTTGATGCACGTATGATAGGGGAAGCGGACCTGGTGATTTTTGCCCTTTATCCTCATACCTTTGTGGAGTGGATTGAACAGAATCAGGGGCTTTTAAAAAGCGGTGCGCTGATTACGGACGTAACCGGTGTAAAGGGCAGCGTGGTTTACCGGGTGCAGGAGATGCTCCGGGAGGATGTGGAATTCATTGCGGCCCATCCGATGGCAGGCCGTGAGGTTTCCGGTGTTGAGAACAGTACGGTGCAAATGTTTGTGGGAGCCAATTATATCGTAACGCCCACGGAGAAAAATACGCCGGAGGCGATAGAAACCTGCATGGAGCTGGGAAGGCTGCTGGGATTTGCGAATGTAACCACCCTTTCTCCCGAAGAACATGACGAGATGATTGGATTTTTGTCCCAGCTGACCCATTGTATCGCCATTACCCTGATGACCTGTAATGACAAGGAAAACATGGAAAAATTTACCGGTGACTCTTTCCGGGATCTGACCCGTATTGCAAGGATTAATGACCTGATGTGGAGTGAGCTTTTTGTGGCAAACAAAGAAGCGCTCCTTAACCAGATGAATCTTTTCATGGATAAATTTACGGAACTGAAAGAAATGCTTGAAAATGAGGATATTGACGGTATGCGCAGGATGATGCGTACCTCCACCGAGCGCCGTGCCCTGTTTGATAAGAAGTGACAAAGAAGGCACGGATAGGAAAAAAATATCGGCATGTCAAACCGCTTGAACCTGCGGTGGGACATGCCGTTTTTGTGTGCCGTTTTGTTTGTTACTTTTGCCGGCTTGTTTTGCTTGCTGTTTTTATTCTCTCTTGTTTAGACTCTTGTATTCCGACGGGGTACAGTTCTTGGCGGCCTTGAAAATTCTGTTAAAGGTGGAAAGGGAACCAAAGCCTGAAAGCATCGCCACCTCAGTGATGGAGACATTGGGCTGGATTAACAGCTGCTCCGCGTGGGCGATTCTTTTTTTCGTAATATACTCATAGCAGGACATGTTGGCAAACTGTTTAAACAGCCTGGAGAAATGAAACTTGGAAAAACCGGCCATATTTGCCAGCTCATCAATGCTTAAGTTTTCGGTACAATGGTCGGTAATATAATTGCAAATCATCATGAATTTTTCGATGTATTCATGCTGTTTGCCGGAAGTGATGCCGTGGAACCGTTCCGTTGCATTAAAACTTGTGCGGCCGTAATCAATGAAAAAGCGCATCATCAGGGAATAAAGACTGGCTTCCGTGAAGGGCTTTTTGTTTTCATATTCATCCACTACCTCCAAAAGGTAACCGCGCAGCTTCCGGTTCAGCTCCGGATTTTCTTTGGCGGAAATCAGGGCATAAGGATGTAATGTATGAAGCAGGGAGTCCATTCCCTGTACATAGCAAACCAAACTGTAATCAAACAGAAGAATAAGGCGCTCCCCGGTGGGCGGTGCCACCAGCCGGTGCAGGGTACCGGGCGGGGTAATCCAAATATCCCCGTCGTGGATGGTGTGGGCTTCTTCGTCAATGATCACCGTATATTCTCCCTCGCAGGGCATAATGATTTCCAGGGCAGTGTGCCAGTGAAGAGGATAATCCTCTTCTTCGGTGTTATGATGAACTTTAATGCCGTTAAAGGCGTCATAGGCAATGGTTTCGTGCGTACCGTTTAATAGGGTAATCATAGGGAATTCCTCCTTGTAAAAACAGGGAACAAAAGCCGTCCCGAATCAATCGTGTGCGGCGTTTGCCTGTTAGTTTCATTTTATGCATATTTGTTTGGTGTGTCAAATCAAATTTTGCTAATTGTGCCATGTGCAAAACGACGGAAATGTCTGAAAAGAAGTAAATGTATGTAGCAATAATGTGTATATTGTAACAGAAAAATCAATAATGCTGTAGCAAAACGCTTGGGATAGCAGTGAAAAAGGATGCGAATAAAAGCGAAAATTAGCAATATCTGATTACAACAACGCAATATATAGAAAGAAAGCCTTTTTAGATTAAAATATAATCGAAAGTAGGTTGGTGTCTTTACCGCCAACGCTATGTAAGAAAAGGTAATAAAAAACGGGTATGAAATTAGTTTGAGGATGGGAGAGTTACGATGGAACTTGTGAGAAATGAAGAAAAAAACAAAGCATTCAGGGAACGTGCGCGTGAACTGGTTTCCCAGATGACACTGGAAGAAAAAGCATTCCAGATGATGCACGGTGCACCTGCAATTGAAAGACTGGATATTAAGGCATATAACTGGTGGAATGAAGCACTTCACGGCGTGGCGAGAGCCGGCGTTGCTACCGTATTCCCGCAGGCAATCGGCCTTGCGGCTACTTTTGATGAAGACTTTTTGGAAGAAGTGGCAGATGCAATTTCCACAGAGGGCAGAGCCAAGTTCAATGCCCAGCAGAAATTTGACGATACCGACATTTATAAGGGATTAACCTTCTGGTCTCCCAATGTAAATATTTTCAGAGATCCCAGATGGGGAAGAGGACATGAAACCTTTGGGGAAGACCCTTACCTTACTTCCAGACTGGGCGTACGTTTCATCGAAGGTCTTCAGGGACATGATGAAAATTATTTGAAGGCTTCCGCATGTGCGAAGCATTTTGCGGTACACAGCGGTCCCGAAGCACTCCGTCACAGATTTAATGCAGTGGCAAGTGTACAGGATATGTATGAAACTTATCTTCCTGCTTTTAAGGCTTGTATTCAGGAAGCAAAGGTAGAATCCGTAATGGGTGCTTATAACAGAACCAACGGCGAACCCTGCTGCGGAAGCAAGACCCTGCTGAAGGATATTCTCCGTGACGAATGGGGCTTTGAAGGTCATGTGGTTTCCGACTGTTGGGCAATTAAGGATTTCCATGAAGGTCATGATGTAACATCAGGTCCGCTTGAATCCGTAGCCATGGCAGTAAAGAACGGCTGTGACTTAAACTGCGGTAACTTATTCGGTTATGTGAAGGAAGCCGTAGAAAGCGGCATGATTCCCGAAGAGAGAGTGGATGAAGCCCTTGTAAATCTTTTTACCACCAGAATGAAACTGGGACTTTTCGATGAAAAAGGAAAGACACCCTATGATGATATTCCTTATACTGTTGTAGACAGCAAGGAAATGAGAGAACTGAACTTAAAGGCAGCTGAGAAGTGTATCGTTCTTTTGAAGAATGAAAATAACATGCTTCCTTTGGATAAATCCAAATTAAATACCGTTGGTGTCATCGGACCCAACGCAAATAACAGAAGAGCCCTGGTAGGAAACTACGAAGGAACCGCTTCCCGTTACTTTACCGTTTCCGAAGGTATCCAGGAATACCTTGGCGATGATGTAAGAGTACTTGTATCTGACGGATGTCATTTACATCTTGACCGTACCGAATTCTTAAGTGCCGGTAAAGACAGATATTCTGAAGTAAAGGCTGTTTGTGAAGCCAGTGATGTGATTATCATGTGTCTTGGCCTGGATGCAGGTTTAGAGGGTGAAGAAGGTGATACCGGCAACTCCTATGCAAGTGGTGACAAGCCTGATTTAAATCTTCCCGGAAACCAGCAGGAAGTACTGGAAATTGCTTATGCTTCCGGCAAGCCCGTGGTACTTGTTCTCCTTGCAGGAAGTGCCCTTGCGGTAACCTGGGCTGACGAACATATTCCTGCCATTGTACAGGGCTGGTATCCCGGTGCGCAGGGCGGAAGGGCCATCGCGAGAATGCTCTTTGGTGATGTAAATCCCGAAGGACATTTACCTGTTACCTTCTACTATGATACAAATGACCTTCCTGAGTTTACCGATTACTCCATGGAAGGAAGAACCTACCGTTATATGAAGAATGAAGCCCTTTATCCTTTCGGATACGGACTTTCTTATACAAACTATGAATATCAGGATGTGAAAGCAAGTGCTGCTTCTGTAGGCACAGACGGCATCACTGTTTCCGCAACCGTGAAGAATACCGGTGACAGACAGGGTACCGAAACCGTTCAGGTTTACGTGAAGATTATGAAAGAGGGCACTCCCAATGCGCAGCTGAAGGGTATCTCCAAAGTAACCCTTGCACCCGGTGAGTCCAAAGAAGTTTCTGTGAAGCTTCCGGCAGAAGCATTCGGACTTTACGACGAAGAAGGTAAATTCGTAATCGATCAGACACAGGCCACCATTTATGTGGGCGGCCAGGCTCCTGATACCAGAAGTGAAAAATTAACAGGCAAGAAGGTTGCGGCATTATCCGTAGCTGTAGAAGTTTAAAATACTGCGATTTGCATGCAGATTGAAAACATAATTATGTGAAAGAACCGGTTGTCACGGAGAATTCCGGCGACAGCCGGTTTTGAACCATTTTGGAAATGGGGAGAAAGGAGCAGGAATGCAAAAAAGTTGGACAGAGCTTTGGCTTTCCTATGAACCGAAAAAGGAAAACGGTAATCTGCCTTTTTGGCAAACCATCAGCCTTACAGGCTTTGATGAAGCAAGCGGAATCGTGGAAAATGCTTTGGCAGAACTGGTAGAGGGTGCCAGGGGAATGCTGGACGTGATTCCTGAAATTATTTTAGAAGAAGAGATTGAGCAGGGAATTGCCATTATGAGAGATGCGGCCATGGAGCCGGAAAGTTACCTGCTTTGCCGAAACGGTGCGAAAATCTTTTTGAAGGCAGGAGATGAAAAAGGACTGCTTTACGGTGTGTTCCATTTGCTCAGACGGGTGGCCATGGAAGAGGTGCCGGATTTTGAAGAAATCTATTGCAAGCCGGATAATCCGCTCCGTATGTACAACCACTGGGACAATATGGACGGCAGTATCGAGCGCGGCTATTCGGGTAATTCCTTCTTCTTTGAAAACAATGAAATCATACAGGATGAGAGAATTACGGATTATGCCAGACTGATGGCAAGCATCGGAATCAACGGCGTAGTCGTTAACAATGTAAATGTAAAGGACGCAGCCACCTATCTGATTACAGACCGCTATTTTGATAAAGTGGCGAAGATGGCCGAAATCTTCGGCTCCTACGGCATCCGATTTTTCTTAAGTCTTAACTTTGCGGCACCGCTGGAACTGGGCGGTCCGGACAGTGCAGACCCCTTGGATGAGCGGGTAATTGCCTGGTGGAAAGCGAAGATGGAAGAGGTATTTCGCCGGATTCCCAACCTGGGAGGCTTTTTGGTAAAGGCCGATTCGGAAGGCCGGCCGGGACCTTTTACTTACGGAAGGACTCAGGCGGACGGTGCCAATATGCTGGCGGATCTTGTGAAGCCCTATGGCGGCATCATTATCTGGCGTTGCTTTGTATATAACTGTACCCAGGACTGGCGTGATTACAAGACGGACAGGGCAAGAGCAGGTTATGATAACTTCATTGAAATGGATGGGGATTATCATGAAAATGTGATTTTACAGATTAAAAACGGTCCCATGGATTTCCAGATTCGGGAAGCCGTATCCCCGCTTTTGGGCGGTCTTAAGAAAACCAACCAGATGCTGGAGGTACAGGTTGCCCAGGAATATACGGGGCAGCAGATAGACCTTTGCTATCTGATTCCGCTTTTTAAAGAGGTTCTTGATTTTAAGACCTATTGTGCACCGGAAAAGGATACTGTGGCGGATGTCATAAGCGGCAGATGCTACGGCAACAAAAATACCGGAATTGCAGCGGTAATCAATACCGGCCGGGATGCCAACTGGACCGGAAACGATTTGGCGGCAGCCAATTTGTACGGATTCGGAAGACTTGCCTTTGACATGAGTCTTTCCGCAGAAGAAATTGCAGAAGAGTGGGTGAAGCAAACCTTTTCTACCGAGGAAGAAGTGGTAAAGAAGGTGACAGAGCTTTTGATGGGCTCCCGGGCAACCTACGAAAAATATACATGCCCGCTGGGCATCGGTTGGATGGTGACACCCCATTATCACTACGGCCCCAGCATTGACGGCTATGAATATTCCAGATGGGGTACCTACCACAGGGCGGACCATTGGGGCATCGGCGTGGACAGGACGGATGCGGGAACCGGTTATGTACGGCAGTATTATGAACCCAACGCATCTATGTACAATGACATCGCTACCTGTCCGGAAGAGTTGCTTTTGTTCTTCCATCATGTACCCTACACCTACCGGTTAAAAACAGGAAAAACCCTAATCCAGCACATCTATGATACCCATTTTGAAGGGGTATCCGAGGTGGAAGCGATGATTCAGGTGTGGGAGAGCCTAAGCGGCAAGGTAGAAAAGCGCGCCTACGATACCGTAAGGGAGCGTTTTGACAGACAACTTGTAAACGCCAAGGAGTGGCGCGACCAGGTAAATTCCTATTTTTACCGTAAGAGCGGAATCCCTGATGAAAAGGGACGGAAAATATATTAATTCATACGTTTCATTGACAAAATACCAAAAAATCAGGATAATAAAGAGCAGCAAGTGCTTGGGGAAGTGACTGCTGCGGGAGGAGAGATACTATGAGAGCATTTGAAACAGGAAACTACCGTAATTTATTTTTAGAAGCAGGAAAGAGTCAGGAAGAAATTGACAAAAAGCTTCAGGAAATCTGGGACACTTTCTTTTACGGTCCCGAAGATGAGAGAATTTATCATCCCGCAGGCGAAGATATGGGATATCTGGTAGATACCGGAAATATCGATGCCAGAACGGAAGGCATGAGCTACGGTATGATGATTTGTGTCCAGATGGACAAGAAGGAAGAGTTTGACCGTATCTGGAAATGGGCTTGTACCTATATGTGGATGGATGAAGGTGAGAATGAAGGCTACTTTGCATGGTCCTGCGGACTTGACGGTACCAAGAATGCTTACGGCGCGGCACCTGACGGCGAAGAATTTTTCGCAATGGCATTATTCTTTGCATCCCACAGATGGGGAGACGGCGAAGGAATCTTTAACTACTCCGAAATGGCCAAGAAGATTTTAAGAGCCTGCTTACACAAGGGTGAAAACGGCAGACCCGGATATCCTATGTGGAACCGTGAAAACAAGCAGATTTTGTTTGTTGCAGGCTGTGATCATACAGATCCTTCTTATCATTTGCCTCATTTTTATGAGTTGTTTGCACTTTGGGCAGATGAAGAAGACAGGGAATTCTTTAAAGAAGCAGCAGCTGTCAGCAGAGAGTATCTTGCAAAGGCTTGTCATCCCGAAACCGGTATGAACGCTGAGTATGCGGAATTTGACGGAAGTCCCATGAGCAGACCCATTCCCTGGACCAAGGACAGACATGACTGGTTCTTCAGCGATGCTTACAGAACGGTTGCAAATATCGGTCTGGATTATGAATGGTTCGGCATTGATGCAGGACAGGTTAAGGCGGCAGAGAGACTGCAGCATTATCTGGGTGTTGTCCGCAAGGAAAATCCTTACGTGATTTATGAGGTGGACGGAACTCCCATTGATACACCTGCACTTCATCCCGTTGGGCTGATGGTAACCACTGCACAGGGCAGTCTTGCGGTAATCGGCGCAGGCTACGGTGAGGAAGAAGAAAAGCTTGCCTTTGAATGGATTGAAAAGTTCTGGAACGAGCCTCTGCGTACAGGCGTAAGAAGATATTATGACAACTGTCTGTATTTCTTTGCATTCCTTGCGCTCAGCGGCAATTACAGAATTTGGTAATAAGGAAACAATAAGGGTGACGCTCGATGAACGGTTTATGGAAGAGAATGGAAAACATAATAAATGACTACAGTATCCGGAAGAAATTGATGCTGTTTTACATTTGTTGCGTGCTCCTGCCACTGTTCATCACCGACAGCGTCATCCTTACTATTTTGTTACGGACGGAACAGGTACAGCAAAAGCAGGAAATGGAAAATGTAGCCGGCGCGGTGCGGGCGGATTTAGCCTACACCTTTGATGAAATTTCCAAGATGGCCAATACGCTGTATATTAACCGTGAGATTTATGAATTTTTGGATAAAGAATACACTTCGGAACTGCATTTTTTTAATGCCAGTCGTAGCGTGGAAAGCAAAAGCTTTTATGTAACCAGTATTAACTCCGGAAGTATCGGCGTGGTGCTTTGCGGGGACAATGAAACACTGGTAAACGGCGGTCATTTCTATAAACTGTCCTCCGTAAGGGATGAAGAATGGTGTGATAAAATATTATCCTCCGGCAAAAATACGGTGGTACATTTTTATTACATCGGTGATGAGAACCCCTCTGCCTTTTCCAAAAGAAAGGTGTCGGTTATCAGACGTTTGAATTATTTCAAGGATTTAAAGAGCGAGAAGTTAGTCAGAATTGACTTGGAATACAGTACCCTGGTGCGAAGACTGGCCAATATGAAATATACCATGCCGGTATATGTCTGCTCCGGAGACAGGATTTTGTTTTCCAATGCAGGGCATAATAAAGAAAATATTGACTATGAAATGCTTACCGGCAAGGAAAAAATCGGTGTAGCCAGGGATTTTGATTTGTATGGGGAGTCTTTAAGAATTCTGGTTTTGGAAACGGAAAGTGATATTTTTGACTTCTTAAAAAATCATTTTCTGCTTATTTCTTTAATGATTGCTTTTAATATTTTGCTTCCCTGGTCGCTGACGGTAGGTTTTAACCGTTCTTTTACGTCCCGCTTGGGAGAACTCAGCGAAGCTTTTAACCAGGTGGAGGCGGAGAGTCTTAAGGAAATTGAAAATATCAGAGGCAGTGATGAAATCGGTAGTCTGATGAAGAATTATAACCGAATGGTACTCAGGTCAAGGGAACTGATTAAGACGGTATATAAGGACAGACTTGAGAAACAAAAGATGGACATCGCAAGACAGAATGCAGAGCTCCTTGCCCTGCACAGCCAGATTAACCCCCATTTCCTCTTTAACGTGCTGGAAAGTATCCGTATGCACAGCGTCATTAAAGGCGAAGAGGAAACGGCCGGCATGATAGAAAGACTGGCGGTACTGGAGCGGCAGAATGTAAACTGGAAAAGTGATTTCATCAGGCTCAGCGAGGAACTGGCATTTATTGAGGCCTATCTGGAACTGCAAAAATACCGGTTCGGGGACAGATTGTCCTATCAGATTGAGGCCCAGAAGGATTGTCTTGATTTTATTTTGCCTAAGCTGACGCTGGTTACTTTTGTAGAGAATGCCTGCGTTCACGGAATTGAAAAGAAAGCAGTACCCTGTTGGATTTATATCCGCGTATACCGTAAGGGAGACTGGTTGTATCTGGAAATTGAGGACACCGGTGGCGGTATGGATGAAGAAACCGTAGAAGAACTCAGGGCACGGATGCAGGTCAGCAATATAGAAGCGCTTATGAATAATGAGCATGTAGGGATTGTCAATGCCTGCCTGAGACTGAAGATGGTAACGGGCGGTGCGACGGAATTTGAACTGGAAAGTGAAGAAAGGGTAGGTACCTTTATGGTAATTAAGGTGCCTGTTGAAAATTTGGAACGTGGTTAAAGGGAGAATTGTATGCAGTTAAAAGTAATGCTGGTGGATGATGAGCCGTTTATTTTACGCGGGCTTACCATGTTGATTGATTGGGAAAAGGAAGGCTGCGAAATCGTTAAGACGGCATCAAACGGAAAAGATGCCTATGAATATTATAAGGAAAACCCGGTGGACCTTATTATTGCGGACATTAAAATGCCCGTGATGACAGGACTGGAACTTCTGGAAAAAATCAGACAGGAGGATACGAATACCTTTTTTGTCATCCAGAGCGGTTATAACGATTTTGCCTATGCCCAGAAAGCCCTCCGGTTCGGCAGTATGGACTATATTTTAAAGCCGGTCCAGAAGGATACCCTGTTAGAGCTGGTGCGGAAGGTGGTCAGCCAGAAAGAAGCTACTGCAAGGGAAGAAGAAGATAATTTGAAGCTGCAGCGCAGTTATCTGGTACAGAATTTATCCACCCTGATAAAAGGGAAAGCGGATGCCGCTGTATTAGAGTATGTTAAGGAGCAACTGCCTTGTTCGGAAAAGGTCCGTTATATCCAAATCTGGTTAAATGCTTTTGATTATCTGGAGGAAATGGATGACAACGAATTGTGGGAGCTTAAAAAACGTCTGTATGAAAATTGTACGGCCTTTTTGGGGGAAGAGAGCAGTTATTGCCTGAAGGATGTTTTCGGCTATGATGAAGAGCACAACATCAGCGTGATTTATTGTGAGGCCATGGCTGAAAAACGGCAGTTATCCATGCAGGAATTTATGGAAAAACTACTGCAGGAAGCGGGAAGGGATTTGGGCGTGCCTGTGGTGCTCCTGATCGGTAAGGAAGTGGATGATATTGCCAAGGTGTCCCATTCCTACAGCAGTGCCTGTGTATTAAAGAGCTTTAAAGGCTTCCGTGCAGAAAAGAGTCTTTACTATTATGAAGAGGAAGTCCATGTAAACCAGAATAAAGTAGTTCTTTGCAAGCAGAGTCTGGATAAACTGATTTCGGCAGTAGAGCAAAACGACCGTGTGGAAATCAACAACAGCGTGGATGCCTTATTTACTGAAATGGAAAGTATAGGTATGACGGGAGAAATTGTTTCCATGAATACCAATTATCTGTTGTTCCAGCTGATTCATCTGGCGGTAGAGCAGGATGAATCCGTAGACCAGGAAGAGGTTATGCTTTATATCAGTAATAATGTTTTCGATGCGGATATTTCACGAGGCAGCCGTGCCCATCTGCGCCGTTTTGCCTGTGAGTATGCGGAATATTTAATCCAGCTTCGTAAGAATGTATCCCGTGGTGTGCTGATGGAAGTGGAGCACGAGGTAAGGGAACATTTTGCAGAAAACCTTACCCTGAAGGAACTCAGTAAGAAATACTTTGTAAACAGTTCTTACCTGGGACAGATTTTCCGCAAGAAATACGGGCAGTCCTTTAAAGATTACCTGAGTAACTACAGAATCAATGAAGCGGCCCAGATGCTTCTGCGTACCGACAAAAAGATCAGCGTGATTGCCGAAGAGGTAGGCTATCACGATACGGACTATTTTATCAGCCGTTTTATCGAACAAAAGGGCTGTACCCCTGCCAGATACCGTAAAAATGCAGGTGAAATTGATAAAAATGAATAAAAAATACCTGTAACCCGAGAAACTATAGTTTGCCACCTAGAGTTTTTCGGGTTTTTATATAGAATTAATCGGTTTTTTTCTGTTCACAAATTATTTACAATTAGAGTACCAAAAATTATATAGGGAGGAAACAAAGTAATGAAACTGAGAAAATTAACAGCATTACTGCTTAGCGTTGCTATGGCAGCTACATTATTAGTTGGTTGTGGCGCTAAGGAAGAAGCAGCAGCTCCTGCTACAGAAGAAGCAGCACCTGCTACTGAAGAAGCTCCTGCAGCAGAAGAAGCAGCACCCGCTGAAGAAGAAGCTCCTGCAGCAGAAGAAGCAAAAACTTACTCTGAAGATGAAATCAAAGATTTCACAATGTTCATCACAATGCCCGGTTCTGAAATCAACGACGACAACGAAGTTGCTCAGATGATCGCTGAAAAGTGGGGCGTAAGAGTAAAAGAAACATGGTTAACAGGCCAGACAGCATCTGAAGCAACAGGTACTCTGATTGCATCTGATGAATATCCTGACTTCATCGACTCCGATGATATGGGTATCTTAGCTGACTCCGGCGCTTTAATTCCCCTCGATGAATACATCGATCAGTATCCTGAATTCAAAGAAAAATGGTTTACTGAAGCAGAATGGGAAAAATTCCGTTGGACAGATGGTCACATCTACTGGATCAATCCTTTCGGTAACACCAAGGGAGCTCCTACAGCTACAACTCATAACGACGAAGCATTCTGGATTCAGGTAAGAGTTCTTGAATGGGCTGGATATCCTGAAATCAAGACCATGGATCAGTACTTCCAGGTAATCGAAGATTACATTGCAGCTAACCCTACAATGGAAGACGGAACACCTAACCTTGCTTACACTATCCTTTGCGAAGACTGGAGATACTTCTGTCTTGAAAACGCTGGTCAGTTCTTAGCTGGTTATCCTAACGATGGTTCCGTTATCGTTAACAAAGCTACTATGACAATCGAAGATTACAATACTTCTGAAGATACAATTAAGTACTTCAAGAAACTGAACGAAGAATACAAGAAAGGTTTCGTAGATCCCGAATCCTTCACACAGACATACGATGAATATATCGCTAAGCTTTCCACAGGTCGTGTACTTGGTATGGTTGACCAGTGGTGGGATTTCGCTTACACTGTAAACGATGTATTCGTACAGCAGGGTCTTGACGCTCAGGGATGTAACTACGTTCCTCTTGGTTTAACAACTGAAGAAGGTATGGAAAACAGATGGCATACATTTGATGACACTGTTAACCAGGCATCCGGTATCGCTATCACAGTTGACTGTGAAGATCCCGATACAGCTTTCAGATTCTTAGTAGACTGTGCTATGGATCAGGAACTTCATGACTTAAGATTCTGGGGTGTAGAAGGCGTTGACTACTCTGTAGATGAAAACGGCTTATACTACAGAACAGATGATCAGAGAAATATGTTAGCTGACACAGCTTACCAGGCATCTCACGTATGTGCTTACTCCTACTTCCCTCAGTGGCATGGAACAAGCGATGACGGCATCAACGCTAACAAGCCTGAAGAACAGCCTTCTGAATTCCAGAACGGTATGGCTCAGCCTCTTAAGGACTGCTTCGCAGCATATGGCGCTGGCAACTACGTTGATATGATTGGTTCCGTAGTAGAAGCTAACGGACCTTGGTTCCCTATGTACTCTTACTCCAACAACTTCACAACAGAAACTCCTGGTGGTGTAGCTTGGACAAAGATGGGCGAAATCAAGCATGAATGGTTACCTAAGGTAGTTATGGCTGAAGATTTCGACGCTACATGGGCTGAATACATGGAAGTTTACAATGCAGCTAAGCCTGAAGATTTCTTAGCTGAAATGCAGGCAATTCTTGACACATTCAAATAAATCGAGAATTTAGAAACTTCAATATTCTGAAATAATTGCATGATAAGAGCAGCAATAGGCATTCAGAAACGAATACTATTGCTGCTTTTTGACTGTAAGATAGGGGTGGCGTATGGCTCAAGAAGTAATTAAAAAAGATAAAAAGTATACCTGGAAAGAATTTAAGAGACAGAAGTTCCTTATGATTGTTTCTTTCTTTATGGTAGTATATGGTTTAATTTTCTATTACTGGCCGTTAACCGGCTGGCTTATGGCTTTCGAAAATTATAAGCCCAGAAAGGGCCTTTTAGGTTCCGATTTTGTTGGACTTGCAAAGTTCAAGTTCTTATTTGAAGATGACGTGTTTATCAGAGTTATCCGAAACACACTTGCAATGGGTGTGCTGAATCTGGTTACATCCACTATTATGGCAATTTTATTTGCAATTCTTTTGAACGAAGTTAAAAATGTATTCGGAAAGAAGCTGGTTCAGACAATTTCTTATCTGCCTCACTTCCTTTCCTGGATTATTGTTACCGGTATTTTGCATGATGCTTTATCATCCTCCGGTATTATCAATGAACTTTTATTAAAGTTCGGTTTTGTAGATCAGGCAATCAACTTCTTTGCTCATACACAGTACTTCTGGCCGATTGTTGCATTTGCTAACTGTTGGAAAGAAACAGGATGGAATGCCATTATTTATTTGGCTGCAATTACTTCCATTGACCCTTGCTTATATGAAGCAGCATCCATTGACGGTGCAGGCAGATGGGCGAAGATTAAATATATTACACTTCCCAGTATTAAGCCTACCATTATGATTCTGTTACTTATGAATGTAGGTAATGTATTAAACGCAGGTTTTGAAATCCAGTATTTGTTGGGTAACGGTCTTGTTAAGAGTGTTTCCGATACGATTGATATTTACGTACTCAGATGGGGTATCAGTCAGAACGACTTCTCCCTCGGTACTGCAGCAGGTATCTTCAAGAGTGTTGTTAGTATTGTCTTAATCGTAATTGCCAACTACGCTGCTAAGCGTATGGGCGAAGAAAGATTATTCTAGGAGGTGCGGACATGAAAAAACAGAAAACATCATTAGCAGACAAAATTTTCGTGGTTTGCAATACCTTATTTATGATCGCCTTCGTGGTTGTTACATTATATCCTGTATTAAATACTCTGGCTATCTCCTTAAACGACGGTGTTGATGCTGTCCGTGGCGGTATTTATTTATGGCCCAGAAAGTTCACATGGAAGAACTATCAGACAGTACTCGGTATCCAGGATATCATAATTGGTGCTAAGATTACAGTACTCCGTACCGTACTTGGTACATTGATTGCTCTTGTTGCGAATGCACTTCTTGCTTTCGTAGTAAGCCGTAAGAGATTTTTATTTAAGTCCCAGCTTTCTTTATTCTGGGTAATTACCATGTATGTAAACGGTGGTTTGATTCCTGTATTCTTATTATACAGAAACTTAGGTCTTACCGGTACATTCTGGGTATACGTTATTCCCGGTGCAATCAGCGCATTTAACATGCTGGTACTTAGAACTTACATGCAGGGACTTCCTGATTCCCTGGAAGAATCCGCACAGCTTGATGGTGCAGGATACTGGACAGTATTCTACAAAATCATTTCACCTTTGTGTAAACCCGTATACGCAACAGTTGCTCTGTTCGTAGCGGTATGGCAGTGGAACTCCTGGTTTGATGCCATGATTTACAACCGTATGAATGATGAATATACAACATTACAGTACGAGTTGATGAAACTGTTATCATCCGTTATGCAGCAGGGTGGTAATGCGGCAAACGCAGCAGCAGCAGGTGCTACCTCTGCAGCAGTAACTCCCGTTACAGTTCGTTCTGCAGCAACCATCGCAACCATGTTACCTATTATTATGTTATATCCTTTCTTACAGAGATATTTCGTAACAGGTCTTACCATCGGTGGTGTAAAAGAATAAAAATTGGGGGCATTCCGCTTGCGGAGTGCCCTTTTTACTTCATAGAAAATTCCTATGAAGTAAAAAGGGAAAGATGTGCAGCTCGCGGGGAGGTAAATGTCGCTTTGCGACACGCTTGTGCGCGGAGATTGTGCGGATGCACAATCTAATTAACAGAAAGGACAGCCTATGCAGTATTTAGCGGTGATATTAGGGGTTTTTGGCCTGGAACTGAAAATCAAGAATGATATAGAGAAAAAGTTGACAGAGTGCGCTGAGAAAAAGGCCTGCGGCGGTTTGCTTCTGATCCGCCGGCATCACAACCGGGGAGCGTTTTTGAATGCCGGTCAAAGCAAACAGAAAGTGATTGCCGGGATATCGGTACTGCTGACTGTATCGGCAACGCTTCTTTTTGCAATAACCTTAGGAAATGCGGGAAAAGGGTTGATGAAATGGGGACTGACACTTTTGCTGGGAGGAGCATACAGCAATACCTATGACCGCATAGTGCGCCGGTATGTAGTGGATTATGTTAGCTTTAATGTGCCCCTCCCTTGGCTTAGACGTATTATTTTTAATATAGGGGATTTTTGTATCATGATTGGTGCCGCGCTTGCAACTGTCGGATATTACGGAAAATGACTTCACAGGATAAACCTGTGAAGTTTTTTAGTTCATAGGAATTTCCTATAAATTTTATGGTTGACAAATTGAATATAATGTATTAGTGTATTAGGAAGATAGTACAACAATACAATAATACAAAGAAAGGAAGGATGATATGGCGTGGAATTTAAATTCTGACCGTCCCATCTATGCACAGATTGTGGAACGGATTCAAATGCAAATCGTATCAGGTGTTTATCAGCCGGGAGAGAAGATTCCCAGCGTAAGAGAGTTGGCTGCCGAAGCAGGGGTGAATCCGAATACCATGCAAAAGGCGCTTAGTGAATTGGAACGCAGCGGTCTTGTGACTGCAATCAGAACAAGCGGAAGGGTTGTAACAGAAAATAGGGAAATGATTATGGAAACCAGAAACAGTATCGCGAAGACGCAGATTCAGGAATTTTTGCAGAGGATGATGGAGCTTGGATATGAGAAGAAAGATATCCTTACGCTTCTTAAGAAGGAAACGGGAGGGGAGGACTTGTAATGGAACTTGTTAAAGTAGAGAATCTTACCAAAGTATATGATAAAAAGAAACAGGCACTGAACCATTTAAACCTTGAAATCGGAAGGGGTAAAATCATCGGACTTCTCGGTCCTAACGGAAGCGGTAAAACGACGCTGATTAAGACTCTGACCGGATTGCTTCAGCCCAGTGAAGGAGCTGTTTATATTAACGGTCAAAAGCCCGGCCCGGAAACGAAAGCAAGAGTTTCTTATTTGCCGGAAAGAACCTATTTATCCCCGGCGAAGAGAGTGTCGGAAGTGATTGAATTTTTTGCTGATTTTTATGAGGATTTCCGGACGGAAAGAGCCAAAGAGATGCTTAACTCCCTGGGGATCGATGAAAAGGCCAAAATCAAAACCTTATCAAAGGGAACGCGGGAAAAGGTACAGCTGATTTTAGTGATGAGCCGTGATGCGGATTTGTTTATACTGGATGAACCCATTGCAGGCGTGGACCCTGCCGCAAGGGATTACATTATTAAGACGATCATTACCAATTATAATGAAAATGCTACCGTTCTTTTATCCACTCATTTGATTACGGATATTGAAAATATTTTGGATGAAGTAATCTTTATAAAGGACGGAAACCTGGTAATGCAGAGTACAGTGGAAGAGATCCGTGAAAAAGAAGGAAAGAGCGTGGACGCTTATTTTAGGGAGGTGTTTGCATGTTAAAGAAGTTAATGAAGCATGAGTGGAAATCCATCGGAAAAATTCCCGTAATCATGCTGATTGTATTATTTGTATCGACCATTATAGCGGGACTTACTTTTGCTTACCCTGTGTGGGAAAGCGAGACCTTAACCGGTGTGGAATTTTTGATTGTTTTCGTGTGGATGTTGTATTACGGAATCCTGATGGGGATAAGCGTGGGACTTTCTATTTATTTAGCGGCTCATTTTTACAAAAGTATGTATACCGATGAAGGCTATTTAACACATACCCTTCCGGTTACGCCTGGGCAGTTGCTTATTTCCAAGTGGTTACCTATGACAGGATGGCTTTTTATTATGTCAATTGCAATGATTCTTGCGATTCTGTTATTTGCATTTATGGCAGTGATGTTTATCAGACCGGACGGACTGACGACAATGCAACTGATTTCGGATATCAAAGAAGTGTTTGCGGAACTGGGCACTGTTTTCGGAGAACAGGGCGGCGTAGGATTTTTCCTGAGTATACTTCTGATGGTGGTAGTAAGCGGCTTTTCCGGTTCCATGATGGTGATTGGCTCCGTTACCCTCGGACAGCTTGTGAGCAAGCACAAAATTTTGGGCTCCGTCGGTGCTTATTTTGCGATTAATTCCATCGTAACTACGGTATCCATGCTGGCCATGCTTCCCATGATGATAAGTATGGCCGGGGAAGAAATTGTTAGTCCTTTTGATATACTGACTCCTACCTATACGATGATGTCGGTTGTGATGCTGGTGGTCATAGCAGTGTTATTCTTTGTCAGTGAATTAGTTATGAAGAAAAAACTGAATTTAGACTAAAAAAATGGTAAAGAACTCTTTTTAATTGGTAAAATGCTCTTTTTTACAAAAAAAATTAAAAAGAGTTCATTTTTTTTGTAAAAATAGCACGACAAATTGTGTTAAAAGTGTTATAATGTCTGTAAAGTATTCCCCTAAGGAACTATATTGGCAGGAGGATAGGGTATGAACGAAAAACTGATGAATAAGTTGAAGGAAATAAAGGAGAAGAAGTCTTCTGAAAAGCCGGCAGAAGAAAAGGTTGCTAAAGAAAAACCTATTAAGGAAAAGAAAATTAGCATAAAGAAGGTGAACGATATTGCTGCACCGGAAAAAACTGCGAAGGATGCGGGTGAAAAAGTGCCCGTTAAAGAAGTTTTGAAGAATGCGGCTGATAAGGCGAAGTTTCTTTTTGATAAGGCGAAAGGCTGGGGGGCCAAATTGTCCAAAGAACCGAAAGATGCGAAAGAGAAAAAACCTGTAAGCAAATTTGTGGTACAGTTATTCAGCATCCGTAATAAGATTTTTGTGTGCTTTTTGATTCCTATTATTTTCATGATTGTTGTAGGTACGGTGGCTTATAATAAGGCTGCTGAAGGTATGCAGGAGAAGTATCAGGAATCTACCCTGCAGACAATTAACATGGTAAATGAATACATAGAATTAAACAGTTCGTTTATTGCGACTGAAACCATGAAGTATGCTTTTGATGACGGAATCCATAAGTATGCATTTGATATGATTTCTGATTTGGCAGAACAGAAGGAAGTGGTAAGTTCTACCAAGAAGAATTTCCAGTCCACACAAAAGACCAATGAATTAATCAGTAACTTCCATATGATTCCTCCGGCAGGTGCAAATGTAATTACCACGAAGACGGCAGCCAGTGTAGGTGCGGAAACAGATGGTTTTTACAATGAATACCTGGCAAGTACCGAAATGGACGGAAAGACACCCAGACGTTGGATTGACAGCCATGCCCTTTTGGATGAAAAATTGGGAGTGGATGAAGATGATTATATCATGGCTTATCAGTTACAGTCCAATAAGCAGAGTTTTATCATGGTAGTGGATATTGCTTCCGAAGGTATTGAGAATCTGCTTAAGAATATGGATTTGGGCGAAGGCAGTATTATCGGTTTTGTTACCGCAAACGGACGTGAACTTTTACTTGAATCAGTAGGTGAAGGAAAAGAGAGCGTGCTTACGGAAGGCGAAAAGGTATTCTTCGGTCAGGAATTCTTCACACCCATTAATGAAGAAGATAACATGAGCGGTTACCAGGAAGTGAAGTTTAAAGGCGAAAAATATCTGTTCCTTTACAAGAGAAGTGATTCCAATCATGCAACCATTTGTGCGCTGGTACCTATGGAAGTTGTAACCGGACAGGCTGAATCCATTAAGTCCATTACCGTGAAACTTGTTCTTCTTGCAATTGTTATTGCAGCGTTAATCGGTATCTGGATTGCGGCAGGAATTACCGGAAATATGAAGCGTATTTCCCGCAGATTCGGCGAAGTTGCTAAGGGTGACCTTACCGTTAAAGTAACAGCCAAAGGTAAAGACGAATTTAATCAGTTGGCAGCATCTGCTACTGATATGATCTATAACAATAAGAAACTGGTTTCAAAGGTTAACCGTTCTACGGATGAACTGGCAGGCTCCGCACAGGAAGTTAAGGATGCATCCTTTATCATCAGTGACTACTCCGAAGATATTACGGCAGCAATCAGCGGTATCAACGAAGGTATGCAGAAGCAGTCTGAATATGCACAGTTCTGTGTAGAAAAGACCTCCGCACTTTCCGATGATATGCAGGAAGTAAGTAATACCGTAGATAGAGTAGAAACCCTCGTCAGAGCAACTGAGAAGATGATTGCCGATGGTATGAGCATGGTACAGGTACTTGGCGAACGTGCACAGGAAACTACAGCAATTACCGCACAGGTAGGCGACAATATCGATGCCCTGAAGAAAGAAACAGGACTGATTAACCAGTTCGTTGAAACCATTGCAGGTATTTCCCAGCAGACCAACCTGTTATCCTTAAATGCTTCCATCGAAGCGGCAAGAGCCGGAGACGCAGGACGCGGATTCGCGGTAGTAGCAGAAGAAATCCGTAAACTGGCTGATGATTCTGCAAAGGCAGCACATGAAATCCAGAATAACGTGAAGCTGATTTCTAACCGTACCAAGAGCACTGTTGAAAATGCGAAGCAGGCAGAACAGATGGTAGCGCTTCAGACAGAAGTGGTTGAAAAGGTAGTAAGCATCTTCGAGGAAATGAATGTACAGATGAACAATCTGGTACAGGGGCTTAAGGATATCGTTTCCAGCACAGAAAAGGCAGACTCTGAAAGAGAAGAAACCTTGAAGTCCGTGAAGAATATTTCCGGTATCATTGAAGAAAACGCTGAAAACGTCAGAGCGGTGAACGGTGTTACCGAAAAATTACAGCAGAATGTTGAAAATCTGAACCGTATTTCCGGAATTCTGAGCCAGAATATGGAAGAACTGAAAGGTGAAATTTCCGCATTTAAGACAGAGTAAAGTGACTGAAATAGCAGTATATTTAACGGAATAAACGAAATGCCGTCCGTAGGAAAACGGGCGGCATTGTTTTTTCTTTTTAGAAAATTGCAGACACCACTTGAGAGAATACAATATTTATGCTAAAATAATTACAACTATCGAATAAAGCTGGAATTATATAAATTTTTATTTGTGGGGCCGGAAATGAGAAAAAAGATTCTGATGTTATGTAGCGTATGGCATGGAAATTATATTGATTGCCTGCTAAGAGGAATTCGAAAAAGAATAGAGAATGAAGAAGTGGAAGTACACGTATTTATGGTGTACGATGCTTTGTCTGATTCGGAATTTCTGATGAAAGAACAGGAAATTTTTGAATTGGCGGATATTTCTAATTATGACGGTGTTTTGGTAGCTGTTAACAGCGTGGGAAATGTGGCGCTGGTAGAGGAAAAACTGCGTGAATACCGGAAGAGCGGTAAGAAGATTCTGAGTATTGACCAGAAGTATGAAGGCGCTTCTTTTGCAGGTATTGATAACTATCAGATTTTCTACGAGATGGTTGAACACATGGTGACAGAGCATGATTGTAAGGTGTTTAACTATTTAGGCGGTCCGGCAGAACATGAAGAGAACAAAGAGAGATACAGGGCTTTTTGTGAATGTTTACAGAAGCATGGTATTCCCGTTGATGAAAAACGGGTATGCCATAAGAGTTTCCTAAACAGTGATGGTATTGCTGCATATGAGGAATGGAAGGCAGAGGGCCTTCATTTGCCGGATGTAGTGATGTGTGCAAACGATTATATGGCACTTGGTTATTTGAGTGCAGCAGAGGCGGACGGATATCAGCCTCCTATAGATTATAGAATTGCCGGTTTTGATAATTTTGAAGAAGGTCAGTTTTATAGTCCCTCTCTTACCAGTGTGAACCGTAACTGGGAGAAACTGGGATACGACAGTATTGATAAATTGTTGCAATTAGGAGAAGGAACCGTAGAAATGGGCGAGTTTTTCTCCCCCGGTAAGCTGGCGTTGAATGAAAGCTGCGGCTGCGGACTGGACAAACGTGATGTCCGCAAGGACCTTCAGAACGTATATCGTGAGAAACGTTACGAAGAGCGTTTGGAAGTAAGACAGCGAATGAACAGAGAATTACTTTGCAGTAGTGGAAGTATCGAGGAACTGCAAAAGAATCTCCATGAAAGTTACAATCTTTTGGGCGGTATGGATATGGTGCTTTGCCTGGAAGGCCATCTGTTCTGGGACAATTATGACCCGGATGCGGAAGGCGGAAAGACCATGGTTGCTGTCAGCTTAAACGGCCGGAAGGAATTAACCACCAGTGACTTTTTTGCGCCCCATGAGCTGTTACAGGGTACGGATGATAAAGTGATTGTTTATACATCCTTGCATTTTGGCAGTGATTCCTACGGTTTTTGTATTGCGGTACATCAGGATAACTTCCTGCAGAATAATTTCTACAGAACCTTTAAGGATACCATGGGCCTTGCCCTTGAGAATATCCGTCAGAGAGAGGAACTACGTCGTGTAAACCAGCGGCTGCAGGAACTTTATGTACAGGATCCGCTTACCGGTTTGTATAACCGTTCCGGCTATGTGACCTTTGCGGAAGAATATTTCACGAAGCATTGCGGAGAGGTATTCCTTGCATATGTGGATGTGGATAATCTGAAGGTGATTAATGATAATTATGACCATTCCATGGGGGATAAGGCGATTATCGGGGTTGCACGTGCAATCCGTGAAGTCTTTGCCGGTGATAATATCCATGTACGAATGGGTGGCGATGAATTCCTGGTTCTTGGCGGTTATCTGACAGATGAAGAACTCCTTCATAAAGCAGAGGAAATCCGCGAGTATTTAGAGAACTACAGCGATGAAGAGGAACTTCCTTTTGTGCTTCGGGCAAGTGTCGGACATGTAAACAATTCAGATGCGGAAGAATCTTTGGAAGCTCTGGTGAAGAGAGCGGATGATAAGATGTACGAAGTGAAACAGAAACGTAAAACCAAGAGCATCAGATAGTAGATATTTGTAATAAATCAATAAGAATGAAGAATAAATAAAACCCGCACACTGTGCGGGTTTTATGTTTTGATTTTTTGTATTTCTTGTGTTTTGTGATTTTATTGATTGTATTTGTTTATTCGCCCCAGTTCCATTCGGAATCCCCTTCGTCTGCGGGTTCTTCAGGGGGCATATGCTTGTCAAAAACTTTACGGTAGTAATAGGAATAAAGAAGTGCCATAGCTGCAAAACCAAAAAACATATAAAGGCTTAATAACGGTACCAATAAGGAAGGGAAACGTCCC